>JAYSCT010000018.1:21672-45684 GCA_041914785.1 Roseateles sp.
GGGGCGGGGCGGGGGGGGCACCCGCCCCGGCACCCGGGGCGCCCCGCGGGGGGGTGCGCGGGGGGCGGGTCGCCCCCGCCCCGCTTCAGGAAGTTGTCGGTGTACCTGCCGGCACGGATGGCGCCCAGCACCTGCGCATTGCGGTCGATGAACCAGGCCTTGGCGGCGGCGATGTCCGCCGGCTTCTCGGTCACCGGCACGGCGACGCCGCAGTTGTCGGTCAGCCCCACCTGCGCGCCCTTGCCGCCAAAAGCGCGCACGGCCCGCACGCCGTGGCCGTGGCACAGCAGCGCGTGGTGGTAGGTCTGGTTGACTGTCCTAGCGTTCTCCTTTCGGCCCGGCGCCTTGGTGCCCGTGCCGTAGCCCAGCAGCGTGAAGCAGACGATCTCGTTGAGCGTGATCCAATGCTTCACGTCGCCGGCGAAGGCCTTGACGACGGTGTCGGCATAGCGCGCGAACGCGTCGACGGTGACGCGCGAGGTCCAGCCGCCGCGGTCTTCCAGCGCCTGCGGCAGGTCCCAGTGGAACAGCGTGACCCACGGCGTGATGCCGTGCTTCTTCATGCTCGCGAAGACGCGGCGGTAGAAGTCCAGCCCCTTGGGGTTCACCTCACCGTCGCCGTTGGGGTAGATGCGCGGCCAGGCGATGGACAGGCGGTAGGTCTTGATGCCCAGCGAGGCCATCAGCGCGAAGTCCTCGTCGAAGCGGTGGTAGTGGTCGCAGGCCACGTCCAGCGTGTCGCCGTTGTGCACCTTGCCGGGAACGCGTGCGAAGCGGTCCCAGACGGACTCGCCCTTGCCGTCCTCGAACGCCGCGCCCTCGATCTGCGCGGACGCCGCCGCGACGCCGAACACGAAGTCGGCGGGGAAGGCGCTGGCGGAAGTCAGCGCTGTCATCGCGGGTGCTGCGGAGCGTTGCTGCGTGGCGGCGAGCGCGGTGGTGGGCGCCAGGGCGGCGGCGGCGAACAGTTGGCGGCGGCGCGGGGAGCGGGGCAGGGTCATCTCGGTAGTCCTCGTTGAACCGCGCGCGAGCGACAGGCCCACAGCGGCGCGAGGAATATAGGCGTCATGGTCCGGCCCCGTCTCAGGTCACAGGATGCGGCGATGCTCGATGACTTGCGCGTAGTAGTGCGCGGACAGCTTGGGCGTGCGCACCAGCGTCGCGTAGTCGCAGTGCACGATGCCGAAGCGGCGCTGGTAGCCGTCTTCCCACTCGTAGTTGTCGATGAAGCTCCACAGGAAGTAGCCCTTCAGCGGCACGCCGTCGCTGATGGCGCGGTGGGCCTCGCGCAGGTGGTTGCGCAGGAAGTCGCGTCGGTGCAGGTCCAGCACCTCGCCGTTCACCACGGGCTCGTCGTTGTAGCCGCAGCCGTTCTCGGTGATGTAGAGCGCCTGGTGGCCGTAGCACTCGGCCGCGAAGCGCGTGGCCCAGTAGATGCACTGCGGCGCGATGTGCAGCCAGGGGCTGTCGGCCTTGGGGTAGTTGGCGGGCAATGCCACGGGTTCCCAGGCACCGGCCTTGCCGGCGCGCACATAGGTGCCGGTGTAGATGTTCAGGCCCAGGTGGTCGGTGGGCAGGCTGATGAGGTCGAAGTCACCGGGCTCCACCGTCGGCGCGTCGGCGCCGCCGCGGGCCAGGTAGTCGTCGGGGTAGCGGCCGGCGTGCATGGCGCCCAGCACATGCGCGTTCTTCTCCAGGAACCAGGCCCGCGCGGCGGCGATGTCCTCCGGTGTCTCGGTGACGGGGATGCAGACGTCCAGGTTGTCCGTCAGGCCGACGACTGCGCCCGCGCCGCCGAACGCGCGCACCGCGCGCACGCCGTGGCCGTGGCACAGCAGCGCGTGGTGGAAGGTCTGGTTGACGACCTGGGCGCTTTCCTGGCGGCCCGGCGCCTTGGTGCCGTAGCCGTAGGCCAGCAGCGTGAAGCAGCGGATCTCGTTCATCGTGATCCAGTGCGTCACCTCACCGGCGAAGGCCTGCACGATGGTGTCGGCATAGCGTGCGAAGGCGTCCACGGTGACGCGCGAGGTCCAGCCGCCGCGGTCTTCCAGGCTCTGCGGCAGGTCCCAGTGGAACATCGTGACCCACGGCGTGATGCCGTGCTTGTTCATGCTCGCGAACAGGCGGTGATAGAAGTCCAGGCCGGCGGGGTTGAGCTCGCCATCGCCGTTCGGGTAGATGCGCGGCCAGCTGATGGAGAGCCGGTAGTTCTTGTAGCCCAGCGACGCCATCAGCGCGAAGTCTTCATCGAAGCGGTGGTAGTGGTCGCAGGCCACGTCCAGCGTGTCGCCGTCGTGCACCTTGCCGGGCTGGCGGGCGAAGCGGTCCCAGATGGACTCGCCCTTGCCGTCCTCGAAGGCGGCGCCCTCGATCTGGGCAGAGGCGGCGGCAACGCCGAACACGAAGTCGGCGGGGAAGGGGCTGGCGTAGGTCAGTGCGGTCATGGGGTCAGGGGTTAGCCGCCGTCAGGGCGTCATTCAGGGGCGCTTCCAGGCTGCGGGCCCAGATCTCGTAGCCCCGGGGGCTCAGGTGCAGGAAGTCGGGCAGGATGTCCTTGGACAGCGTGCCGTCGGGGTTCATCAACGCGCGGCCGATGTCGAGGAAGACGACCCGCTTGCCGTCGGCCAGCGCCGGCAGCAGCGCGTTGATCTTCGCGTTGTGCCGGCGGGTCAGGTCGTCGGGCTTCTCGCCGCGTGGGAACAGTGCCAGCAGCAGCACGCGCGCCTGCGGCTGGCGCCTGCGGATCTCGTCGAGGTTGGCGCGGATGCCGGCCACCGTCAGCGCCGGGTCTTCCAGCCGCTCGCCGGTGTTGTTGGTGCCGATCATCATGACGATGGCTTTGGGCGCCATGCCGTCCAGCTCGCCGTGCCGCAGCCGCCACAGCAGGTTCTCGGTGCGGTCGCCGCCAAAGCCCAGCGCCACGGCGTTGTGCTTCGCGAAGTGCTGCGCCCACGCGGCCTGGCCCTCGTTCTCCCAGCCCTGCGTGATGGAGTCGCCGAGGAACACGAGGTCCACGCGCCGGCCGGCGTCTCGGTGGGCGCGGATCTCGGCAAGCTTCTGCTCGTGGCGCGGCAGCCACCAGTCCACGGCCCACGACTCCTGCAGCCGCTCGGGCGTGACCGACTGCGTGCGGTAGTCGGGGCAGGCGGTCGTCGGCTTGCCGGTCTTGTGGAGGCGCAGGTTGGCGATGCGAACCTCGCCATTGCCCGTGCCTTCCAGCGCGAACGGCACGTTGACGGCGGAGAAGTCGTCGCCGTCGCGCGCGAAGCATTTCAGCGCGAACGACAGGTGCTGCCGGCCCTTGCCGGCGAGCTCGCGGCCGGCGAACAGGAAGGGCACTTTGCGCTCGCAGTCCTTGCCGCAGCCGAGCTTGAACTTCATGCCGCCGCGGGCGAGGTCGATGACGTCCAGGTCGAACTCGACGGTGCCGGCGGGCACGTAGGCGCGCAGGTCCAGCGGCGGGCCGCCTTGCCAGCGCAGCTGCGCGATCCACGTGTTCGTGAACTGCAGCGTCACCGCGCCATCGTCGTCGCGGCGGGCCGCCACGTGGCTGTTGGGCACCCGGGGATTGGCAGGCTTGGGCACCGTGACGCGGTCGCCGGTCAGCGCGGCATCGCCTTCGAAATCGGTGACGGCGATGGACCAGCCGTTGGCGGGCTTGCCGGTGTCGAGGTCCAGTGACTGTGCTGTCAGCGGCAGCAGCGCAAGGAGGGCGAGCAGGAAGCGGGTCATGTCAGAAGAGGTCCTTGGCGCGCAGCGTGCGCGACTGGCCGGGCTGCAGCTTCAGCTCGATGACGCGGTCGCCCGCGCGGATACGGCCGCCGCCGGCGCCGGCGATGGACCGCACGGTGGCGCTCATCACTCGGCCGTGGGCCCAGGCGATGTCGACCTCGAAGCCGCCGCGCGCGCGCAGCCCCTTGATCGATCCCTGGGCCCACGCGGCCGGCAGCGCGGGCAGCAGGTCGATGACGCCGTCGTGTGACTGCAGCAGCATCTCGGCGATGGCCGCCGTGGCGCCGAAATTGCCGTCGATCTGGAACGGCGGGTGCGTGTCGAACAGGTTGGGGTAGGTGCCGCCCTGGTGCACCTCGGCGCCCGGACGCGCGGCCGCGGCGCCCGGCGTGGCGAGCAGGCCGCGCAGCAGGCGGTGGGCACGATCGCCGTCGCGCAGCCGCGCCCACCAGGCCATCTTCCAGGCCATGGACCAGCCGGTGCTGACGTCGCCCCGCGCCTCCAGCGTGCGGCGCGCGGCGGCCGCCAGCGCGGGCGTGCGCGCCGGCGAGATCTGCCGGCCCGGGAACAGCGCGAACAGGTGGGACACGTGGCGGTGCGTGTCGCGCGGTGTGTCCAGCACCGGGTCGGTCAGCTCGTCCAGCCACTCCAGCAGCTGGCCCCAGCGGCCCACGCGCGGGCCGGCGAGGCGGTCCCGGATCGCCGCCGCACGGTCACGCGCGGCCTGGTCACCGAGCGCCGCCGCGGCCTGCGCCATGTTGTCGAAGTGGTCCCACAGGATCTGCTGGTCGTAGGCCACGCCGTCCTGGATGGGGCCGTGCTCGGGCGACCAGCCGTTGGGTGCGACGAGGCGACGGTCGGGCAAGGCCTTCAAGCGGTCTTCCCAGAACTCGCCCACTTCCTTCAGCACCGGCCAGGCCTGCTCGCGCAGGAAAGCCTTGTCCTGCGTGAACGCGTAGTGCTCCCAGAAGTGCCGCGCGTACCAGGCGTTGCCGGTCATGTTCCACAGGTAGCTCTGTGCGCCGAAGGGGTTGGTCTCGGTGCGCACGGTCCAGCCACGCACGGGGCGGCCGTCCTTCAGGAAGGTCTCGACGGGCGGCTGCACCGAGTTGTCCCACGGCGGCGTCTCGGGCGGCAGCGAGGCGGGGTCTTTCAGGGCCTGCATCGCGCGCTCGGCCACGGGGCGGCGCCATTCGGGGATGAGGCGCTGCACGAAGCGGTGCAGCGGCCGCGCAGCCTCGGCGAGGTGGGTCACCTCGGCCGGCCAGTAGTTCATCTGCAGGTTGATGTTGGAGTGGTAGTCGCTGTTCCACGGCGGCTGCAGGTGGTCGTTCCACAGGCCCTGCAGGTTGGCCGGCAAGGCATCGCGCGAGCTGCTGGCGAGCAGGTAGCGGCCGAACTGGAAGTACAGCGCCTCCAGCGCCGGGTCGCCGCCGTCGCGGGTGTAGGCGGCCAGGCGGGCGTCGGTCGTCAGTGCGCGGCGGTCGGCGGGGCTGGCGCCCAGGTCGAGCTGCACACGGCCCAGCAGCGAGGCCACGTCTCGTTCGTGGTCGGCGCGCAGCTGCGGCCAGGGCTTGGCGGCGGCCACCTGCGCCTGCACGCGCGGCAGCGGCGGCTGGCCGTCGGCAAAGCTGGTGCCGGCGCCGAGGAGGATCGTCAGCGCGTTGACGCCGCGGAAGGTCAGCGTGTTGCCGTCGATGGCGACCGTGCCGCCGTCGTGCTGCACGCGCAGCTGGCTGGCGTAGGCCAGGCCGTTGGGGAGACGGCCCACGGCGGTCAGCGTCTGGCCGGCGGCGCTGAGTGCCGCGCCGTGGCGGTCGGTCAGCGCGATGCGGCCGTTGTAGCGGCCGGGCCGGTCGGCCGTGAGCCGCCACGCGATGACCTGCGCCGGGTGGCTGGCGAGGGCCTCGCGCGTGAAGCGCGTGCCGCCCTGCGTGTAGCGCAGGCGGTTCACCGCGCGGGCGATGTCCAGCTCGCGGCGGTAGCCGGTCACGGGGGCGTCGGCGCCGTCCAGCGTCAGCAGCACGTCGCCGAACGGCTGGTAGGCGCCCATCGTCTGGGCGTCGCCGGTCCACAGCGTGATGTCGTTGAACTGCAGCCGGTCGCGCGCGACCTGGCCGAACAGCATCGCGCCGAGGCGACCGTTGCCGATGGGCAGCGCCTGCTGCTCCCAGCCTTGTGGTGTGTCGGGGGCCGGCGTGGCGTAGTGCAGCACCAGCTCCGCGGCCTGCAGCGGCAGCGCGAGGGCCAGCACGGCGATGACGACCAGACGCTTCATGCCTTCGGCCTACCGATGACGACACCCCGACCCTCGGGCGCCAGGTAGACGACGCCGAACTCCAGCGGGTCGGCCGCCAGCGCGTTGAGGCGGCCGTAGCGGTGGGCGTCGTCGTTGATGCGCTGCCACGTGGCGCCGGTGTCGACGGAGCGGAACAGGCCTTCGACGTCCTGGCCGCCCACCTTCACGCGGCCCCACACGTAGACCGCGTGGCACGCCGCGCCGGGTGCCGCCTTGCCGACGGCCACGCGCCACGGTTCGACGACGGCGCGCACGCCCTGCGGCTTGCTGTCCACGCCGGGCAGGTGCAGCAGGCCGTCGGGCAGCGCCAGCCAGAGGTCGCGCAGCTGGCCCGGCGCGCAGACGAGTTGGGCACTCTGCCAGTTCTGCAGCTTGGGCAGGCCGGTGATGCCGGGCTGGAAGCTGGCGCCGCCGTCGGTGCTGGTGAGGATGCAGCCGTTGGCACGGTCGAACACGTAGAACACGCCTTCGACGGTGCGGTCGGCCACGGGCGTGAGCGTCACGTCGCGTTCGGCCGGCCAGCCTTGGCTTGGGGTCCAGGTCTTGCCACGGTCGCGTGAGCACAGTGCTGGCTGCTTGTCGGGCGCCCACAGGAAGAAGCCACCCTTGGCCGACACGGCCACCTGGCCGCTCGATGCGGTCCAGCCCTCGGGCGTCCTGGTATTGCGCGTGGACGGGCCGAAGGGCCGCCAGCTGGCGCCGCCGTCGGGCGACCAGTAGCCGCCATGGGCCGCCGCGTCGGACGTGCGCGCGACGATGCCCGGGTTCAGCTCGGCATAGGCCACCGAGCGGCAGGTTTCGCCGGCGGGCAGGAACAGACCCGCCTTCGGGCCTTGCGCGAGGTCGTCCCACGCGGCGCCGGACACGTCGCCCATGGCCGCCAGCAGCGACGCGCCGCCGGACGGGCTTTCCAGCCCCAGCACGGCGGTTTCTTCGAGGTTGTCGACGGTGAACGCCCAGTTCACTGTCGGCGCGCCGAGGTTGCCGGTCATCCACAGGCCGTAGCCGGTGCCGTAGACGGCGCGGTCGCCGTCGTGCGGGTCGATCTTGAAGTCGGCCAGCCAGTGGCCCTGCTTGTGGTGCGTCTTGGCCTGGTAGGCCTGCAGCCACGGGTGGGTGCTGGCGTCGAACGCTGAGCGCGGGCTCAGCGGCGCCCAGCTGGCGCCGAAGTCGTCGGAGACGTAGAGCTCGTCGCCCTGGCTCCAGCGCTCGATGGTGGTGACGACGACGCGGCCGGGGCGCTTCGCGTCGACGTCCAGCCCCGAGTAGCCGAAGTTCTGGCCGCCGCCGGGCTTGACCGGCGTGATGTCGCGCCAGCGGCCGTCCGGCGCGCGGCGCCAGACGCTGCCGGTCCTGGCGTAGCCCGGGTTGACGACCTGGCCGGCGTCGCCGGCGGCCAGGCTGACGTAGAGCGAGCCGTCCGGCCCGAGGGCTGCGCGCTGCGGCGCCTGTGGCGGCAGCTCGGTGATGCGCGTGAACGTGGCGCCGTCGTCGGTGGAGACGAACAGGCCGGGCTGGTCGTGGCTGCCGGCGTAGACCGTGCGCGGGCCGGCGAACAGCACCAGCGATACATGCCGGGCCGGGAAGCCGCCGACGCGGCTGAAGCTGCGGCCGCGGTCGGTGCTCTGCAGCAGGCCGTTCTGCGTGGTGCCCAGCAGCAGGCGCTCGGGGCGGCGCGGGTCCACCTGCAGGCGCTCGCCGCTGCCGCGGCCGGGGCCGTTGCCGGCGAGCCTGATGCCCAGCTCGTGCAAGGTCCACGTCGCGCCGCGGTCGGTGGACGCCAGCAGCGCCGCCTTGCGCGCCCACTCGCTGGTGTAGAGGCCGCAGGCGGCGTAGACGCGGTTGGCGTCGGTCGGGTCCACCGCGAGGCTGAGCACGCCCATCAGGTCGGCGTCGGCCTTGGGCAGGTGGTCCAGCAGCGGCAGCCAGCGGCTGGTCGTCGGGTCGAAGCGGTAGGCGCCGCCGATGTCGGTGCGCGCGTACAGCAGGCCGCGCTCGGCGGGGTGGAACACGAAGCCGTCGATGAAGCCGCCCGCGCCGTAGGTGAGGCTGCGCCAGTCGTACGACGGCGCGTTGTCGGCCGCCCAGGCGGGCAGCGCGAGCAGGCCTGTGGCCTGCAGCAGGTGGCGGCGCTGCATCATGGCTGCGCCGGACGGCCCATCTTGACCTTGAGCATCATCGGCTCGGCGGGCAGGTTCAGGCCGTAGTCGACCTGGTCGCCGTTCCACACGCGCTCCATGACCCAGCGGCCCTGTGCGTCGAAGCGGCCCTGCTCGGCGCGCAGCATCAGGCCCTTCGTGCCTTCGGCCGGCTCCATGCGCACGCGCACGCGATGGCCGATGACGAGGAACTCGTCGGGCGCGATCTGCGCTATGGCGGCACCGCCGCCCGGCTCTTCGGTGCCGGCTGCGGGCTTGGCGAACTCGCCGCCCCACGCGGCCTCGCCGAAGCGGCCCAGGCGGTAGGTCAGCTTGGCGCTCCAGCCGGGGAAGTCCAGCTGCTGCGGCTTGCGGTCGTCGCCCTCGCCGATGCCCTGGGTCTTGCCGTCGAACGCCCACTGCGCCCACTGGCGCTGGATGGGCGCGAACATGCGGTAGACGCGCTCGAAGGGCTCGACGATGGTCTTGTCGGTGGCCGTCGCACCCAGCGGGTGGTTGCTGTAGTCGAAGTAGTCGATGCCGAACGGCGATACGCCGATGGCGCCGCGGCCCAGCATCGCGTACAGGAAGCGGCCATAGGCCGGCTTGGTGCCGATCTCGGGCACCCACAGTGCGTTGTCGGCGCGGCCGAACAGGCGCAGGTTGGCGTTCACCTGGGCGGACTCGGGGTTGTAGATGTCCGGCGCGACGATGTCGACGGCGGGCGCGGCGGCCTTGTAGATGTCGATGACGTCCCAGGTCGGGCCGCCGCTGGCGAAGTCCTTGTTCCAGGGCTTGGGCGGCTGCTCCAGCGGGTTGCGCAGCGCGTTGTTCACGTACATGGGCAGGTCGTAGACGGCCTTGCCGGCCGCGGCGATCTCGCCGATGTAGCGGGCGATGGCCCAGGCGTGGAAGTACTCGTCGGCGTAGTCGCCGTAGACCTCGCGCCAGGTGCCCGTGGCCGCGGCCTTGGGCTTCTGGCGCGCCAGCACGGCGGCGGGCACGGGCTGCTCGAACGCGGCCTGCGCCGCGGGGCTGAAGTCGCGCACCAGGCCGTAGGTGCCCACCTCGTTCTCCACCTGCACCATCAGCACGGTGCGCTCGGTCGAGTCGATCTTCTTCAGGTGGCCCATCAGCGCGACGAAGGCGCGCTTGTCGGCCTTCAGCGTCTCGGCGCCGAAGGGGCTGAGGCTGTAGTTCGAGCTGCCGTCGCGGTCGCGGTTGAAGGGGAAGCGCCGGGGGTCGAGCTTGACCCACTCGGGCGTGTACTGCGCGCTGGTGTTCTTCCAGGTGCCGAACCACAGGATCACCAGCCGCTTCTTCTGCTCGCGGGCCTGCTTGACGAGGGTGTCGACGAAGCTGAAGTCGAACCTGCCCTCGACGGGCTCCACCTGCTCCCACGCCACCGGCATCAGCACGGTGTTGGCCTTCAGGTCGTTGGCGGCCGCCCAGACGGGCTTCAGCGCGCCGGGGTAGTTGCTGGAGTTGTGCGCCTGCGCGCCGAGGATGAGGAAGGGCTTGCCGTCGACCAGCAGCGCATGGCGGCCGTTCTGGCTGACGAGGCGGGGCGCTTCGGCCGCTTGTGTGGGCGCGAACGCCATCAGGCAGGCCAGCGCTGCCGCAGCAAGGTGTGTAGCTTTCATCGGGGATCCTGAAGGTCCGGCGGCACGGGGCCGCCGGACGGTCGTGGTCAACGCATCAGAACGAGTAGCTCGCCTGCACCGAGTAGCGGCGGCCGGTGTAGTTCACCGCACGCGTCATCATGCCGATGTTCTGCTGCATCAGTTGGCGGGCCAGCGCGTTGTTCAGGTTCTGGCCTTCCAGGCTCAGGCTGAGCTTGTCGCCGAAGCGGTAGGTGACGCCGGCATCGATCTGGCCGTAGTCGTCGCTCCAGGTCGGCAACGCGTAGGCCACGCTGGTGCCGCCCACCAGGCGGCCGTCGCCGCCGCGGGTGCCGTTGGCGTTGACTGCCTGCAGGTACTTGGAGCGCCAGCTGTAGGCCACGCGTGCCGAGACGGGGCCGTAGTCGTACAGCAGCGCCAGGTTGTAGGCGTTCCTGGACAGGTTGGTCAGCGGCAGGTTGCCGAAGGTGCGGCCATCGGTGTCGCAGCCGTTGATGTTCAGGTTCAGGTTGACCGCATCGGTGCTGGTGCCGGAGCAGAACGGGGTCAGCACCGGGTTGTAGGGCGTGGTCTTGCTGGCGACGTAGGTGTAGTTCGCCTGCATGCCCAGGCCCGACATCCAGCCGGGCAGCATGTCGAAGTAGCGCTGGAAGGCCAGCTCGAAGCCGCGGGCCCGGCCCTTGGCGCCGTTGACCGGCGAGGTCACCGTGAAGTTCAGCGGGGTGCCGTTGGTGGCCGGCACCATGACCGACTGGGACTGCTTGACGATGATGTCCTTGAGGTCCTTGTTGAACAGCGCCAGCGTCACGGAACCGTTCTTGGAGAAGTACCACTCGCCCGACAGGTCCAGCTGCGTGGACTTGATGGGCTTGAGCAGCGGGTTGCCGTTGGCGGTGCCGCTCAGGTTGACCGACTCGATGATGACGTTGGTGCCTTCCGTGCGCTGCTTGGTCGTCAGCTCCATGGACGTGTAGGCCTGCATGTCGCCGAAGTCGGGGCGCGAGATTCCCTTGGCCAGCGCCGCGCGGAACTGCACTTCGTTGCTGAGCTTGTAGCGCAGGTTCAGGCTGGGCAGCACGTCGGTGTAGGGCTGCTCCGCGGCGATCGGGGTGCTGAAGTTGCTGATCGCCGGCACGGCGACGCCGCTCTGGGTCTGGCCCGGGTTCAGCTGCGCGGCGCTGTTCTTGAACACCACGTAGCCGCTGGCCTTCATGTCGGTGCGAACGACGCGAACGCCCACGTTGCCGTCCACCGGCATGCCGGTTTCGGCGAAGTCGAAGCGCAGCTGGCCGTAGGCGGATTGCGAGCGTTCATGCTGCTCGTTGGTGCCGGCCGGGTCGGTGCCGAAGCTCGCCGGCGTCCAGGCCATGCCGGCCCAGGTCTGCGAGCACTGCCAGGCGCCCGCGCCGTTGGCGGCGGCGCACAGCGTCTCCGGATAGCTGTGCAGCAGCTGATAGGTGTTCGGGTAGCCCTTGGCCAGCGCCACGCTGGGCACGTAGATGCTGGGCACGTTCTGGCCGCCGAAGAACTTGTTGAACTCGTGCAGCGTGACCGGTGCGTTGAAGCGTGGGTCGTTCAGGCGCGCCAGGTTGCCGCCATACAGCCAACTGGCCCAGCCCTGCGTGATCGGCGACCAGTTGTAGCCGGGCACGGTGTTGACCGTGGTGGCATCGCGGTCGGTCAGGCGGATGCCGAAGGACAGGTCCTGCAGCACGGGGTGGTCGAAGTTGAACTTGCCGTCCGCGCGCCAGGCCTTCTGTTCAGCCTTGCTGCGGTCCAGGTGCTCCATCGTGAAGGCCCAGTAGTAGTTGGCCTTGTCACGCAGTGCAGCCAGGTCGCTGGCGTCGAAGACCACGCGCGGCGTCGTGCCGGAGAGGTCCAGCGTCTCCTTGGGCATCAGCAGGCCGGTGGCAACGGTGGAGTCGAAGGCGTTGGTGTTGGACTTGACCAGTTGCAGGTCGGTGCTGAACGTCCAGCGGTCGCTGGCGCGCCATTGCAGGTTCCAGCCCAGGTCGCGCGTCCGGGAGTTGCGCGTCATGTAGCGGGTGTCGGCGCCGAAGTTCACGCCGCCGTCGGCGGGCGAGGTCAGCGTGCCGCTGACGAAGACGTTGTTGCTGTTGTACTTGGCGTCGCTGCCGACGACGAGGTTCCAGGGGTTGGTCTGCGAGAACAGGGCGTTCTCGTCCCATTGCATCTTGTACTTGGACTGGAAGTAGGTGAGGGAACTGCTCAGGTCGTCCTTCTTCCACTGCAGCGCGCCGTACAGGCCGTTGCGGTTGCGCTCGAAGTTGGAGTCGCGCCACTGGGCGCCCTTGGGGACCCAGTGCGTGCCGTCGACATTGAAGTAGGGCTCGACCTGCCACAGGTCCGTTCGGGTGGAGCTCTTGCTGCTGGCCAGGCTCAGCAGCGCGCCGAACTCGCCGAGGTCCGTCTTCCAGCGGTTGGACAGCAGGCCCGATGCCGAGGGGCTCCACTTCTCCTGGAGCTGGTTGAAGTTGCCGCTGACCGTGACGTGACCCTTAAAGCCGGCGTAGTCGAACGGCATGGCGGTGCGCAGGTTCACCAGGCCGCCGATGGAGCCCTCGATCTGGGCGGACGACGGGTTCTTGAACACGTCCACGCCGGCCATCAGTTCGGGCGGCACGTCTTCGAAATTCAGCGCGCGGCCACCGTTGGCCGAGAAGGTGTCGCGGCCGTTGACCTCGGAGCGCACGTAGGACAGGCCGCGGATGTTCACGCTGGAGCCTTCCACCGAGTAGTGCTCGGGGTCGCCTTTGGACATGGTGCGGTCGATGGTCACGCCGACGATGCGCTGCAGCACTTCGGTGACGGACTTGTCCGGCAGCTTGCCGATGTCGTCGGCGACGATGGAGTCAACGATCTCGTCGGAGTTCTGCTTGATCTTCTGCGCGGATTCCAGCGCGGCGCGTCGGCCACTGACGACGACGGTCTCGACCTTCTCGATGGGGGCTGACGCGGCGGCCGCGGGGGCCGCTGGCGTCTGCGCCATCGCCAGGCCGCTGCTGAGCAGCGCGGCCTGGGCGGCGGCGAGGGAAATCAGGGTTCTCTGGGGCTTGTTCACAGTTGTCTCCTCTCGATGTGCTCGTTGGCACGGGGGGCTGGTGTTGCCGGGTACTGCTGCTGGTTCGGCGGGATCGGATGGGGCGTCAACATCGCGCGCGCCGACGGGGGCTGGCGGCGGCTCGGGGGGTCGTCATGTCAGCGGTGTCGGTGGGTGCGGGCTGGCGGTTGGGGCGGAGGCGATCAGCCGCAGAAGCGGTTGACGAGGTTCTCCAGGACTTCCTGGCGGCCCGACACGGGCGCGACGTCGACGTTCTTCGCGAGCACGTCGTCGGCCAGCTCGGCCAGCGAACGGCGGCCGTTCAGGATGTCCTGGCCGGCCGGCGTGTCCCAGCCGGCATAACGCGCGTCCTGCGCGGCCTGCAGGCGGCCGTCGTTGATCATCTTTTCGGCCACCAGCAGCGCCTGCGCGCAGACGTCCATGCCGCCGATGTGGCCGTGGAACAGGTCGGCCGCGTCGATGCTCTGGCGGCGCACCTTGGCGTCGAAGTTCAGGCCGCCGCTGCCGAGGCCGCCGGCCTTCAGCACGTGGTACAGCGCGATGGCCGTCTCGGGCACGTTGTTGGGGAACTGGTCGGTGTCCCAGCCCAGCTGCGGGTCGCCGCGGTTCATGTCCAGGCTGCCGAGGATGCCCAGAGCGCCGGCGGTGGCGATCTCGTGCTCGAAGCTGTGGCCCGACAGCGTCGCGTGGTTGGCCTCGATGTTGACCTTGACTTCCTTCTCCAGGCCGTAGCGCACGAGGAAGCCGTAGACGGTGGCGGTGTCGAAGTCGTACTGGTGCTTGGACGGCTCGCGCGGCTTGGGCTCGATGAGGATGGCGCCCTTGAAGCCGATCTTGTGCTTGTGCTCGACGACCATGGTCAGGAAGCGGCCCAGCTGGTCCATCTCCTGGGCGAGGCGGGTGTTCAGCAGCGTCTCGTAGCCCTCGCGGCCGCCCCACAGCACGTAGTTCTCGCCGCCGAGCTTGAGCGTCGCGTCCAGCGCGTCGCGCACCTGCAGCGCGGCCATCTTGAAGATCTCGGGGTCGGGGTTGCTGGCCGCACCCGACATGAAGCGGCGGTGGCTGAACAGGTTGGCCGTGCCCCACAGCAGCTTGAGGCCCGAGGCCTGCTGCTTCTCGGCGAGCACGTCGACGATGCGGTGGAAGTTGTCCTGGCTCTCGCGCGGCGTGGCGCCCTCGGGGGCGACGTCGCGGTCGTGGAAGCAGTAGTAGGGCACGCCCAGCTTGGCGAAGAACTCGAAGGCAGCGTCGGCCTTGGTGCGCGCCAGCTCCATCGGCGAGCCGCCCTGGAACCAGGGGCGCTCGAAGGTGGCGCCGCCGAACGGGTCCAGGCCGGTCCAGACGAAGTTGTGCCAGTAGCAGGCGGCGAAGCGCAGGTGGTCTTCCATGCGCTTGCCCAGGACGATGCGGTCCTTGTCGTAGTGCTTGAAGGCGAGGTCGTTGGGGCTGTCGGCGCCCTCGAAGCGGATGGGGGGGATGTGTTCGAAGTAGCTCATGGCGGGGAGGCAGGTCATGCGCCGCGAAGGCGCTGGTACAGATCACGGAAGCGCGCCAGGCGTGGGGCCAGGCGGGCGTGGCGTTCGGAACTCGGCGCAAAGCGCGCCGAGATGGCGGGACGGGTGCAGACGGTGGCGACGTCGCCGCCCGTGGCGAGCCAGCCAAGCCGGGCCGCGCCCAAGGCGCCGCCGGCTTCGCTGCCGGCGTGGATGACGATCTCGACGTCCAGCGCATCGGCGATCAGCTGCGCCCAGTAGGGGCTGCGCGAGCCGCCACCGACGAGGGACAACTGCGTCACCGCCGTGCCCGCAGCGCGCAGCGCGGCCAGGCCGTCGGCAAGACCGAAGGCGACGCCTTCGAGCACGGCGTAGGTGCAGTCGGCGCGCGTCGTCCGGCTCTTCAGGCCGTGGAACACGCCGGGCGCGAATGGGTCGTTGTGCGGCGTGCGCTCGCCGGCCAGGTAGGGCAGGAAGAGGGGCGCGCGATCACTGACTGCGCTGTCATCCGGCGCCAGTTCGGCCAGCAGTTCGCCTTCATGCTGGCCCACGAGATTGCAGAACCAGCGCAGGCAACTGGCCGCCGACAGCATCACGCTCATCTGGTGCCAGCGCGCCGGCAGCGCGTGGCAGAAGGCGTGAACAGCAGATGCGGGGTTGGGGCGGTAGCGGTCGTTGACGACGAACAGTACGCCCGACGTGCCCAGCGAGATGAAGCCATCACCGGGCTGCGTGGCGCCGATGCCGATGGCGCTGGCGGCGTTGTCACCGGCGCCGCCGGCGACGACGACGCCCGCACCCAGGCCCCAGGCGGCGGCGAGTTCGGACCGCAGCACGTCGCTGGGCTCGCTGGCCTCCACGAGGCGCGGCATGTGGGCGCGCGTCAGGCCGGTGGCGGCCAGCAGCTCGTCGGACCAGTCGCGGCGCGCCACGTCCAGCCACAGCGTGCCGGCGGCGTCGGACGGGTCGCTGACCTTCTCTCCCGTCAGCTGCAGGCGCAGCCAGTCCTTGGGCAGCAGCACGCTGGCAACGCGGGCGAAGACGTCGGGCTCGTGCTTGCTGACCCACAGCAGCTTGGGCGCCGTGAAGCCGGGCATCGCGAGGTTGCCGGCGATGTCGTGCAGCGCCGGCGCGGCGGCTTCCAGCTCGGCGCACTCGGCGTGGCAGCGGCCGTCGTTCCACAGGATGGCGGGGCGCAGCACCGCGTCGTCGCGGCCCAGCAGCACGGCGCCGTGCATCTGGCCCGACAGGCCGATGCCGCGCACCTGCGCGAACTCGGCGGGGTGGGCGTTGCGCAACTGCGCGACGGCGGCTTGCGTGGCCGTCCACCAGTCGGCCGGGTGCTGCTCGGACCACAGCGGCTGCGGGCTCTGCAGCGTCAGCGTGCTGCCCGCGGTGCCGACGATGGCGCCACGGCCGTCGAGCAGCAGCAGCTTGACTTCGGACGTGCCGAGATCGATGCCCAGATACATCAGGCGGTTTCCTCGAGAGTGAGTGCCACGCCGGTGTCGGCCAGCGGCAGCGCCGGGCGGGTGAGCCGGTAGCGCGCCAGCGCGGCGGCGCCCACGGCCACCGCGTTGGCGCCGAAGCGCGAGATGCGCACGCTGGGCGGCGGCAGGTTGGCGGCGGTGGCGTAGTCCAGCAGCGTGTCCAGCGCCGGTTGCAGGAAGGGCTCGCCCAGCTCCACCACCGAGCCGCCCAGCACGATGCAGCCGGGGTCATAGGCGGTGGCCAGGTTCTGCAGCAGCACGCCCAGGTTGCGGCCGGCGGAGTTGACGGCCTTCAGCGTCTCGGCGTCTTCGTCCACCAGGTGGGCGCGCACCTCGGCCAGCGAGCGCAGCGCGGTGCCGTCCTGGCTGCCGCCCAGCAGGGCGCGCGTGGCGATCAGCGCCTCGGCGCAGCCGCGGCGGCCGCAAGAGCAGCGCGGGCCGTTCAGTTGCAGCACCATGTGGCCCACCTCGCCGGCAAAGCCGCGGCTGCCGGTCAGCAGCCGGTCGCCGACGATGACGCCGGCGCCCAGGCCCTGGTTGATGGAGACGTACAGCAGCGGGTCGGACGCGGGCGACGGGTTGAACTCCAGCTCGCCCAACGCGGCGACGTCGGCCTCGTTCTGCAGGAACAGCGGCACGCCGGCCAGCAGCGTGTCCTGCAGCTTCTCGGCCAGCAGTGCGCCGACGGGGATGTCTCGCCAGCCGAGGTTGGGTGCGAAGTTCAGCACCCCGCGCGCCTCGTTGACGCCGCCGGGCAGGCCCACACCCAGCCCCAGGATCTGCGGGCTGGCGCCCAGTTGCTTGCGCACCTTCAGCAGCGCCGTGGCCAGCGTGCCGAGGCAGGCCTTGGCCGTGCGGCTGGCGCCGTAGCTGGCGACGGCACAGGCGCGCACCTCGCCGGTCAGCGATGTGGCGACGACGCGCACGGACTCGATGCCCATCTCGGCGCCCAGCAGCAGCAGGCGGGCCGGGTCGATGAACAGCGGCGTGGGGCGGCGGCCCAGGTCGCCGGTGGCAACGACCTCGCTCTCCACCAGCCAGCCCTCGGCCACCAGTTCGCGCACCAGCAGGCTGACGGTGGATTTCGTCAGGCCCACGGCACCGGCCAGGTCGGCCCGCGACAGGCCCGGGTGGGCACAGAGGTGCCTCACCAGCGCCATGCGGTTGATGACCTTCAGCAACTGCTGACTACCGGCGGCTTCAGCCTGCAAAGCTTGTCTCCTTGTTGTGCCCTGGAGTCCAGGTTTTTGGCCATATTAGTTCGGCCGTCGCACGAAGTAAATTGGGTGAAAGCCCCTAGCGTGTTTCGCAACGCTCCGCCGAAGATGGCGCCGCGCCAGGCCGCCGAGGCGGTCGGGCCAGCCGTCACCCGCAAGGGTGGCCAAGCGAAGAGGCAGGCCTCGCGCCGCCGATCGGAGACAACCAGGAACCCCCCATGAAGTTCACTGACGGACAGTGGATGCTTCAGCCGGGCGTCGCCGCGCACTACGCGGCCGAGGCCTACGCCGTCGACGTCCACGAAGACCGCCTTGTCGTGCTTGCCACGACGCGCCCCATCAAGCACCGCGGCGACACGCTGCAGGGCCCCACGCTCACCGTGACGCTGAGCTCGCCGCTGCCCGGCGTCATCCGCGTCAGCGTGGCGCACTACACCGCGTCGAGCGCGCCGCGCCTGCACATCCCCATGGTGGGCGCCAGCCATCCCGCCGTGCAGATCGTCGATGGCGAGGCGCAAGCCACGCTGACCTCGGGCACGATCTCGGTCGACGTGAAGAAAGGCGAGGGCTGGGGCCTCACGTTCCGCGAAGGCGAGCGCGTGCTCACCAAGAGCGACTGGCGCGGCCTGGGCTACATCCAGTGGGCCGGCAAGGACGGCATCACGCGCAACCACGTGCACGAGCAGCTGACGCTGGCCGTCGGCGAGAACGTGTACGGCCTGGGTGAGCGCTTCACGCCGTTCGTCAAGAACGGCCAGGTCGTCGAGAACACCAACAAGGACGGCGGCACCGCCTGCGAGCAGGCCTACAAGAACGTGCCGTTCTACCTGACCAACCGCGGCTACGGCGTGCTCGTCAACGAGGCCGGCCCGGTGTCCTTCGAGGTCGGCTCGGAGAAGGTGGCCCGCGTGCAGTTCAGCCGCGAGGGCGAGAGCCTGGACTACTGCGTCATCGCCGGCCCCACGCCCAAGGATGTCGTGTCCCGGTTGACAGCGCTGACAGGCCGCGCGCCGCTGCCGCCGGCGTGGAGCTTCGGCCTGTGGCTGACGACGTCCTTCACGACGAAGTACGACGAGGCCACGGCCACGCACTTCATCGACGAGATGGCTCGCCGCGAGCTGCCGCTGTCGGTCTTCCACTTCGACTGCTTCTGGATGCGCGAGTTCCAGTGGTGCGACTTCGCCTGGGACCCGCGCGGCTTCCCCGAGCCCGAGGCCATGCTGGCGCGCCTGCATGCCAAGGGCCTGAAGATCAGCCTCTGGATCAACCCGTACGTCGGCCAGAAGTCGCCGCTGTTCGCCGAAGGGGTGCGCGAGGGCTACTTCATCAAGCGGACGAACGGCCTGACCTTCCAGACCGACCTGTGGCAGCCCGGCATGGCCATCGTGGACTTCACGAACCCCGCCGCCAAGGCCTGGTACCAGGGCCACCTGCGCCGCCTGCTGGACCAGGGCGCCGACTGCTTCAAGACCGACTTCGGCGAGCGCATCCCGAGCGAGGGCGTGCAGTACTTCGACGGCTCCGACCCCGTCGAGATGCACAACCTGTACGCGCTGCAATACAACGAGGCCGTGTTCGAGCTGCTGCAGGAGCGCCAGGGCCGCGACGCCATCGTCTTCGCCCGCTCCACCTACGCGTCGGGCCAGCGCTTCCCGGTGCACTGGGGTGGTGACTGCTGGAGCACCTTCGAGTCCATGGCCGAGAGCCTGCGCGGCGGCCTGTCGCTGACGAGTTGCGGCTTCGCGTTCTGGAGCCACGACATCGGCGGCTTCGAGGGCAAGCCGCCGCCGGCCGTCTACAAGCGCTGGATCCAGTTCGGCCTGATGTCCTCGCACAGCCGCCTGCACGGCAGCAGCAGCTACCGGGTGCCATGGCTCGTCGACGAGGAAAGCTGCGACGTGCTGCGCGTCTTCACGCGGCTCAAGCACCGGCTCATGCCCTACCTCTACGCCAAGGCGCTCGAGGCGACCGAGACGGGCGTGCCGCTGATGCGCGCGATGCTGCTGGAGCATCCGCAGGACCCCGCCTGTACGACGCTGGACCGGCAGTACCAACTGGGCGAGAGCCTGCTCGTCGCGCCCGTGTTCACCGAGAGCGGCGAGGTGGAGGTGTACCTGCCCGAGGGCACGTGGACGCACCTGCTGTCGGGCGAGAAGAAGCCTGGTGGCCGTTGGTACCGCGAGACGCACGACTTCCTGTCGATGCCGCTCTATGCAGCACCGAACAGCGTCATCCCGTGGGGCGCCGAGACCGAGAAGCCCGACTACGACTACGCCCGCGGCACCGTGCTGCGCGTGTTCGAGCTGGCGGATGGCGCCAGTGCGGCCTTCACGGTCGCGGGCCTGGACGGCCACGTCGCGGCGCGCGGCACGGTCAGCCGCGCCGGCAGCCAGTACACGGCCCGGGTCACCGACGGCGCGCTGCGCGACTGGGGCCTGGACGTGGACGGCCGGCGCAGCCCGGTGCTGGCCGAAGGTGCCACGCTGAGCTGGGGCGGCTGATGCCCCCGGCCGCTGCCGCCCACCCCGGGCCGGCGGCGGCCCGCCCCCGGCACAAGCTCCGATCGCTGGGGTCTGGATAGCGCTGTCAGAATCCCGCTGCCATGAAGCCAACCCGTCTGCCGCGCCACGCGGCTCCCTCCTTCTTCCGGCGCCTTGCGGCCGGCCTGCTGGCCGCGGCCGGCGCGTTCGGCGCGCAGGCCCAGGGCATTGCCGTCAACCAGGTGGGCTACCTGCCCGCCGGCGCCAAATGGGCGGCGCTGCCGGCCGACGCGGCCGACGAGTTCCGCGTCGTGCGCGTGGGCAGCGGCGACGTCGTGCTGCGTGGCCGCCTGGGCCCTGCGCAGACCTGGGCCCCGGCCGGTGCCGCCGTGCGCCTGGCCGACTTCTCCGCGCTGACCGACGTGGGCGAGTACGAGCTGCGCGTGGACGGCCAGCCGGCCTCGCCGCGCATCCGCATCGCGCCCGATGCCTACGCCGCGCTGAACGCCGCCAGCCTCAAGGCCTTCTATTTCAACCGCGCCAGCATCGCGCTGCAGCCGCGCCACGCCGGCCGCTGGGCGCGCGCTGCCGGCCACCCCGACACCGACGTGCTGGTGCATGCATCGGCCGCCAGTGACAAGCGCCCCGAGGGCACGCGCCTATCGTCGCCCAAGGGCTGGTACGACGCGGGCGACTACAACAAATACATCGTCAACTCCGGCATCAGCGTCTACACGCTGCTGGCCGCGTGGGAGCAGTTCCCCGAGCTGTTCAAGGCGCAGCAGCTCGACATCCCCGAAAGCGGCAACGACCTGCCCGACGTGCTGGACGAGGTGCTGTGGAACCTCGACTGGATGCTGACGATGCAGGACCCCGCCGATGGCGGCGTCTATCACAAGCTCACCAACCTGGGCTTCGACGGCAGCCAGATGCCGCATGAGGCCCGCGCGCCGCGCTACGTCGTCGCCAAGAGCACGGCGGCTGCGCTGGACTTCGCCGCCGTCATGGCCCAGGCCAGCCGCGTCTTCAAGCCCTTCGAGGCGCAGCGGCCGGGGTTTTCCGCCCGCCTGCGCGCGGCGGCCATCGCCGCGTGGACATGGGCCCGCGAAAATCCGCAGCTCGCGTTCAAGAATCCGCCCGACGTGCGCACGGGCGAGTACGGTGACGCCCAGCTCGACGACGAATTCGCCTGGGCCGCCGCCGAGCTCTACCTCACGACCGGCAACGCCCACTACCGCGACGTGCTCGCGCTGGAGCGGCAAGCCATCCGAGTGCCCAGCTGGGGCGACGTCGTCGGGCTGGCCTGGATGAGCCTGGCCCAGCACCGCCAGAGCCTCTCGCGCGCCGATGCCGAGCTCGTCACGAAGCGCGTGACCGGCCTCGGCGACGAACTCGCCGCGGCCTGGCAGTCGTCCGCCTACCGGCTGACGATGCAGGGCCCGGCCGACTTCGTCTGGGGCAGCAACGCGCACGCGCTGAACCAGGCGCTGATGCTGATCCAGGCCTACCGGCTGGACGCCGACCGCCGCAAGCTCGACGCCGCGCAGTCCGTGCTGGACTACGTGCTGGGCCGCAACCCGCTGGGCCAGAGCTATGTGACCGGCTTCGGCGCCAAGCCGCCGCTTCACCCCCACCACCGCCCGTCCGAGGCCGACGGCATCGACGCGCCGGTGCCCGGCTTCCTCGCCGGCGGCCCCAACCCCGGCCAGCAGGACCAGAAGAACTGCCCGGCCTATGCCTCCAAGCTGCCGGCCCTGTCCTACCTGGACCACCACTGCAGCTACGCCAGCAACGAGGTGGCCATCAACTGGAACGCGCCGCTCGTGTATGTATCGGCCGCGGTCCAGGCCCTGACGCCCAAGCCCCGCTGAGGGTTGGCGACAAGAACACGGAGACAAACATGACCACCCGCCAACGCCACCTGCTCACCTGGGTGCCCTCGCTCTACCTGGCCATGGGCCTGCCCAACGTGATGGTGGGCGTCGTCGCGGCGATCATCTACAAGAACCTCGGCGTGCCCAACGAGGACATCGCGCTCTGCACCTCGCAGCTCTACCTGCCGTGGGTGTTGAAGCCCTTGTGGGCGCCGCTGCTGGAGGCCTACCGCAGCAAGCGCTTCTGGGTCATCAGCATGGAGTTCACGATGGCCGCCGCGTTGGGCCTCATCGCGCTGGTGCTGCCGCTGGCCGACTTCTTCAAGCTGTCGCTGGCCTTCTTCTGGATCGTCGGCTTCGCGTCCGCCACGCAGGACACCTGCGCCGACGGCGTGTTCATGACCACCGCGTCCAAGACCGACCAGGCCCGCTACGCCGGCCTGCAGGGCATGTGCTGGAACATGGGCGCGGTCGTCGCGTCCGGCCTGTTCGTGTCGCTCACCGGCTACCTGCACAACCACTTGGGGCTCCCCTGGGTGCAGTGCTGGACCGTCGTCGTGCTGCTTGCCGCGGGGGCGATGGCCGCGTTCGGCCTGTGGCATGTGCGCGTGCTGCCGCCCGGCGCGCCGCCGACGCGTCACGGCGAAGGCTTCGCGGGAGGCCTCAAGGCCAATGTGACGATCTGGGTCAGCTTCTTCCAGAAGCCGCAGATCTGGATGATGCTGGCCGTCATCTTCTTCTACCGCTTCGGCGAGGGCTTCATCGAGAAGTTCGGCCCGCTGTTCCTGCTGGACGCCCGCGCCGCGGGCGGCCTGGCGCTGGACAACGAGACACTGGGCCACATCAACGGCACCGTCGGCACGCTGACCTTCATCGCTGGCGCCTTCCTGGGTGGCTTCCTCGTCGCCCGGCGCACGCTGCCGCACAGCTTCTTCATCCTGGCCCTGGTGCTCAACATCCCGCACCTGACCTACTACTACCTCGCGCAGACGATGCCGACCGACGCGCTGACCGTGGCCGTCATCGTGTCCATCGAGAAATTCGGCTTCGGCATGGGCTCCGTGGGCCACATGCTCTACATGATGCAGCAGGTGGCGCCGGGCCCGTTCCGCATGGCCCACTACGCGATGGCCACCGGTGTCATGGCCCTCACCAAGTGGGGCACGGGCACGGTCAGCGGCCTGCTGTGGAACCACGTCGGCCACCACTACCTGAGCTTCTTCGGCTGGGTGCTGATCTTCTCGATCCCGCCGGTCATCCTGGCCTGGCTGGCGCCGTTCCCGCACGACCACGAGGAGGCTGTCGCGCTCGACGGCCAGGCCGCGCCGGCGGGAGGGCACTGACGATGAAGCCGCTGCTGCTGTTGCCGCTGATGCTGCTGATGACCACCGCCTTCACGGCGTCGGCCGTTGCCGCCGGGCCCGGATGCAGCACCGACGCGCTGGGCACGTCGCGCACGCTGACGCTCAAGCGGGAAGCGGGCGCCTGGGGGACCGCGCAGCACGCCGCGCTGCCGGGTCTGGCGCCGGGCGAGGTGGTGCTGACCTTCGACGACGGCCCGCGGCCGGAGTCCACGCCCATAGTGTTGAAGGCGCTGGCGGACCAGTGCGTGAAGGCCACGTTCTTCATGAACGGCGAGCCGATGAGCCGCCACCCCGCGCTGGCCCGGCAGGTGCGCGACGCCGGCCACACGGTGGGCATGCACGGCTATCGGCACGACAACTTCTCGCAGTTGCCGGCGGAGGACCAGGCGCGCGACCGCAAGGCCATGGTCGCCGCCTATGTGGACGCGCTGGGCACGCAGCCGGCGGCTTATCGCTTCCCGTTCCTGGCCGAGTCACCGGTGCTGATGAAGGCGCTGGCCGCGCTGGGCATCACGGTGATGTCGGTGGACGCGGGCGCCGAGGACTGGCTGCCGGACCAGACGCCGCAGATGCTGGCCGACAAGCTGCTGGGCCAGCTGGCCAAGTCGGGCGGCGGCATCGTGCTGCTGCATGACGCGCAGGACCAGACGGCGAGGGCGTTGCCGTTTCTGCTGCAGGCACTGAAGGCCAAGGGGTTCAAGGTGGTGCATCTGCGCTGGGAGTGCAGGCACAACCCACCGCCAAGCCCTGAGGCCGTCTGGCTCGGCTGTTCGGTATGCCCCCTTTAGTACCGCCGAGCAGCGCAAGGACTTGAGGGCGCGCGCGAAGCGCGCTTCGACCACTGACTCCGCGCAACTGTTTGAGCAGAGCGTAGCGGCGCGAGTTTTGCGCGGGCCCTCAAGGCCTGAGCAGCGCAGGGAACCCGGAGCGCAGCGGAGGGCGGTGCGGTCGGGGGGGAGCTCTTTGCCTACTTTCTGGCGGCCCAGAAAGTAGGTCGCCCGCGGGGGCGAAATCCCCGCACCACAGCGGCCGGAAACGCGCAGGGGCGAGGGGCTTCCTCATCCCGGCGGACGCTTCGGCGACGGTGAGTTGCCGCGTGAGGCCCATGCCGGGAGTTCGCCCCGGCGGGCGAGGGGGGGGTGGTGGGGGCAAAAAAAAATCACAAAGTACACCCCCCTCCGCCCCCCCCCGGGCGTCGCAGCGGGGGGGCCCGCGGGCCGC
>JAYSCT010000019.1:0-45312 GCA_041914785.1 Roseateles sp.
GCTCGGGGCCGACCGGCACTTCCAGGATGCGGCCCGTGCACTTGACGGTGTCGCCTTCCGAGACGTGCTCGTAGGCACCCAGAATCACGGCGCCGACGGAGTCGCGCTCGAGGTTCAGGGCCAGACCGAAGGTCTGCGAGCCGTCCGGTGCGGCCGGGAATTCGAGCATTTCGCCCTGCATCACGTCCGACAGGCCGTGCACGCGCACGATGCCGTCCGAGACCGACACGACGGTGCCCTGGTTACGGATGTCCGCGTTCGGGGCCAGGCCCTCGATGCGGCTCTTGATCAATTCGGAAATTTCTGCAGGGTTCAGTTGCATGTCGGTCTCCCGCCCAGCGCGGGGCGCTGGGTGGTTGGATGTTTAGGCAATCAACGCGGTCTTCATGCGCTCCAGACGGGCGCGCACGGAGGTGTCGAGCACTTCGTCGCCGACGGTGGCACGCACGCCGCCGATCAGCGCGGGGTCGACCCGCACTTCCAGCGTCAGCTTGCGGCCAAAGCGCTTTTCGAGCACGTCGGTCAACTCGGCCAACTGGCCCGCGTCCAGCGGATAGGCGCTCTCGACCACGGCTTCTGCGACGCCAAGAGCGCCGCTGGCCAGCGTGTGGAACTGCGCGACCGCTGCCGGCAGCGCGTCCAGCCGGCGGTTCTCCACCACCGTCTGCAGGAAGTTGCGCACGCCCGGCAGCAGCGATTGGCCCAGTTGCTTCTCGGCCGCCTCGGCCGCCACGGCGACGACCTGGTCGGCCGACGACTTGGGGTGCTCGGCAAACTGGCGCAGGGCCGCGTCGTCGGACACGACCGCCAGCACGTCGAGCTGACCGCGCCAGGCGGCCAGGTCGGCATTGCGGGCCACCTGGAACACCGCCTCGGCGTAGGGACGGGCAATGGTCGCGAGTTCAGCCATGTCAGAGCTCCTGCTTCAGCCGCGCCAACAGGTCGGCGTGAACGCCGGCGTTGACTTCCTTGTGCAGGATGGCTTCGGCGCCCTTGACGGCCAGCACGGCGACCTGCTCGCGCAGGGCCTCGCGGGCACGCACGACCTGTTGCTCGGCCTCGGCCTTGGCCTGGGCGATGATCTTGGCAGCTTCGTCCTCGGCACGCTTCTTGGCCTCCTCGACGATGGCCGCGGCGCGCTTTTCAGCGTCGCCCAGCAGCTTGGTCGATTCGGTACGCGTCTGCGCCAGCTGGGCCTCAACCGCCTTGTTGGCCGAAGCCAGCTCGGTCTTGGCGCGATCGGCGGCGGCCAGGCCGTCGGCGATCTTCGCGACGCGCTCGTCCAGGGCCTTGGCGATGACGGGCCAGATGAACTGAGCCGTCACCCATGCCAGGATCGCAAACGGGATCCACTGGATCCACAGTGTTGCGTTGATGTTCACGGCTTATCTCCTTTCAAGCCTGAAAGGGAGCAGTGATTACTTCGCTGCGAACTGGATGAAGGTCGCGGCGAACGGGTTGGCGAACGCGAACAGCAGGGCGATGGCAACACCGATCAGGAAGGCCGCGTCGATCAGGCCGGCCAGAATGAACATCTTGGTCTGCAGCTGGTTCATCAGCTCGGGTTGACGAGCGGAAGACTCCAGGAACTTGCCACCCATCAGTGCGATGCCGATCGAAGCGCCGATGGCGCCGAGGCCCACGATGATGCCGCAAGCCAGAGCAACCAGACCGAGGATTTCGTTCATTTCAAATCTCCTAGAGACAGTAAGAAAAAAGGGAAGGGAAAGGGAAAAACAGATCAGTGATGGTCGTGCGCCTGACCGATGTAGATCAGCGTGAGCATCATGAAGATGAACGCCTGCAGCACGATCACGAGGATGTGGAACAGTGTCCAGATCGTGCCGGCCACGACGTGGCCGAAGGCCATGCTGAAGCCGGTCACGCTCATCGCGAACGCGCCACCCATCAGCGCGATCAGCATGAAAACGAGTTCGCCGGCAAACATATTGCCGAACAGCCGCATGCCGTGGGACACGGTCTTGGCCAGGAACTCGATCATCTGCATCAGGAAGTTGAACGGCCACAGCGCCCAGTGGTCGCCGAACGGCGCGGCGATGAGCTCATGGCCCCAGCCGCCCAGGCCCTTGATCTTGACGCTGTAGTAGATGCACAGCAGCAGCACGAAGGTGGACATGCCCAGCGTGGTGGACAGGTCGGCGGTCGGCACGACGCGCATGTAGTCCTTGAAGCCCAGGGCCGGGCCGGCGCTGTGCCACAGGTGCGGCAGGAAGTCGACGGGCAGCATGTCCATGAAGTTCATCAGGAAGATCCAGACGAACACGGTCAGGGCCAGCGGGCCGACGAAGGCGCGGCTCTTGGCGTTGTCGATGACGCTCTTGGCCTGGTTGTCGACCATCTCGAAGAGGATCTCGACGGCAGCCTGGAAGCGGCCCGGCACACCCGAGGTGGCCTTACGAACGCCCAGCCACAGCAGGAACACGCCCAGGAAGCCCAGCACGGTGGCGAACACCAGCGAGTCCAGGTTGTAGAGGCTGAAGTCGACGATGTCCTTCTGCTTCACGCTCTCAAACGCGAAGTTCTTCTGCAGGTGCTGCAGGTGGTGGGTGATGTACTCACCGGCGCTGGGCGCGTGCTGTTCGCTGCTCATCGTCTTTAGTGACTCAATTTGTTTCTTGAACGGCCCGGCTCAACCACCACCAGGCCCCCAGATGTACCTTCAGGCACAAGATCAACGCCACCAGCAGAGCCGGCCAGCTGAGATCCCGCACCAGCCACGCCGCCGCCACCAGAATGGCAACCGCGAGGCCCACTTTGATCAGTTCCCAAACGAGGAACGACAGGAACGCAGCCTGGGCCTGGAAAGCCGGGCGGCGCAGCCCCCAGGCCATGACGGCATGGGGCAACACCACCGCAGCTGCACCCCAGACCGTGGAGCGCACCTGAGACGCGGGTGCAGAGCCCAGGAGCCACCACACCAACGCCAACAAGCTGCCAACCGCCGCCTGGAGAGCCACCACCCGCCAAGGCGAGAGCGACCTGTCGCGCTCCACCAGGGTTTGCACCTGCTGGGCGGTCCAGAGCGGCGCGGGCACGGAATCGGGCGCTTCGTCATCCCATCCGCTGACAGGACGAACCTCAGTAGTGGCAGTCATGTCGGCGTTGACAGAAAGACGGGAGCGCCGACCAAGTGCCGGCCGGCAAAACCACGGGAGTATATGTGGTAACCCGCGGTTTCCCAAAAGAGACCCCCGACGCGCGCGTCCGCGGCGCCGCTGTCAGCGCCGGGCAGACTGCCGGCTCAGAGCGCGCAGCGCGCCGCCGGCAGACCCGGAACGTCCACCCGCAGCGTCAGCACCGCACCGGCCCACGGCTCGCGCGCCAGCTCATCCGCGGGCCGCTTATCGCTCGCGGTGGTGACGAAGAGCGTGCGCCGGTCGGCACCGCCGAAGCAGGGCATGGTCGGGCAGCGCACAGGCAGCGCGATCTCCTCCAGCAGCGCGCCGGTCGCGGCATAACGAAGCAACCGCGCGCCCTCGAACATGGCCACCCAGTACGCACCGGACTCGTCGACCGCCGCCCCATCGGGGCGGCCGCCGTAGGTCGACAGCGGCTGGTCCGCCACGCGCGGCGTGAACTGCGCGAATACCCTGGCCGCCCCCACGGCGCCCGTGGTCACGTCGAAATCATGGCACCAGACCGTGTGCGCCTTGGTGTCGCTGCGGTAAAGCAAGCGACCATCCGGGCTCCAGGCCAGGCCGTTGGAGGTCACGATGCCACGCAATTGCGGCTGTGCCCCCTGCTGAGCACTGATGCAATACAGCGATGCCTCGGGCTCCCGGGCGTCGCTGAGCGTGCCAATCCAGAAGCGGCCGGCGGCGTCTGGCTTGCCATCGTTGTAGCGCTGGCGCTGCGGGTCGTAAGGGGGCTCGGCCAGCAGCGTCATCGCGCCGCTGCGCGTGTCTAGCGCCCACAGGCCGTCGCGACGGGCGACGACTAGGCCGCCGCCGACGCGCGCAGCGATACAGCCGGGCTCGGCATCCTGCGGAAAGATGTCCGGCACCTGCGCCCCCTCGCGCCAGCGCAGCACCTGCCGGCCGGGAATGTCGACGCAGTAGAGCTGCGCTTCGTCGGGATGCCACAGCGGCGATTCGCCGAGCAAGCAGCGGTGGGCGCCCAGGGGCCGGATGTCGTGAGTCAGTGCCATGACGGCACTCTAGGCCGTTATCCGAAGTAACTCGGCCGGAAGGCGCCCAACTCGGCCTTCAGGTAGTGCGCGCCGGGGATGGGGTTGAAGTAGAACGGCGGCACCTCGACGAAGCCCAGGCTCTCGTACAGGCCGCGCGCGGCCTCCATGTCGTCCAGCGTGTCCAGCAGCATGGACGAATAGCCGGCCTCGGTGGCGCGGTCCATCAGGGCTTGAGCCAGCAGCCGTCCCAGGCCGAAGCGGCGAAAAGCGGGGCGCACGAACAGCCGCTTCATCTCGCAGGCATTGGGGTAGTCGGCGTCGGGCAGCGGGCGGAAGGCGCCGCTGCCGGCGACGGCGCCGTCCACCAGCGCCAGCAGCATCAGCCCGCCGGGCGGCGCGTAGGCGCTGGGCAGGCCGGCCAGTTCCTCGTCGAAACCCTGAAAGTCCAGGTCCACGGCCAGGCTGGCGGCGTAGTCGCGCAGGATGAGGCGGGTCTCCTGCCAGTCTGCTGGCGACGCGGGCGTGATGAGCTGTATCTCGGGGCCGGACATAGGCCGCGGAGTTTAGCCAGCGGCTTCAGTCGGCAAATCCCAAGACCACGCGCCGGGTCTTGGCGGATTTCTTTTCAATCTTGGTGACCACCACCGCGCCGATCTCCGACGTGTTGCCGACGTGCGTGCCGCCACAGGGCTGCAGGTCGACGCCCTCCACTTCCAGCACCCGCACCCGCCCCAGCCCGCGCGGCGGCTGCACGCTCATGGAGCGGACCAGGCCCGGATTGGCATCCAGCTCCGCCTCGCTGATCCAGCGGTGGCGCACCGGGTGCGCCTCGCCGACCAGCCGCATCAGGCCGGCCTGGATGGCATCCTTGTCGAAGGGCTCGTCGGTATGGAAGTCCAGCCGCGCAGAGGTCTCGGTGATGGAACAGCCGTCGACCGGGTACGGCAACAGCGCGCACAGCAGGTGCGTGGCCGTGTGGAAGCGCCGATGCGCCTGGCGGCGCGCGGCATCCACCGCCACACGCACGGCCGCGCCAACCGGCGGCAGCGCGTCGCCGTCGATCAGGTGCACGATGGCCTCGGGATGCTGCTTGCTCTTGCGCGTGTCGGTGATGCGCCAGCGCTGCTCGCCGGCGACCAGCCAGCCGGTGTCGCCTGCCTGGCCGCCGCCCAGCGGGTAGCAGACGGTGCGGTCCAGCAACACACCGCCCTCGCCGTGCGCGATGACCGCGGCCTCGCAGGCCAGCAGCGTCGCGTCCTCGCGGAACAGGTCGTCGGTCCTCATCGCGCCCTCCTCACAGCCGCACCTGCCCGTGGATCAGCGGAGTCACGTCGCCGCCGATCCAGGTCGCTTCGGCGTCGCGCGTCACATGCACGCGGCCGGCGCGGCCCAGCGCGGCGCCCTGCGCGGCGACGTAGCGGTCGCCGGCCAGGCCGGCCTGCTGCAGCCACAGCGCGAGGCCGGCATTGAGGCTGCCGGTGACGGGGTCTTCCGGGATGCCGAGGTCGGGCACGAAGGCGCGCACTTCGAACTGACACTCGCTGCCTTCGGGGTAGGCACCGACGACGCCCACCTTCAGCGGCAGCATTGCCGTGAAGTCGGGCTGCAGCGCGAGCACGCTGGCGGCGTCGGGCAGGCGGGCGGCCAGCCAGCCGGGGCCGTTGTCGCACCAGACGAGATCCAGCAGCGCCTCGGGCGCGATGCGCAGCGATGCCAGCACCTGCGCGCGCGTCGCGTCGTCCACCGGGCCGCTGCGCTTCAGTGGCGGCGCGGCGAAGGCCAGCCGCGCGCCGTCGCGCTTCACGCGCACCAGGCCGATGGCGCATTGCTGCACCACCTCGCCGGGCTTCTTCGCGTCGCCGCCGCTGGCCAGGAACGCATGCGCGCTGCCCAGCGTCGGGTGGCCGGCGAACGGCAGCTCGCCACCGGGCGTGAAGATGCGCACGCGGTAGTCGGCTTCGGGCACGGTGGGCGGCAGCAGGAAGGTGGTCTCGGACAAGTTGGTCCAGCGCGCGAATGCGGCCATCTCGTCGTCGGACAGGCCGGCGCCGTCGATGACGACGGCCAGCGCATTGCCCTTCAGCGGCGTGGCGGTGAAGACGTCGACCTGGGCAAAGCGGCGCAATTCAGTCATGGCGATGGCGTGGGTTGAAGGTAGAGGCCGGGCCGCACGATCTCCATGCCGCGCTGCGGCGTGGCCAGCGGCGCGAAGCCGTGGCCGGTGTAGAGCGCGTGGGCGTCGCGGGTGAACAGCAGGAAACGGCGCAGGCCCTGCAGGTCGGCGTGCGCGAACAGCGCCTCCAGCATCCACGTGGCGAGGCCGCGGCCACGGTGGGCGTCCAGCACGTAGACGTCGCACAGGTAGGCGAAGGTCGCTCGGTCGGTCACGACGCGCGCGAAGCCCACCTGCCCCTCGCCGTCGGCGTGCAGCGCGATGCACAGCGAGTTCGCAATGGCACGCTCGACGACGGCCAGCGGAATGCCCTCGCACCAGTAGGCGCCGCGCAGGAAGGCGTGGGCCGCGCGCGCGTCGATGTCCTGCGGCGCAAAGCCGAGACGGTAGCCGTCGCGGGCGCTCATCAGGGCGCGTGCTCCGCCACAGGCTCCAGCGCCTCGTGCAGCACGCGGCCCAGCTTTTCCACGCCCTCGTGGATGAGCTCGGGCGTCAGCGTGACGAAGGACAGCCGCAGCGTGCGCGGGTCGGGCTGATGGGCGTAGAACGCCGCGCCGGGCACGAAGGCGACGCCCGCGTCCACCGCCTGCGGCAGCAGTGCCATCGCGTCCAGCCCCGCGGGCAGGCGGATCCAGAAGAACATGCCGCCCTGCGGGCTCTGCCACTCGCAGCCGGCCGGCAGGTGCGCGCGCAGCGCGGCGGCCATCGCGTCGCGGTTGGCCTTGTAGCGGGCGCGGATCACCGGGATGTGCTGGTCCAGGAAGCCGTCCTTGACGACCTCGTAGACGACGCGCTGGTTGAAGCCCGGCGTGTGCAGGTCGGCGGCCTGCTTGGCCTGCAGCAGCTTGGGGTACAGCTCGGACGGTGCGATGACGTAGCCGAGGCGGAAGCCCGGCGTCAGCACCTTGGAGAACGAGCCCATGTACAGCGAGCCCTCGGGCCACAGGCTGGACAGCGCGGCCGGCGGCGGCGCGTCGAACCACAGGTCGCCGTAGGGGTTGTCCTCGACGATGGGCACGCCGGCGCGCCGCGACGCCTCGACGACATCCTGGCGGCGCTGGGCGCCCATGACGCGGCCGGTCGGGTTCTGGTAGTTGGGCAGCAGGTAGCTGAAGCGCGTGCCCGGGGCGTCGTGCGGCAAGGCGGCAATGGCCTCCGGGCGCGGGCCTTCCTCGTCGCTGGCGAGGCTGGCGAACAGCGGCTCGAACGGCGTGAAGGCCTGCAGCGCGCCGAGGTAGGTGGGCGTTTCCACGGCCACCGGCGCGCCGGCGTCGCAGAGGATCTTGCCAACCAGGTCCAGCCCCTGCTGGGAGCCGCTGGTGATCAGCACCTGATCGGGCTTGACGTTCATGCCGAGCGCAGCGACACGCGCCGCCACCCACTCGCGCAGCGGCGCGAAGCCCTCGCTGGCGGCGTACTGCAGCGCCTCGCGGGGCGCCTGCGTCAGCACACGGTCGCAGGCGGCCTTCAACGCGTCGACGGGGAAGGTGTCCGCGCTCGGCAGGCCGCCGGCCATGGACAGGATGCCCGGCTTCTCGGTGACCTTGAGGATCTCGCGAATGATGGACGGGTTCATGCGCGCTGCGCGGCGCGCCTGGGTCCAGACGTGGCTCATGATGGAGTTACGTTGAATTTCAAGACGATCAGCCTAGCATCCAGTCGACCGCGGCGCGGGCCTGCAGGTCGGTGGAGTCGAACAGCGGCAACGCGGCGGGTGCACCGGCCGGCAGCAACAGGCCCAGCTCCGTGCAGCCCAGGATGGCGGCCTGCGCGCCGCGGTCGGCCAGCGCCGCGACCTGGCCGCGCAAGGCCTCGCGCGAGTCGGGCTCGAAGCGGCCGCGGCACAGCTCCTCGTAGATGATGCGGTGCACCTCGGCGCGGCCGGACTCGTCGGGCGTGACGACCTCGATGCCGAAGCGCTGCCACATGCGCTCGCGGTAGAAGCCCTGCTCCATCGTGAAGCGCGTGGCCAGCAGGCCGGCGCGGCGCACGCCGGCGGCGCGCAAGGCCTCGGCCGTCGCATCGACGATGTGCAGCACCGGCAGGCCAGCCGCGCGCTCGACGTCGTTGGCGACGAGGTGCATCGTGTTGCTGGCGATCAGCAGCGCCTCGGCACCTGCAAGGCGCAGGCCCGTGCCGGCGGCGCTCAGCACGGCCGCCGCCCCGGCCCAGTCGCCAGCCGTCTGCAGCGCGGCGATGGGCGCGAAGTCGACGCTGCGCAGCAGCAGGTCGGCGCTGTGCAGCCCGCCCAGCCGCGCGGCCACGCTGCGGTTGATGAGGGCGTACAGGTGCTGGGTGGACTCCCAGCTCATGCCCCCGAGGATGCCCAGCGTCTTCATGCCGGGGCCAGCAGGTTCATGCGCCAGCCTCGCGCCGGCTTCGCCACGGCGTGCCGCTGCGCCGCGGGCTGCAGCAGCTGGAAGCTCGCCTCGGGCTGCAGCAGCTGGAAGCTCGCCTCGGGCCAGGCCTCGACGACGACCTCCTGCCCGGCCGCCAGCGTGATGCCGTCGCCGGCGCGCAGCCAGTGGTCGTCACTGTCGCCGGAGACCGTCAGCCACAGCCGGCCGGCCGTGACGACGAGGCGGCGCGGCGCGCGCGCGGCGGCCAGCGTCAACGCCTGGCCGGGGGCGAGTCGGGTCGTGAATCGGTCGTTCATCGGCATCTCCTTCAGTGAACCGGCTGGCGCTTGCCCACCCACACCACGGCCAGCACGGCCGCGGCGAAGACCAGCGTCATCGCGTCCAGCCGCTCGCCCAGCAAGGGCACCGCGAGCAGCATGGACAGAAAAGGTTGCAGCACCTGCACCTGGCTCACGCGCAGCGTGCCGCCCAGCGCCAGGCCGCGGTACCAGGCAAAGAAGCCGATCCACATCGAGAACAGCGACACATAGGCAAAGCCCACCCAGGCCGACGGCGCTACCGGCGCGGTCGGCCGCGTCATGACCGCCAGCGGCACCGTGACGGGCAGGCTGAGCACCAGCACCCAGCAGATCACCTGCTCGGCCGTCATGACCGAGGACAGCCGGGCGCCGCTGACATAACCCGCCGACGCGCAGACCACCGCGCCCAGCAGCAGCCCGTCGGCCATCTCCAGCCCGCCCGCGCCGCGCCAGGCCGCGAAGCCGACGACCAGCGCCAGGCCCGCCAGCGCGCAGCACCAGAAAGCCGGGCTGGGCCGCTGGCGCAGCACCAGCGCCGCGATGACCGCCGTGGCCAGCGGCAGCACGCCGGAGATGACCGCCGCATGCACGGCGTCCACGTACCGCACGGCCAGGCCGGACAGCAGCGGCCAGCCGAACACCACGCCGCCCGCCGTGAACGCCAGCAGCCGCCACTCGTCGCGGCGCGGCCGGCGCGCACCGGTGAGCGCGAGGTAGGCCAGCGACAGCACGCCGGCCACCGCGGCGCGGCCGAAGGCGACGAAGGCCGGGTCCAACTGCGGCGCGGCAACGCTGCCGCCGGCCAGCCGCGTCATCGGCAGGCTCAGCGCGAACATGACGACACCCGCCAACCCCAGCAGCAGGCCGCGCGTCGGGTCACTCAAGCCCCTCGCCCAGCCCCGCCCCGCCGGACGCGGGCGCGCCTGGTCGGTCCCCCGAGGGGACGACGGCAGAAGCGCCGTCAAGCCGCCTCTGCCGTCCTGGCGGGCCGGCTTGGGAGCGGCCCGGCGCTCGGCCCGGAATACGCTTTTGGTCATGTGATCAGTCTAGGCACAGCAACCGATACAGAACCAGTACAGTCAACCAGCCACACACTGAATCTGTACTGCCATGCCCACCGGTACACACCCGCCCCTGCAGCGCGACGCCAGCCAGCCGCTGGCCGGCCAGCTGGCCGAGCGCTACGCCCAGCGCATCCGCGAACGGCTGCTGCTGCCGGGCGCCCGCCTGCCCTCGGTGCGCGACTGTGCGCGCCAGCACGGCGTGAGCCCGCACACCGTCGTGGCCGCCTACGACCAGCTGCAGGCCGCCGGCCTGCTGGAGGCGCGCCGCCAGCGCGGCTTCTTTGTGCGCGAGACCCGCCCCGCGCCCGCCACCGCCCGCCACGCCAAGGCGGCTGCCGCCCCTCGCCAGGCGCCGGTGGACGCGACGGCGCTGATCCGCGGCATGTTCGAGGCCGATGCCGCACGCGCGCCGGGGCTGGGCACGCTGCCGGCGGACTGGCTGGACGCGGCGCTGCTGCAGTCGGCGCTGCGCCGGCTCGGCAGCGACGAGACGGTGCAGGTCAGCTACGGCGACCCCAGCGGCGACGAGCGGCTGCGCGTCGCGCTGGCGCAGCGGCTGGCCGATCTGGGCATCCACGCCGGCCCCGCGCAGATCCTGGCGACGAACGGCGCCACGCATGCGCTGGACCTGCTGATCCGCACCCACTTGCAGCCCGGCGACGCCGTGCTGGTGGACGACCCCGGCTGGTCCGTGCTGTTCGCGCGGCTGACGCAGGCGGGCATCCGGCTGCTGCCCGTGCCGCGCGGCGCGCAGGGGCCCGACGTCGCCGTGCTGGCCGCGCTGGCCGCGCAGCACGCGCCGCGCGCCTACCTGACCGTGTCGGTGCTGCACAACCCCACCGGCCACAGCCTGGACCTGGCCACCGCGCACCGGCTGCTGCGGCTCGCGGACGAGCACGACTTCCTCATCGTCGAGGACGACAGCTACGGCTTCCTCGCGCCCGAGCACCTGCCGCGGCTGGCCGCGCTGGACGGGCTGCGCCGCGTCGTCTACGTGGGCGGCTTCTCCAAGGTGCTGACGCCGGCCTGGCGCGTGGGCTACCTCGCCGCCGCCCCGGAGAAGCTGGCCGCGCTGACCGACACCAAGCTGCTGGACGGCCTGACCAGCTCGCCGGTGCTGGAGCGTGCCGTCGCGCTGTGCCTGGAGCAGGGCCGGCTGCGCCGCCACGCCCAGCGGCTGCGCGAACGGCTGACCGACGCCCGCCAGCGCGTGGCGGCGCTGGCGGCCCGGCAGGGCTTCCAGTGGGCGGCGCCGCCCGACGGCCTGTTCGGCTGGCTGGACGTCGGCGTGGACACGGAGCGCCTGGCACAGCCGCTGCTGGACGCCGGCTGGCTCACCGCGCCGGGCTCCCTGTTCAGCGCCACGCGCTGCCCCGGCCCGCTGATGCGCGTGAACATGGCCACGTCGCAGGACCCGGCGTTCTGGCGTCAGCTGCGCGCCTGCGTGGACGACATCCGGGGGCGCCCGGCGACTCCCTAGTTTCTGCGCATCGGAAGCCCCCTCAATCGAGGGGAAAGCCACTGGCGAAGGCCTTGTAAGGCGAGTCAACTTCCTGGCGGCCCATTCACAGGGAGGCTCCATGCGACTCGTTTCGTCCCCCATCCGCAGCCTGCTTGGCGCCGCCGCGCTGACGCTGTGCTCGCTGTCGGCCCAGGCCGGTTTCGTCAGCGACGTCAGCATCACGCTGATCGCCCCTGGCGGCTTCACCGACGGCACCATCGTCGACACGACACCAATCACCGCGCAGCAGACCGTCCCGCTGGCTGGTCTCGTCAACGGCATCCAGGTCGGTGACCCCGGCGCCATCAGCGGGTTCTGGATGGTGACCCACGAAAAGATCTTCTTCGACGACGACAGCATCAAGCTGCGCATCGGCGTCGGCAACGACACCACGGGCGGCCTCTACACCACCGGTTACCTGGGCTCCGGCGGCAACCGCGCCCGCTACCAGTTCGATGGCCTGGGCATCACCGGCAAGACCATCATCGGCGTGGCCCTGTACGCCTGGGACGGCTTCGGCACCACGGACGGCGGCACGGGCAGCGGTCTGGCCAACCCGGCAGTGCTGAGCAGCCTGGCCCATTTCATCGACGCCGACACGGTCACCTTTGACCTCGACACGCTGGCGATCGCGAAGCGGATCGCCGGTAGCAGCAACAACTACGCGGACTTCCGCATCCAGCTCCTCACGCAGGACAACGGCACGGGCCCCGGCCCCACCGACCCCGGCAACCCGTTGCCCGAACCCGCTTCGCTGGCGTTGTTCATGGTGGCGGCGCTGGGCGCGGCTGCGGTGCGCCGCCGTGCCTGACGGCGCGGTCACGCTGGCGCAGTTCGAACCCCTCGTGGGCAGCGACTTCACGCTGCAACTCGGCGAGGCGGGCAGCCTGACCGCCCGGCTCATCGAAGCCTGCCCCGGGCCATGGGCGCCGCCCCAAGGGCGCGCGCCTTTCTGCCTCATGTTTGAAGCCCCCGAGCCGGCACTGCCGCAGCGCATCTACCGGCTTGAGCACGCGCAGATGGGCGGCATGGACATCTTCCTGGTGCCCGTCGCCCGCACCGCGGCGGGCCTGCAATACGAAGCCGTGTTCGGCTAGGAGACCCTCATGTCCGACCAATTCCTCGGCGAGCTCCGTCTGATGAGCTTCAACTTCCCCCCCAAGGGCTGGGCGCTGTGCAACGGGCAATTGTTGAGCATCCAGCAGAACCAGGCGCTCTTCGCGCTGCTAGGCACCACCTACGGCGGCAATGGCGTGACCACGTTCCAGTTGCCCGACCTGCGCGGCCGTTCGCCTCTACACAGCAGCGCAGAACTGCCGCTCGGCGCGTCAGGCGGACAGGAGGCCGTCACGCTGAGCACCAGCCAGATCCCGCCCCACACCCACACGCTGGTCGCCAGCGGCGACCTGGCCAATGCCAGCGTCCCGGGCAGCGCCGTACCGGCAGCCAAGGGGCGTGGCGGCATCAGCCTTTATGCGCCAGCCGGCAGCGCCGCCCCGATGGACCCAGGCACCATCGCCAACAACGCGGGCGGCCAGCCGCATCCCAACATGCAGCCCTTTCAGGTGCTCAGCTGGGCCATCGCGCTGGTGGGCATCTTTCCCAGCCGCGACTGATTTCAGGAGACCGACATGTCGAACCCTTACGTCGGCGAGATCCGCCTCTTTGCCGGCAACTTCGCACCCGTCGGCTGGGCCCTGTGCCAGGGGCAGCTGGTTGCGATCGCCGAGAACGACACGCTGTACAGCCTGATCGGCACCACCTACGGCGGCGACGGCCAGAGCACGTTCGCGTTGCCGGACCTGCGCGGCCGCGTGCCTGTGCACCAAGGCCAGGGCCCCGGCCTGTCACCCCGCGCAATGGGCCAGACCGGCGGCACCGAGACCGTGACGCTGCAATCCAGCCAGACCGCCCAGCACAGCCATCCGGCGCTGGCCAGCGCCGCGGCAGCCAGCCTCGGGACGCCCGCCGGCAACCTGCTCGCCACCACGGCCGTCGCCACCTATGGCGCCGCACCGGCCTCGACGGCGATGGCCAGCGGCGCCATCACCAGCGCCTGGGGCAACCCGCAGCCGCACGAGAACATGGCGCCGACGCTGACCGTCAACTACATCATCTCGCTGTCCGGCATCTTCCCGTCACCCACCTGAGGAGCGTGGCATGTCCAACCCCTTCGTCGCCGAGATTCGCGTCATGCCCTACAACTTCGCGCCCAGGGGCTGGGCGCGCTGCGATGGCCAGTTGCTGCCCATCAGCCAGAACACGGCCCTCTTCGCGCTGATCGGCACCTACTACGGCGGCAACGGCCAGTCCAACTTCGCGTTGCCCAACCTGGGCGGCAGCTTCGCGATGGGCCAGGGCCAGGGGCCGGGCCTTGCCGACCGCGTGCTCGGCGAGACGGCCGGCGCACCCTCGGTGACCTTGCAGGCCCAGAACATGCCGAGCCACGACCATGCGTTGATGGCGGGCCTCACGGGGTCGTCCACCAGCCCCGCCGGCGCGCTGATGACCCCCACCGCCAGCGGCAATGCCTACCACGCCCCCGGCGCCGCCGCGCCGCTGGCAGCTTCGGCCATCGGCGCGTCCGGCAACGGCCAGCCGCACGAGAACCGGCAGCCCTACCAGGCGCTGAGCTTCTGCATCGCGCTGCAGGGCGTGTTTCCGTCACGCGGCTGAGCCGCGGGCGCGCCGCCATGGACTACCGACTGCGCCCCGCCACGCCGGCCGACGACGCCTGGCAACTCGCCATCTATGCCAGCACACGCGCCGATGAGCTGGCGCTGACCGGCTGGAACCGCGCGCAGTGCGAGGCCTTCGTCGCCCAGCAGCACCAGGCACAGCAGCGCCACTACCGGCAGCATTTCCCGGACTCGGTCTGCCAGCTCATCCTCATGGGCGACGCGGTGGCCGGTCGGCTCTGGGTGGACACCCGCCCCGACCGGCTGCACGTGCTGGACATCTCGCTGCTGCCCGCCTGGCGCGGCCAGGGGCTGGGCACCCGCTGCCTGCGCGCGCTGATGGATGCCGCGGCGGCCACCGGCCGGCACCTGGGCATCCAGGTCGAGATCCACAACCCCGCCCGGCGGCTCTACGAGCGCCTTGGCTTCCGCCCTGAAGGCGAGCCGCAGGGCCTGTACCAGCCCATGCTCAGACCGGCCCCGACGCCGCAGCCCGAGGAGTGCCTGCCATGATGAACAAACGCCAATTCCTGAAGGGCGGCGCGAGCGCCCTGGCCGCCGCCGCAGCCGCCCCCGCGGCGCTGGCCGCCACGCGCCCGGGCCTCGGCGGCCTGGCGGGCCAGGCCAGCTGGCAGGCGCACCTGGGCGCGGTCTTCCAGGTAGACGGCCACGCGCTCACGTTGGCCTCGGTCGATGCCCGGCGCGGCAGCCAGCCGGGCGAGCAGTTCAGCGTGGGCTTCCTCGGCCCGCTGCCCGCCGGCCTGGGCGATGGCCTGCGCATGATGACCGCCCCCTCGGGAGAACCCGTACTGCTGTACCTCGCCCGCACGCCGGGCGGCCTGCGCGCCGACTTCTGCCACCTGCAGGGCTGACAAAAAGTTCTCGCCCTTCAAGGGGTTTGTCACCGGGCCGGCTCGCACCGGCCGGCACAATTCGTCACATCCTGCGCCGCCGTCGGCCGCGGTGCACGAAGTGACATGAGCGACCCCTTGAAATTCCTCGTTGTTGATCCGTTGGCCGGCGTCCAGACCTTCGCCCGCCAGCTGCTGCAGAGCCGTGGCTTCACGGCCGACCAGATCCTCTGCTGCGCCGACACCGACACGGCGCTGGCGCAGGGGCTGGTGTTCAAGCCCCATTTCCTCATCACCGACTGGTTTGCCAAGTCGCCGCTGACGGGCATCCAGCTGTTCCAGCGTCTGCGCGATGCGCGGCCGGGGTTGCACCTGTCGCTGATGAGCTTCGACGTGACGCCCGAACACCAGGCCGAGGCCGAGGCGCATGGCGCCTATTTCCTGCTGAAGAAGCCGTTCACGGCCGAACAGCTGAAGGCCGAGGTGACGCGCTCGCTGGAGGCGCTGGCCAAGACCTCGCCGGGCCTGCACGGCCAGTTGCGCGACACGATGCGCACGGCCCGCCCCGCCCCGCGCCCGCCGCTGCCGGTGATGCCGCCGCAACCCGTCATCAAGCCGGGCGACCGGGTGCGCTACCAGGGCGCCGTGCATGTGGCGCAGCATGTCGTGCACCGCCACAGCGAGACGGTGGTGCAGCTCAAGGGTCAGACGGGGTTCGTGCCGGTGGACAAGCTGCAGCCGGTGTAGTGCTGAGCCCCCCGAGGGGACGGCGATGGACCGGGCATCGAGCCCGCTCAACATCGCCAGACGGGCCGGCTTGGGGCGGCGCGGCGCTCGGCCCGATAAAGGCACGACGGCCACCGCCGGTTCTGCGGTCAGAGCCCGACGACCAGCGCCATCAACAGCGGGTAGGGCAGCGCCACCGTCGGGCGCAGTGCGCTCTTCAGGTATTCGGCGGCCAGGCCGGCGCCGCGCGGGCGTATGGCCAGCCAGTCGCTGTGCAGCTGCATGGCGGCCACGTCGGCGCCGGACTTCAACCCCTGCTCCACCACCAGCAGGCGCTCGCCCAGCCGGGCCTGGAAGGTCTTGAGCACGGCCTCCTGCAGCCACAGCAGCGCCAGCAACACGAGGGCCAGCGTGTTGTCGGCCACCACGACGGTGGCGGCAAACGCCGTCAGCTTCACGCCGAGCGCCAGCGCCTCGTGGCGTTCATGCTGGGCCTGCAACGCCAGCCATTCGTGGTGCAGCGCGTTCATTTGCTTTCCAGCACTTCCCAGCGCTCCATCAGCGCCAGCAGCTCGCCGTCGATCTCGGCGGCGCGCTCGGTCACCTCGGCGATTCGCTTGGCGCCCTGCGTGTACAGCTCGGTGCCGGCCAGCAGCGCATTCAGCTGCGTCTGCTCGGCCTCCAGCGCGGCGATCTGCTTGGGGATGTCGTCCAGCTCGCGCTGCTCCTTGTAGCTGAGCTTGCGCTTCGTCGCGACGACCGGGGCCGCCTCCGGCGCAGGCGGCGGCGGTGCGACGGCCGCGGCCTTGGCCTGCAGCGCCGCGGCGCGCTTGGACTGCGTCAGCCAGTCCTGCACGCTGCCCTCGTACTCACGCCAGCGTGCGTCGCCCTCGTAGACCAGCGTCGACGTGACGACGTTGTCCAGGAAGCGCCGGTCGTGGCTGACGAGGAAGACCGTGCCGTCGTACTCGGCCAGCAGCTCTTCCAGCAGCTCCAGCGTCTCGATGTCGAGGTCGTTGGTGGGTTCGTCCAGCACCAGCACGTTGGCCGGCCGAGCGAACAGGCGCGCCAGCAGCAGGCGGTTGCGCTCGCCGCCCGACAGCGTGCGCACCGGCGAGTTGGCGCGCGCCGGCGAGAACAGGAAGTCGCCCAGGTAGCTCTTGACGTGCTTCTTCTGCGTGCCGATCTCGATCCACTCCGAGCCGGGGCTGATGGTGTCAGCCAGCGTCGCGTCGAGGTTCAGCGTGTCGCGCATCTGGTCGAAGTAGGCCACCGTCAGCCGCGAGCCCAGGCGCACCGTGCCGCTGTCGGGCGGCAGTTCGCCGAGGATCATCTTCAGCAGCGTCGTCTTGCCAGCGCCGTTGGGGCCGATGAGGCCCACCTTGTCGCCGCGCAGGATGGTGCTGGTGAAACCGCGCACGATCGGGCGGTCGCCGTAGCTCTTGGACACGTCCTCCAGCTCCGCGACGATCTTGCCGCTGGCACCGCCGGTGTCGATGTCCAGCTTGACCTTGCCCTGCACGTCACGCCGCGCGGCGTGTTCCAGGCGCATGGCCTCCAGGCGCTGGATGCGCGCGACCGACCGCGTGCGGCGCGCCTCCACGCCCTTGCGGATCCAGATTTCCTCCTGCGCCAGCAGCTTGTCGAAGCGCGCGTTGAACAGCGCCTCGTTCTCCAGCTCGTAGGCCTTGGCGGCCTGGAAGGCGGCGTAGTTGCCGGGGTAGCCACGCAGCTGGCCGCGGTCCAGCTCGACGATGCGGTTGGCCACGTTGTCCAGGAACGCGCGGTCGTGGGTGATCAGCAGCAGCGAGCCCTTGAAGTCGTTCAGCAGGCCTTCCAGCCAGGCGATGGCGTCCAGGTCCAGGTGGTTGGTAGGTTCGTCCAGCAGCAGCACGTCGGGCTGGGCGACGAGCGCGCGGCCCAGCGCCACGCGCTTCTTCAGGCCGCCGGACAGGCTGCCCACCAGCCGCGAGCCGTCCAGGCCCAGCCGGTGCAGCGTCTCGTCGACGCGCTGCTCCCAGTTCCACGCGCCGATGTGCTCGATGCGTTCCTGCACCCAGGCCAGGTCGTCGTTCTCGTCATGGCGCTCGTAGCGCTCGCGCAGCGCCTTGGCCTCGGCCACGCCCTCGCTGACGACGTCGAAGATGGTCGCGTCGCCGCGCAGCTCGGGCTCCTGCGGCACGTAGACGTTGGTCAGGCCCTGCTGTTGCTGCAGCAGGCCGTCGTCCAGCTTCTCGATGCCGGCGAGGATCTTCAGCAGCGAGGACTTGCCGGTGCCGTTGCGGCCGATGAGGCCGACGCGCTCGCCGACTTCGAGGGAAAAGCCGGCGCCGTCAAGGAGCGCGACATGCCCGAAGGCGAGATGAGCATTGGTGAGGGAGAGAACAGCCATGCGCGTATTGTCGGTCCCTCGTCCGGTCGAGCCCCGCGGGCCGCGGGCCCGCCCAGCCGGTCCCCCGAGGGGACGGCGATGCTTGTGGCGTTGAGCCCCAAGCACATCGCCCGCAGGCCGGCTGGGGGCGGCCCGGCGCCGGCCAGCGGTGTGATCAGGTCAGATCAGCCGTTCGGCGTGGTGGCGCAGGTGATCGTCGATGAAGCTGGCGATGAAGTAGTAGCCGTGGTCGTAGCCGGCGTGGCGGCGGATGTTCAGCGGCTGGCCGACAGCGGCACAGGCGGCCTCGAAGGCCTCGGGGTGCAGCTGCTCGGCCAGAAACTTGTCGGCCAGGCCCTGGTCGATGAGGATGCCGCCGGGATACGGCGCGCTGCGCTGCAGCCGCATCAGCTCGCTGGCGTCGTGCGCGGCCCAGGCGGCGCGGTCTTCGCCCAGGTAGCCGGAGAAGGCCTTGCGGCCCCAGGGGCAGTGCATGGGCGACGCGATGGGCGCGAAGGCCGACAGCGACTGGAACCGCCCCGGGTGCCGCAGCGCCAGCGTCAACGCGCCGTGGCCGCCCATGGAGTGGCCAAAGAGGCCGGTCTTCGCAAGGCCGGTCTCGCGCTGCACGAGCGGGATCAGCTCATTCAGCAGGTAGCTCTGCATGCGCCAGTGTTTCGCCCACGGCTCGCGCGTCGCGTCGACGTAGAAGCCGGCGCCGACGCCGAAGTCCCAGCTGTCCGCCTCCCCGGGCACGTTGGCGCCACGCGGGCTGGTGTCGGGCATCAGCAGCGCCAGGCCCAGCCCGGCGGCCAGGCGCTGGGCGCCGGCCTTCATCGTGAAGGTCTCCTCGGTGCAGGTCAGGCCGGCGAGGAAGACCAGCAGCGCCTTCGGTGCCGGCGGCACGTAGAGCGCAAAGCGCATCGGCAGCCCGATGACGGCCGAGTCGTGGCGGAAGAAGCGCTGGGTGCCGCCGAAGCAGCCGTGTTCGGACATGAGTTCCATGCCCGCTACCTTACCTTGCCATGCGCTGGTTCACGACGTCGAGCACGGCCTCGGGCTCCTCGGCCTGCGCCTCGGTCTCGTTGTTCAGCACGGCCTGCATGCGGTCCACGTCCAGGTCGCCCGTCCACTTGCCGACGACGACCGTGGCCACGCCGTTGCCGACGAGGTTGGTCAGCGCGCGCGCCTCGGACATGAAGCGGTCGATGCCCAGGATCAGCGCCAGCCCTGCGACCGGCACGCCGCCCACGGCCGACAGCGTGGCCGCCAGCACGATGAAGCCGCTGCCCGTCACGCCGGCGGCGCCCTTGCTCGTCAGCAGCAGCACGGCCAGCAGCGTGAGCTGCTGCATCAGCGTCATCGGCGTGTCGGTGGCCTGCGCGATGAACACGGCGGCCATGGTGAGGTAGATGGACGTACCGTCGAGGTTGAACGAGTAGCCGGTCGGGATGACCAGGCCCACGGTGGACTTGCGCACGCCCAGGTTCTCCAGCTTGGCCATCATGCGCGGCAGCACCGACTCGCTGGACGACGTGCCCAGCACGATGAACAGCTCTTCCTTGATGTACTTGATGAACTTCCAGACCGAGAAGCCATGCAGCCGCGCGATGGTGCCCAGCACGACGAAGATGAAGATCAGGCAGGTCGCATAGAACGAGCCCATCAGCTTGGCGAGCTGCAGCAGCGAGCCGACGCCGTACTTGCCGATGGTGAAGGCCATCGCGCCGAACGCGCCGATGGGGGCCACCTTCATGATCATGCCGACGATGGCGAACAGCACGTGCGAGGTCTTCTCGATGCCGTCGAACACCAGCGTGCCGCGGCCGCCGAAGCGGTGCAGCGCAAAGCCGAACAGCAGCGAGAACAGCAGCACCTGCAGCATCTCGCCCTTGGCGAAGGCGTCCACGACGGTGGTCGGGATGATGGCCAGCAGGAAGTCCACCGTGCCCTGCATCTTGCCGGGCGCCGTGTAGGCGGCAATGCTCTTGGTGTCCAGCGTCTTGGGGTCCACGTGCATGCCGACGCCGGGCTCCAGCACGTTGACGACGACGAGGCCGACGATGAGCGCGATGGTGGAGACGATCTCGAAGTACAGCAGCGCGTAGCCGCCGGTCTTGCCGACGCGCTTCATGTCCTCCATGCCCGCGATGCCCACCACCACCGTGCAGAAGATGATGGGCGCGATGATCATCTTGATCAGCTTGATGAAGCCGTCACCCAGCGGCTTGAGCGCCTCGCCCGTCTGCGGGAAGAAGTGGCCCACCAGCACGCCGATGACGATGGCCGTGAGGACCTGGGCGTACAGCGACTTGTAGAGGGGCTGCCGGGCGGCGGTGGGGATGGTCTGCATGCGCGTCTCCGAACAGTTCTGCGGATGGAACTGGCTTCGGCGTCAGCTTAGGACTTGCGACCTCGGCGTGCGCTGTGGGTTCCCACATGAATTGCAAAGCTGCGCGGCTGTCGGCGCCCCGCCCAGCGCCGACGCGCAGCCGCGCGATCAGAACTCCACGACCGAGCGAATGCTCTCGCCGCGTCGCATCAGCTCGAAGCCCTCGTTGATCTGCTCCAGCTTCAGCTTGTGCGTGATCAGCTCATCGATGTTGAGCTTGCCGTCCATGTACCAGTCGACGATCTTGGGCACGTCGGTGCGGCCGCGCGCGCCGCCGAAGGCCGAGCCTTCCCAGTGGCGGCCGGTGACGAGCTGGAACGGCCGCGTGGAGATCTCCGCGCCGGCCGGCGCCACGCCGATGATGATGCTGCGGCCCCAGCCCTTGTGCGTGCACTCCAGCGCCTGGCGCATCAGCTGCACGTTGCCCACGCACTCGAACGAGTAGTCCGCGCCGCCATCGGTCAGCTGCACGAGGTGGTCCACGAGGTTGGGCACCTCCTTCGGATTCACGAAGTCCGTCATGCCGAAGCGGCGCGCCATCGCCTCGCGGCCCGGGTTGATGTCCACGCCGATGATCTTGTTGGCGCCCACCATCTTGGCGCCCTGGATCACGTTCAGGCCGATGCCGCCGAGGCCGAACACGACGACGTTAGCGCCCGCCTCCACCTTGGCCGTGAACAGCACGGCACCCACGCCCGTGGTCACGCCGCAGCCGATGTAGCAGACCTTGTCGAACGGCGCGTCCGGGCGGATCTTGGCCAGCGCGATGCCGGGCACGACGATGTGGTTGGAGAACGTGCTGGTGCCCATGTAGTGAAAGATGGGCTCGCCATTCAGGCTGAAGCGCGACGTGCCGTTGGGCATCAGGCCCTTGCCCTGCGTGGCCCGGATGGACTGGCACAGGTTGGTCTTGCGGCTCAGGCAGAACTTGCACTCGCGGCACTCGGGCGTGTAGAGCGGGATCACGTGGTCGCCGGGCTTGAGCCACGGCACCTTGCTCTCCAGCACGACGCCCGCGCCTTCGTGGCCCAGCACGGCCGGGAACAGGCCCTCGGGGTCGGCGCCGGACAGCGTGAAATCGTCGGTGTGGCAGATGCCGGTGGCTTTCACTTCCACCAGCACCTCGCCGTCCTGCGGGCCTTGCAGGTCCAGCGTCTCGATGGTCAGCGGGGCGCCGGCCTTCCAGGCCACGGCGGCTCGGGTTTGGATGCTCATGTCAATTACTCCTTCGCGCTGTGCGCGGTGACTCCATTGGATTAGACCGCGAGCCGAGCGCCGGGCCGCCCCAAGCCGGACCGCGGGCGATGTGCTCGCAGCTCAATGCTGCGAGCATCGCCGTCCCCTCGGGGGACCGGTCAGGCTTGCGCGCGTTCAGCGACGCGAGACTGGGCGAGGGGTGCTTCATTTGGGTTGAAGTTGGTCGAGCGCGCTGACGAACTCGCGCGACTCGTGGCGGCACAGTCGCAATCGTCGCAGCAGCCACGGTGTCAGGTCGTGCTGGCCCAGATGCTCGGGCCAGGCGCCGGCGTCGGCGTCGGGGATCTCGGCGGGATCGGTGCCGGTCATGGGGGCGCCGTTCAGCACGTCCACGCAGGCGGCGCGGGCCAGCGGCAGCGCCGTCTGCGCGCGGGCGTCGTCGAGCCGGTCGGTGCGGCGCTGCGTCAGCTGCTGCACGGCGCCCAGCAGCGCCATCAGCCGGTAGCCGTGGCTCAGCGCGGCCTCGATCTCGGCGTCGGGCAGGCGCACGCTCTCGGGCTCCACGCGGGTGCGCTGCGCCGCGGCGGCCAGTGCGGCCAGCGCGGTGTAGGCCTGCTGGCGCGACACGCGCTGCGCCAGCTGCGCCTCCGCGCTGGGGCGCCACTGCAGCATGTTGCCGGCATGCCGCGCGAGCGCGCCGCGCAGCTGCGCGCCCAGCCGCGGCACGGCGGCGCGCTCCCAACTGGGCAGCACGAAGCTGAACAGCCACGCCAGGCCGGCGCCGATGAAGGTGTCGGCGATGCGCTCGACGACGGCGGGGTTGCTGGTCGGGTCCAGCATCAGCGGCTGCAGCAGCGCCATCAGCGTGGCGGCCGTGGCCGCCGTGCGGTAGCGCCGGTTCACGTACGCATGCGCGGTGCCCACGGCGGCGATGAAGCACAGGCTCAGCGCCGCCACCGAATGCACATGCGCCAGGCCCATCACCAGCAGGCAGCCCAGCACCGTGCCGGCGATGCGGTCGTTGCGGCGCGACAGCGTCTGCTCCAGGTTGCCGCGCAGCACCACGGCCACGCTGATGACCAGCCAGAACGGGTGCGCCGCCCACGGCAGCGCGGCGCCCAGCGCGTAGGCCAGTGTCAGCGCCAGCGCCGAGCGCAGCGCATGCCGCATGACGCTGGACTGCAGCGTCAGGTGCGGCCGCAGCGCCGCCAGCGGCCAGCCCTCGGGCGACACGAACGGCGCCAGCCGCTCGGGCGTCCAGGGGCTGTCGACATCGTCCGTGCGGCGCTGCCGCGCGACCATCGAGCAGACGTCGTCGATCATGTGCCCCAGCCGCGACTGCAGCGCCGACACCAGGTGGCCGCGCGAGTCACCGGCCGGCGCGCTGACCTCGGCCAGACGCTCCGCGAGCTGCGCACGCCATGCGTCGGCCGACACCTCGGGCAGCGGCGCGCCATAGGCCAGCGTGCCGGCCAGCGCCGCGAGCGCGTCGGCCAGCTGGCGCAGCGTGTCGGCCAGCGCGGCGCGCCACTGGCGACCCGGGAAGTCCTGGCCCAGCAGCTCGGTGTCGAGCCGGCTGGCCAGCAGCAGGTCGCGCACCTCGATGAGGCCCAGCAGCAGGTCGGTCTGCTGGCGGCTGCGCCTGGATCGGCGCGCGGCGAACACCTGGTCGCGCGCGGCCTGCAGCGCGTCGGCCAGCGCGACGTCGTCGGCGATGGACGCGCGGATGCGCGGCCAGCACGATGCGCTGCGCGCGCGAGCGCATGCGCCGCTCGGTGGCGCGCAGCGCCTGCACCAGCGCCAGCTCGCGCAGCCGGTGGCGCAGCACCACGGCGGCCGCGCGCGCCCAGCCGGCGTACAGGAAGCCGCCCACGGCCACCCACAGCGCGTGCTCCCACGGCGACGCGGCACCGGCCGTGCGGTCCCAGGCCATCGCGAACACCAGCGCCAGCACCGGCGAGAACGACAGCGGCCCGGCGCGCAGCCCCCAGGCCAGCGTCATCAGCGACAGAAAGCTGACCGTCGCGACGACGGCCAGCGTCAGCGGCAGCGAGCCATGCGCCAGCCCCACCAGCAGCGTGACGAGGCCCGCGGCGAACGCCGCCGGCAGCACGCGCGGCAGCACGCGCTGCGGCGGGTTGGGCACGTCGGTCAGGCTGGCGCAGACGGCACCGCCCACGGCGGCCAGGCCGGCCGTGTCGCCGAACAGGGCGTCGACACCGAGGTGCACCGCCGCCACGCCCAGCGCGACGCCCAGGCCGTTCAGATGCGCGGCTTCGAGCCGCTGGAAGAACGCTCTCACTTGACCAACAGCTCCATCACGCGGCGCTCGCTGGCCGGCAACTCGTGCACGGACACCCAGGCGGACTTGTCGGCGCGGTAGAGGTAGCGCGGCGGCGCGTTCGTGGCGATGCGCTCGCGCAGCGGCGCGAGGGCCGTGCGGGCGGCATCGCCCTGGCCCTGCGCCTGCAGCGCGCCGGCCTGCACGATGACGGCCAGGTCGCTCCAGCCGCCCAGCGCCAGCGCCTGCTCGGCGCCACGCTGCGCGGCAGCGGCGTCGCCGTCCAGCAGCCGGGCCCAGGCCTGCAGCGCCAGCGTGTCGGGGTCGCGCGGGTCGAGCAGCAGCGCCTCCTTCAGCTGCGCACGTGCGACGTCCAGGCGGCCGGCGCGCAGCAGGTCCAGCGCGTAGTCGCGGCGCAGCGGCAGCAGGCCCGTGCGCAGGCGCAGCACAGAGTCGTACTGCGCAAAGGCCTCGTCCCAGCGGCCGGCCAGCGCCAGCGTGGCGGCGCGGCCCCACAGCGCCTCGGGCTGGTCGCCCTGGTAGGCCAGCACGGCGCCGTAGGCCGCCAGCGCCTGCGGCACATGACCCAGGCGCCGGTGATGGTCCGCCAGCGCGAGGTTCACGCGGAAGGCGTCCTCACCCGTCAACCCACCCGCCGCCTTCGCCAGTGCGGGCACCACGTCAGTGGCCAGCGGCGCACCACCGTGCCACAGCGCATCGGCCGCGGCCACGTGCAGCGCTCCGCTCTTCGGGTGGCGGGCCAGCGCGCGGCCGGCCAGCTCGCGGGCCGCGTCGCCCTGCCCCTGCAGCGCCAGCGCGTACAGCCGCGCGGCCAGTGCGTCCTCGTCGGCGGGTGCCAGCGCCAGCGCGCGCTCGAACAGCGGCGTCGCGTCGGCCAGCTTGCCGTCCTCCAGCTTCTGCTGGCCAGCCTTGACGAGGGCCACCGGCAGGCTGGCGCGCGTGTCGCGCTGCGCGAAGAAGCGCCGCACCAGTGCGCGCAGCGCCGGGTCCGTCGCGATCAGGCGCTCGCGCACGATCTCGCGGCCGTCGAACGCGTCGCGCCGCGGCGACGCCTCGGCGTTGGCGCCCTCGGCGAAGTACTCCCAAACGGACCCGCCCGCGTAGCGCGACAGGAAGCCGTTCTTCGTGGCCGCATCGCGCGCCTTGGCTTGTTGATAGAGCGCCTGGATCTGGCGTGACTGGTCGGCCGTCAGCACGCCGTGCACCTGGTGCGTCAGCTCGTGCAGCACGGTGTTGTACTTGTCGAAGATGCTGCGCTCCACGTCCTCGATGCCGGTGACGGTGAAGTGGCCGCCCATGCCGCGCACGTCGTCCCACAGCCGCGAGTCGTAGTCGATGCGGGCGTCCTTCAGCGCATGGGCCTCGGGCGTCTCGGACAAGCGCATCCACATCGGCTTGATGAAGTGCGTGGCACCCCCCTCCACCAGCACCGGGATGAACGCCTTCCACGGCGCGACCGACAGCGCGACGCGCTTCTGGTGGCGCGGCGACAGGTCTTTCCAGTTCAGCACATAGCGCTCGATGCCCGGCACGACCGGCATGCGCGTGGCGGCAAAGCGGCGCTCGTAGTCGGCGCGGTGCACGTCGATGGCCAGGCGCTGCGACTCCAGCGCCTTGGCCGCAATCGCATGCGCGCGGCCCAGCTGCGGGCAGCGCTGCAGCACGGCGAGGCTGAGGGCCAGCGCGTCGTCGAAGCGGCCCTGCTCGAACGCGTCGGAGGCGCGCCGCACATCGGCCAGCAGCGGCGCGAACGCGTCGCCCAGCCGCGCGGCCAGCTGCGTGTAGTTCTCGCGCGTGTAACCGTTGCCCAGCAGGTAGTGCGCGGCCTCGTGGTGCGGGTTCAGCGCGACGGCGGCCTCGGCGGCGGCGATCGCGTCCTCGGTGCGGGACAGGCGGATCAGCGTGTCGGCCAGCGCGCTGAGGCCGTCGGCCGTTCGCTCGGCGGCCAGGCCGCGCTCCAGCTGCGCCAGCGATGCGTCGAACTCGCGCAGCTGGTAGTGGCGCTGGCCCAGCCCGCGCAGCGCGTCGGCCTGCTCGCGCGGGCGCGTGGCCTGGCGCAGCGCGCGCTCGAAGCAGCGCTGGGCGCGCTCGAAGTCACGCCGGTCCAGCGCCAGCCGGCCGGCGGCCAGCAGGTCGACGGCCTCGGCGTTCGTGTCGGCCAACACCTGCCGCGTGCGGCGGGCGATGGCCGCGCCGTCGTCGCGGGCAAACAGCCATTGGTAAATGACGGCGCGCTGGGCCGCGTCGGGCCGGGGCGCGCGCAGCAGCGCATCGAGGTCGGCATGCGCGGCGGTGTACCGCTGCTCGGTCAGCAGCGTCTGCAGCCGCGCGATGTCAGCGGCCGCCTGGGCGGTGGTCAGGGTGAGACAGACAGCGAGGCCAACGGCCCATCGGCGCCAGGGCATGGCGGCTCCATGAAGTGCGGAGCGGGCATGCTAAACGTCGCGGCGGGCCGCATGCGACGATCACGTTTTTGCACGTCCACCATGTTTGCGCCGCGCGTCCGCCTCACCGCCGCCCTCGCCCTGCTGGCGCAGGCCGCGTGCGCCGCCGAGCCCGAGGTGCAGTGGCTGCGCTACGAGCTGCCGCCGCTGTACATCACCGAAGGCCCCCTGCAGGACCGCGGCGTGCTGGACCAGGCGCTGGCCCGGCTGCTGCCGCGGCTGGCGGGGTACCAGCACCGCATCGTCACCGTGCCGCCCAAGCGCATGGAGGTTAGCCTGCGCAGCCTGCCCAATGCCTGCGCCTTCGGCATGCTGAAGAACGCCGAGCGCGAGTCCTTCCTGACCTTCTCGGCGCCCTTCCCCATCCAGGTGGCGCCGGGGCTGCTGGTGCGCCGGGCCGACCTGACGCAACTGGCGCCGCTGCGTGATGCGAAGGGGCGGCTGTCGCTGCAGGGATGGCTGAACAACCCGGCGCTCAAGCTGGGTCTGGCCGAGGGCCGCGCCTACGGCGCCGCGGTGGACGACTTCGTTGCCGCGCTACCGACCCGCCGTGTGGAGCGCGTCAGCAGCCAGAACCCAGCCCTCAACCTGCTGCGCATGCTGGAACTGGGCCGCGTGGACGGCGTGCTGATGCTGCCCTTCGAGCCGGCCGCGCTGGCGGCCGCGCATGGGCTGAAGCTGGACGAGCTGCGCCTGCTGCCGCTGGTGGAGCAGGCCACCGCGCGCCAGGGCCACGTGGCCTGCGCGCGCAGCGAGCTGGGCGCCGAGATCGTGCGGCGTGCCAACGTCGTGCTGGCGGAGCCGGCCTGGCAGCAGGGCCTCAGCAGCGGGTCGTCGTCGCCGTGACGGTGCTCAGTCGTCCGAGCTGAAGCCCGACGCCTTGACCACCGGCCCCCAGTAGTCTCGCTCGGCGGCCAGCCGCTTCGCGTAGTCGGCCGGCGCCAGGCTCAGCGGCTCGAAGCCCAGCTTGGCCAGTGCCTCGACGACGGCCGGCTCGCGCACCGCCGCGCGGGCCGCATCGGCCAGCCTGTCGACGACGGCCTGCGGCGTCTTCGCCGGCACGAACAGGCCGTAGCTTTCCACGCCGACGATGCCCTTGAAGCCTTGCTCCTCGAACGTCGCCACGTCGGGCGCGAAGCGCGAGCGGGTCTTGTCCGTCACGCCCAGCAGCCGCACGCGGCCGCTGGCCAGGTGGGGCAGGAAGTCGCCGATGGAGAAGCAGCCTGACGCGATCTGGCCGCCCATCAGGTCCTGCATGCCCGGCGCGGCGCCGCGGTAGGGCGCGTGCGTGAGCTTGAGGCCGGCCGCGTGCTCGAACTGGTTGCCCAGGAAATGCGGCATGGCGCCGGCCGCGGGCGATGCGTAGGCGGCCTTGTCGGCATTGGCCTTGGCCCAGTCGGCGAACTGGGAAAGCGTCTTCACGCTGGCCGGCACCATGGGGCCGACGCCGAAGCCGCAGGTCGACAGTGCCAGCGGCGCGACGGCGACGACGTCCACTGCCGGGTTGTAGGCCAGCTTGCGGTAGGCGTGCGGGTAGATCGTGAACATGGACGACGGGCTGATCAGCAGCGTCTGCCCGTCGGGCGCGGCGTCCTTCAGCCCGGCGATGGCGATGCGGCCGCCGGCGCCCACCTTCTGCTCGACGAGCACGGTATCGGCGATCTTGCCGCGGGCGAAATCGGCGAAGCGGCGCGCCGTGGCGTCCACCGAGCCGCCGGCCGGGAAGCCGACGAGGATGCGCGGCGGCTGGCCCTGCGCGCGGGCGGCCAGCGGCAGCGCCGCGAGAGAGGCCAGCAGGTGGCGGCGGTCGATCATGGTTTCTGTCTCCTGGTTGTTGGTTTCTCGGGGGTGGTGCTTTGCGCGGTGGCCACCCAGGCGAGGCGGTCGAGTGCCGCCTTCAATGCCGGGCCCTGCTCGCCCAGCCCGGCCAGCAGCGCGCGGTCGTGCGCGGCCACGGCGGCCTCCAGCTTCGCCAGGCGGCGCTTGCCGGCCGCCGTGAGGTGCAGGCCCCAGGCGCGCGCGTCGTCGGGCGCGTCGCGGCGCTCGGCCCAACCCTGCGCGGTGAGCCAGTCGGTCAGGCGCAGCGCGCCGCTGCGGTGCAGGCCCATGGCCTGGCCCAGCAGGCCTTGGCGCATGCCGGGGTTGCGGGCGATGAGCACCAGCGCCGCGAAGCGCTGCGGGCTGACGTCCCACTCGGCCGCGGCGCGGTAGAAGTCCAGGTACAGCGCGTTCTGCGCGCGGCGCAGCGCGTAGCCCAGCAGGCCGTCCAGCAGCCCGTAGTCCACGCCGGGCACGGGCAGCATCAGCCCCTCGGGCGTGATGTCGGCAGGGGCATCGGCTTTGCTCACGGGGTCAGGCTAGTTTTAGTTGCCTACTGCAACAATCTCGCTTACCCTGACTTGATGAAGATCATCATTGCAGGCGGTGGCATTGGCGGTTTGACGGCGGCGCTGGCGCTGCAGGCGCGGGGGCATGACGTCACCGTGCTGGAGGCGGTGCGCGAGCCCCGGCCGCTGGGCGTGGGCATCAACCTGCTGCCGCACGCGGTGGCCGTGCTGGCCGACCTGGGGCTGCTGCCGGCGCTGCGCGCCATGGCCGTCGAGACGGCGGCGCTCGTCTTCGCCAACAAGCACGGCCAGGCCATCTACCGCGACCCGCGCGGCCTGGCCGGCGGCTACAGCCACCCGCAGTTCAGCATCCATCGCGGCGAGCTGCAGATGACGCTGTGGCGCGAGGCGTCAGCCAGGCTGACGGTGCTCAGCGGCCAGCGCGTCACCGGCGTGCGCGACGGCAACGTGGCCCTGATCGACACGCCTGAGGGCCCGCGCGAGCAGGCGGCCGACCTCATCGTCGGCGCCGACGGCATCCACTCCGCGCTGCGCAGGCGGCTCGCGCCCGACGAGGGCGCGCCGTGCTGGCGCGGCGTCATGATGTGGCGCGGCACGACGTGGGCGCCGCCCTTCCTGGACGGCCGCACGATGGTGCAGGCCGGCCACAGCCAGGCCAAGTTCGTCGTCTACCCCATCGGCGCGCCGCGCGAGGCCGACGGCCTGCAGCTCATCAACTGGATTGCCGACCGCCGCGTGCAGGCCCCCACGCCGGGCCTGACGGCGCCCGACCGCGCCGACTGGAGCCGCGCGGGCCGGCTGGACGACCTGCTGCCCACCTTCGGCCGCTGGCGCTTCGACTGGCTGGACGTGCCGGGCCTCATCACCCGCGCCGAGCAGATGCTGGAATGGCCCATGGTGGACCGCGACCCGCTGCCGCGCTGGCGGCTTGGGCCGACGACGCTGCTGGGCGACGCGGCGCACCCGATGGTCCCCATCGGCTCCAACGGCGCGACGCAGGCCATCATGGACGCACAGGCGCTGGCCGACGCGCTGACCCGCCACGCCGACCTGGACACGGCGCTGGCCGCCTACGAGGACGAGCGCCGGCCGTTCTGCGCCCGCATCGTCGAGATGAACCGCCGGGAAGGGCTGGACGCCATCCTGGACCGCGTCGAGGCGCTGGCGCCCGACGGCTTCGCGCGGCTGGAGGACGTCATCGCGCCCGCCGAGGTGGCGGCCGAGATCAACGCCTACAAGGCGGCTGCCGGACACCAGGTGCGGCGCTAGCGTCGCCCGCTACTCCGGCGTGCTGGGGTCGCCATCGGCGCCCGGGTGCTCCAGCGCCTGCCGGGCCAGCTCCTCGTCCGACAGCGGCGCGGCGGATTCGAGTGCATTGATCTCCTCCAGCAACGCCGGGGTCGGCTCCTCACCGTTGATGAGCACGTCGTCGAGGGTCTGCTGCTCAGCGTGCGGTTCCGGCGGCGCGGGCGGCACGGCGGCGGCGCCGGCCACCAGCACGTCGGCCACCTTGCGCTCAAGGAACGCGGCGAAGTCGCCGTCTTTCGGCGTGTCGGGATGGGTCATGCGAGGGCTCCGTGTGGTGCAAGGCACCGCAAGGGTAGCGCGCCTGGCACGAGTGGGTGTTGACGCCGCCGCGCGGACAACGATCATCGCGCTCCATGTCCCGCCAAAAGCTCGGCCGTACCCAGCCGCCCCACGAACGCCACCCCGTCGCCTGGTACCAGCCCGACGTGCTGTGGACCGCGGCGCAGCAGGTACTGTCGTCGCTGGACCAGCTGCGCAACCGCGACGGCCGCGAGAGCCAGCCGACGCCGATGAAGGTCATCGACCGCAGCCAGCCCGAGGCGGCGGGCGACTTCGCGGGTGAGTGCTGGTTCGACTTCATCGCCGACACGGGCGACGGCGGCAACGCCTGCTACGCCGTCGCCAGCGTCGTGCTGGCCGATGAGCTGACACTGGGCGACGAGCGGCTGCCGCGCGCCTCGCTGCTGCTGTTCGGCGGCGACCTGGCCTACCCGGCCGCCAGCACGCAGGACTACCGCTACCGCTTCGTCGAGATGTTCGAGGCGGTGCGCAACAGCCACGAACCCACGCTCGTGCGCGGGCGGCGGCTGACGCTGGCGGCCATTCCGCAAAACCACGACTGGATGGACTCGGTGTCCACCTTCAGCCGCTACTTCACGCGCCGCAACGACTCGGCGCCGCTGCTGGGCGCGAAGATCCCGCAGCGGCAGACCTACTTCTGCGTGAAGCTGCCCGGCGGCTGGTGGGCGCTGGGGCTGGACTTCGCGCTGGACCACGACATCGACCGCGACCAGTACGAGCAGTTCGAGGCGCTGCTCAGCGAGCGCGGCCTCGTCACCGACGACGGCCACGAGTACCGCATCGCCGACGACGACCGCGTGCTGCTGATCTACCCCGAGCCGTACTGGACCCGCCCCATCGGCGACGGCGCCGACGACAGCCACCCCAAGCGCTACCAGCGGCTGGAGGGCCTGCTGCGCGGGCGCATCAAGCTGCGGCTGGCCGGCGACCTGCACCACTACCTGCGCTGGGATTCGGTGTCGTGGGGGCGCCTCGTGATCTGCGGCACCGGCGGCGCGTTCACGCACCCCACGCACACCAAACCGACGACGCGGCCGGTGCGGCTGCAGGAATTCGACACGCAGGACTGCATCCCGCCGGAGCCGTTCACGTCACGCCCGGCGCTGGCCATCGGCCTGACCGAGCAGGACCACCCCGGCTGCGAGTTCGAGCGCCAGGAGGCCACGGCCTTCCCGAGCGCCGACGCCTCGCGCGACGGCTGCAAGGGCAACCTGCTGGCGCTGTTCCGCCGCGACGCCAGCGGCGGTGGCGGCAACGCCTGGTTCGCCGTGCTGCTGGGCGCGCTGTACTGGTTCAACGCCTACCTGAACTCCATGCCCTTCGTCGACTCGTTCGAGCCCGACGGCTTCCGCGCGATGTGGCGCTTCGGCATGGGCGACTACGGCCACGTCTTCCTGCTGTGGCTCAAGGCCATGGTGTTCAGCCCGCTGGGCTTCCTGATCAACCTGCTGATGGCCTTCGGCTGCATGGTCATGGGCCGCGAGACGGTCAACGAACTGCCGCCCACGGTGAACCCGGTGTGCCGCTGGATCATCATGTGGGGCGTGGGCGCGCTGCACGCGGCCGTGCACGTGCTGGCCGTCTACAGCCTGGAGTTCTGGGGCCACCAGCTCGTCGGCGAGCTGGGCTGGATCGCGGACCGCACGACGCCCACTGGCCTCATCGTGCACTCCTGCCTCGTGGGGCTGTGGGTGTTCAGCCTCGGCGGCCTGGCGGGCGCGTTCATCTTCGGCGCCTACCTGGCCGGCATGTCGTGGCTGGGCTACCTGACCAACAACGGCTACTCGGCGCTGGACGGGCAGGACCACAAGGGCTTCCTGCGCTTTCGCATCGATGCGAAGGGCGAGCTGACGGCGTGGTTCATCGCGCAGGACCGCGTGCCACGGCAGTGGCGGCGCAATGAGCAGGGCGGGCCGGTATGGGTGGCGGACGACGACCAGGCTTCGGCACCGCGGGTGCATGACCGCTTTACGGCATGACGCTGCGCAGGCCGAGCGCCGGGCCGCCCCAAGCCGGCCTGCGGGCGATGTGCTTGCGGCTCAATGCCGCAAGCATCGCCGTCCCCTCGGGGGCTGAGGCCGGACACAACAAGTCCTGAGGACTTGTTGTGCCTGCCGAAGAGCAGCCGCGCCGTCGGCTGCGCGGTCTGCAAGACCGATCAGGCTTGCCGCGTTCAGCAGGCAAGACTGAGCGAGGGGCTCACATTTCGGCCGCAATCAACCTCACCGGCGCACTGCCATAGCTCAGGAACTTCTCATGGAAGGCCTTGAGCTGGAAGCCCGGCCGGGCCTTCAGCCGCTCCCGCAACGCGTAAATCTCGCTGAAGCCGCTGAAATAGCTCGTCAGCTGCACCGACGTCAGCTGCACGCGGCGCCACTTCTCGGTGGCCTCGCGTTCGGTCTGGAAGGCCTGGCGGGTCAGCAGGTCCAGCGCGGCCTGGCGCTCCATGCCCAGCACGTGCACGCTGTAGTCGAGGATGGTGTTGGTCACCGAGCGCAGATGCCACTTGCCCCACATCAGCGTCATCTCCGGTGACGCGCCGTAGCCGCTCTCCAGCATCATCAGCTCGCCGTAGACGGCCCAGCCTTCCACCATCGAGCCGCTGCTGAACAGCGACTTGACCTTGCCCGGCACCTGGTTGGCGTAGACCAGCTGCGTGTAGTGGCCCGGAATGGCCTCGTGGATGTTGAGGATCTGCAGGATCCAGTGGTTGTACTCGCGCAGCGTGCTCTCGGCCTGCTCGGGCGTCAGCTCGTCCAGCGGCGTGACGTTGTAGTAGGTGCTGTCCTGCGGCCGGTAGGGGCCGGGGGCCTCGATGCTGGCGCCGGCGATGCCGCGCTGGTAGACGGGCGTCTCGCGCACGACCAGCGGCTTGGCGGGGTCCAGCGTCAGCAGGTCGTGCTGGCGTATCCAGGCCTCCAGCTGCGGGATCTGCGCGCGGATCTCGTCGACGAAGCGCTCGCGCGCCACGTGCTTCTCGCTGAGCTTGGCGATGACGCGGCCGATCAGCGCGAAGCGGTCGGCCGGCGGGGCCTCGGCGCCGATGACGGCGGGCCACAGCGCCTTCGCCTGCGTCAGCATGCTGGCCAGCACGGCCTCGCGGCGGGCCAGCGCCAGCTCGTAGGTCTCGCGGGCGCTGCGGGCGGACTGGATGTCGTGCCGGAACTTGGGCTCGTACAGCGCCGCGCCGAGGCGGAAGCTGCGCTTCGCCCCCGGCAGCAGCGTCTTCAGGTGCGCCTGGTAGCCGGCCACGGCGCGGCGGGCCTTGTCCAGGTCGGGCTGCATCAGCGCGCCCAGGCCCTGCTGCTGCGCGTGGGACTCCAGGTCTTCCAGCACCGACAGCACGCCCGGCGCCTGCTGCAGCGCCAGCTCGGTGTGCTCGCGCGTGACGCCCGACAGGCTCTTGCGCGCCTCGGCGTAGAAGGCCGGCAGCTGCCGCAGGCGCGGCTGCAGCGCCTTGACGCGCTCCTGCACGGGCGCCCAGTCGGTGTTCAGCACCAGGTCGATGGGCGAGGCCGGGTTGTGCTCGGCCGGGTTCCAGGCCCATTCGCGCAGCGTGTCCAGCCGCCACAGGTCGCTCTCGATCTTGGCGAGCAGCATCGCGCGGTCCATGCGCTGGGCGGTGCCGAGGCTCGCATCGGGCACGGCCTGGAAGCGCTTCAGCCAGCCCGCCAGGAAGCCGCGCATCGCGGCCCGCTGCGCGGCGCCGGGCAGGCGCAGGCGGCCGGCGAACTCGAAGCGGCCCGCGGCCACGGCGGCATCGGGGTCCTGCTGCCACAGCGCTTCGAGGAAGGATTCGGCCAGCGCGTCGAACGCACGGTCATCGGCCAGCACCGGCAGGGCGGGCACGGCCAGGCCCAGGGCCACGAAATCACGGCGCTTCATGCCAGGGCCTCTTCCAGCGCGTCGATGAACATCGTCGCGACGTCGAAGCCGCTCTGGTCGGTGATCTCCTGAAAGCAGGTCGGGCTGGTCACGTTGATCTCGGTGACGTTCTCGCCGATGACGTCCAGGCCCACCAGCAGCAGGCCGCGCGCGGCGAGGATGGGGCCCAGGTACTCGGCGATCTCGCGGTCCCGCGCGGTCAGTGGCCGGGCCACGCCCTTGCCGCCGGCCGCCAGGTTGCCGCGCACTTCACCGCCCTGCGGGATGCGCGCCAGGCAATGCGGCACGGGCTTGCCGCCGATGATGAGGATGCGCTTGTCGCCCTCGGCAATCGCCGGGAGGAAGCGCTGCACCATGACGGTCTGCGCGCCATCCTTGTTCAGCGTCTCGATGATGCCGCCCAGGTTCAGGCCGTCGTCCTTCACGCGGAAGATGCCCATGCCGCCCATGCCGTCCAGCGGCTTCAGGATGATGTCGCGGTGCTCCGCGTGGAAGGCGCGGATCTCGGCCGCGGAGCGCGTGACCAGCGTCGGCGAGATGAACTCGGGGAACTCGAGGATGGCCAGCTTCTCGGGGTGCTCGCGCAGCGCGCTGGCGCGGTTGAACACGCGGGCGCCCTCGCGCTCGGCCTGGCTGAGCAGGTGCGTCGTGTAGAAGAACTCGCTGTCGAAGGGCGGGTCCTTGCGCATCAGCACGGCGTCGACATCGGCAAGCGCGACGTCGGCGGTGGACGCGACCGTGTACCAGTCGTGGGCGTCGCCGGTCAGCTGGATCTCGACGGCACCGCGCGCCGTCACGCGGCCGCCGCGCAACCACACCAGCTGCTGCGGCTCGCAGGCCAGCAGCGTGTGGCCGCGCCGGGCGGCCTCGCGCATCATCGCGAAGGTGGAGTCCTTGTAGGTCTTGAAGGTGGCCAGCGGGTCGGCAACGAACAGCAGCTTCATGGTCGGGCGCTCGGGGGTTTCAGCGCCGGCCAGTGTTGCACAGGGGCGCTGTCAGCCGCGCAGGTAGGGCTTCAGCCCGGCCTCCGCGGCCGCGGCGATGCCGCACCAGTGCTCGCGCCGCTGCCGTGCCCGCGCGCGGTGCCGGGCGGGCAGCTCGTGCAGCGGCGTGACGGCCACCGGCACCGGCATCTGCAGGCCGTGGGCGCCAAAGGCCCGGCCGCCGAAGCCTGCCCAGAAGTCGTCGTAGGAGCGCTGGAAGCCAGCCCGGTAGCCCGGCTCGTAGGCAATCTGGCAGACGCCCCGCACGCCGACGATGCGCGGCAACTCCAGCGCCTGCGCCACGCCGTTCAGCGCGGCCAGCGCGAAGTAGGCCGGCGAGTTCTGCGGGAACGCGGCGCGAAAGCGCGCCAGCGCGGGCGCATCGGGGCGGCTGGACTGGCTGCGTGTCGCGAACAGCACGGGCCCGCACCCGGCCCCCGTGCACAGCCGCTGTGCATCCACGCAGCCAAACGAGAGCTCATGCACCATCTGGCCGCCCTCGCACAGCACCAGGCTGAGCGGGCCCTCGTGGCGGGTGGCGGCGTTGGCGCGCAGGCGCATCTCCCAGCCTTCGGCGCCGCGCCACAGCCGCAGGCCCTCGGCATGCAGCAGGGGCAGCAGCGCCGGCATGAAGCGCGCCTGCTCGAAGCGGAAGTGCTCCAGCGCGCAGCCCAGCCGCTGGGCGGTGCCGAAGTCGCGCGACAGGAAATGCCGGTGGCTGATGAAGAACAGCACGTCCGCCCCAGGCTGGGCGGCCATCAGCTGCGCGTAGGCGGGGATGGCGAACAGCTCGCCCAGCCGCTCGCGCTCGCCGAGCAGCCGGCAGGCGCCCAGCAGCACGCGCAGCCCGTCGGCCACGCCCTCGGCGCGGGCCTGCTGCCAGGCATGGCCGGCCACACGCCGCAGCCACTGCAGGCCACGGAGTGGCAGCAGGTCGTCGTCGTCGTCGGCGGCGTCGTCGGAGGCGGCGGCGTGGTTCAAGGCCATCCCGTGCGGCTGCGCTGGCCGCGTCAGTGCGGCAGCTCAGGGCACCAAGCAATCCACGAGCCAGTCGCACGCAGGGCCGCCCCTCGATCCGAGGGGCATGCCGTCCAGAAATGGAGCTAGCCGCGGGGTGCGCGCCGCCAGTTCGCCACCACCGTCGCCACGCCGCCGGCCACGACGCCCCAGAACGCGGCGCCGATGCCCAGCAGGCTCAGGCCCGACAGGCAGACGAGGAAGGTCAGCCCCGCCGCATCGCGGTGCGCCTCGTCCTTCAGCGCCGCGGCCAGCGCGCCGGCGATGGTGCCCAGCAGCGCGAGGCCGGCGATGGCCTTCACGAGTTCGGGCGGGAAGGCCGCCAGCAGCAGCGCCACGGCACCGCCGGCCAGGCCCAGCAGCACGTAGAACAGGCCGGCCGCAATGGCCGCCGTGTAGCGCCGCGCCGGGTCCTCATGCGCCTCGCGGCCCATGCAAATGGCGGCCGTGATGGCGGCGAGGTTGAACGCATAGCCGCCGAACGGCGCCAGCAGCGTGGTGGCCGCGCCGGTGACGGCAATCGACGCGGACACCGGCGTCTGGTAGCCGCTGGCGCGCTGGGCCGCCACGCCGGGCAGGTTCTGCGAGGCCATCGTGACGATGAACAGCGGCAGCGCGACGCCGACGGCGGCATGCCAGCTGAACGTGGGCGAGGTCCAGACCGGCAGCGCCCACAGCTGCGACGTGTCCAGCCCCGCGAAGCTGAGCCGCCCCTCGCCGAGCGCATAGGCCACGCCCGCCAGCAGCACGCCGGGCACCGCGTAGCGCGGCCACCAGCGCCGGCCCAGCAGGTAGGCCGCGGCCATCGCGAGCACGAGGCCGGGGTCGGTCTTCACGCTGCCGACGGCGTCCAGCCCGAAGCGCGCCAGCACGCCGGCCAGCAGCGCGGACGCGATGGCGACCGGGATGCGGTCCATCAGCTTCTCGAACCAGCCGCTGGCGCCGGCCCAGACCATCAGCAGCCCGCAGACGATGAAGGCGCCGATGGCCTCGGGCATGTCCAGCCCCGACGTGGACGCCAGCAGCGCCGCGCCGGGCGTGGACCAGGCCGTCAGCACCGGCTGGCGCGTCCACAGGCTCAGGGCCAGGCTGGTGAGGCCCATCCCCAGGCCCAGCGCCCACAGCCACGAGGCCGTCTGCGCCGGCGTGGCGCCCAAGGCGACGGTGGCCTGGAAGATGATGGCGACGGAACTGGTGTAGCCCACCAGCACGGCGACGAAGCCGGCGACGACGGTGGAGGGGGAGAAGTCTTGCAGCAGGCGGCGCATGCCGGCCAGCATAGCGGCGGGGTCAGCGCGAGCGCCGGCCGTGCCCCCACAGCAGCAGCGCGCCCACGGCCAGCACCCCCACGCCGACGACGGCGCCGGCCTTCACGTAGACGACGCTGGACCACAGCACGTAGGCGCTGGTGCCGGCGAACAGCAGCGGCAGCCACGGGTACAGCGGCACGCGCACGGGGCGCGGCCGGTCGGGCTCGCGCCGGCGCAGCACGATGACGGCCAGCGCGCTCAGCGTCATGAAGAACCAGTAGACGGGCGACAGGTAGTCCACCATCGTCGAGAAGCCACCGCGCGTGAACGCGCCGAAGGCCACCAGCGCCAGCGCCACGCCAGCCGTGGCCAGCACGGCGCCGGTGGGCGTGCCGCGAGCATGGTTCCAGCGGGCGAGGTGCCATTCGGTGGCCAGGTCGCGCGCGGCGGCGTAGGTGGTTCGCGGGCCGGCGATCAGCAGCGCGTTCATCACCGACAGCGCGGTCAGCGTGACGACGCCCACCATCAGCAGCTCCGCGCCGCGGCCGAAGGCGATGCGCATCAGGTCGGCCGCGGGCGCGTCGCTGGCGGCCAGGCCGGCCACGCCCAGCACGCGCAGGTAGGCCCAGTTGGCCAGCAGGTACAGGCCCATCACCAGCGCCAGGCCCAGCAGCAGCGCGCGCTGGATGCCGCGCTGCGGGTCGCGCATCTCGGCGGACAGCGTGGCCGCGTCGCTCCAGCCGCCGTAGGCCAGGAACACGAACACCAGCGCCAACCCCCAGTCCGTGCCCGGCACGGCCGGCGGCGGCGTGGCGGGCGCGTGGCCGGCCAGCACCTGCGCGCCGGCGCCCAGGCCCAGCAGCACCAGGCCCAGCAGCACGGCCGCGCTCAGCCCCAGCTGCGTGCCCAGGCCCACGCGCACGCCCAGCAGGTTCAGCCCCGTGAGGCCCACGATGAGCCCCGCCGCCATCAGCGCGCTGGCGTGGGGGCCCAGCCAGGGCGTCAGGTCCACCACCTGCGCGAGGTAGTCGCCAAACACGAAGCCCAGCAGCGCCATCGAGCCCGTGTGGATGACCGCGAAGCGCGACCACGCGAACAGGAAGCCGAGGCGATGGCCGTAGGCGCGGCGCAGGAAGTGGTAGTCGCCGCCGGTGTCGGGGAAGGCCGCCGCCAGCTCGGCGAAGCACAGGCCGCCGATGAGCGACAGCACGCCGCCCAGCGCCCAGGCCAGCAGCAGCTGCGTCGGGTCGCCCAGCGCCTGCGCGGCCATGGGCGAGGTCTTGAAGATGCCCGCGCCGATGACCATACCCACGCACAACGCGCCGGCATGCCGCACATCGAGGCGGCGTTCGGGCTGGGCGTGGGCGGTGGCGGTCATGGGCGGCGGCGCGTGGCGAAGCCGGCGATGCTAGCGGCGCGCGGCGCGGCATGTGCATATGCGCAACTTGTCTGAAGCGCCGGGGCCAACTGGCCCTAGGCTCTCGGCCCCGTTCCGCTGTACCGCTGCCCGCATGCCCACCCTCCGCCACATCGCCCTCGCCGCCTCGCAGGCCCTGCTTGCCAGCGCCGCCTTCGCCCAGGCCTCGCCCACCGCGCTGGATGCCGTCGTCGTGACCGGCACCCGCGCCAAGGACCGCACGCTGGCCGACACCGCCGTGCCGGTGGACGTGCTGAGCCGCGACGACGTGCTGCGCGCCGCCGGTGCCGACGGCAACCTCGCCGCCGCGCTGCAGGCGCTGCTGCCGTCGTTCAACTTCCCGCGCCAGTCCAACTCCGGCGGCGGCGACCATGTGCGCGCCGCGCAGCTGCGCGGCCTGTCACCCGACCAGGTGCTGGTGCTCGTCAACGGCAAGCGCCGCCACACGTCGGCCGTCGTGAACCTGGAGTCCAAGACCGGCAAGGGCACCAACCCGGTGGACTTCAACACCCTCCCGCTGTCGGCCGTGGCGCGCATCGAGGTGCTGCGCGACGGCGCCGGCGCGCAGTACGGCTCGGACGCGATTGCGGGCGTCGTCAACATCATCCTGGACGAGCGCAAGGCGGGCGGCGAGCTGACCACCGAGCTGGGCGCCTTCCACACCAAGTTCGAGCCCATCGGCCGCACGCTGACCGACGGGCAGACGCAGTCCGCCCGCGTCGCGCAGGGCTGGGCGCTGGGCGGCAACGGCTTCCTGCGCGCCGGCCTGGAAGGCCTGCACCGCAACGCCACCAACCGCGCCGGTCTGGACGAGCTGCCGCCGTGGGAAGACCAGAGCGCCGCCAACCTCGCCACCGTCGGCCAGCGCAACTACGCGCCCGGCGAGCCGCAAACCCACCAGTGGCAGGCCTGGTTCAACGGCGCGGCGGACGTGGCGCCCGGCACGCGCGCCTACGCCTTCGGCACCTGGCAGCAGCGCCGCTCGCTGGGCGCGGCCTACTTCCGCTATCCGGACAGCTGGGCCAACGTGAAGACGGTCTACCCCGACGGCTACCGCCCGCAGACCACCGGCGACAACCGCGACCTGCAGCTGGTGGCCGGCCTGAAGACGAGCTGGGCCGACTGGGACGTGGACGTGGCGCTGAACCACGGCCGCAACGATTTCGACTACGGCGTGCGCCGCACGATCAACGCGTCGCTGGGCGCCGCCAGCCCGCGCGAGTTCCACCTGGCCGACTTCGGCAGCCGGCTCACCGGCGTCACGCTGGACCTGAGCCGCGAGATCAACGTCGCCGGCCTGGCCCGGCCGCTGACGCTGGCCGCGGGGCTGGACCTGCGCCGCGACGGCTTCGTGACCGGCGCGGGCGATGCGGCGTCGTATGCGGTCGGCACCTTCGACGCGCCGGCCGGCGCGCAGGCCGGCCCGGGCCTGCAGGCCGGCGACGCGACGACGCGCCACCGCAACGTGGCCGGCGCGTACCTGGACCTCAGCGCCGACCTGACGCGCGACTGGCAGGCCAACCTCGCGCTGCGGCACGACCACTACAGCGACTTCGGCGGCGCCACCACCGCCAAGCTGTCCACCCGCCTGGCGCTGGACCGCACGCTGGCGCTGCGCGGCGCGGTGTCGAGCAACTTCCGCGCGCCGTCGCTGGCGCAGCAGGGCTTCGCGTTCACGGTGACCGACCGCGGCGACGGCGGCACGCTGAGCCAGGTGCGCACGCTGCCGGTGGACCACCCCATCGCCCGCTACCTCGGCGCGCAGGACCTGAAGGCCGAGACCTCGCGCAACGCGAGCGTGGGCCTGTCCTGGCAGCCGGGCAAGGCCTGGTCCACCACGCTGGACGCCTATGCCATCCGCGTGAAGAACCGCATCACGCTGTCGCAGCGCATCAGCCGCGACGGCCTGGCCGACGAGCTGGCCGCCAAGTTCGGCGCGAGCGGCATCGACGGCGTCAACTTCTTCACCAACGCACTGGACACCCGCACCCGCGGCGCCGACCTCGTCACGCAGTGGCGCGGCGCCGCGCTGGGCGGCGAGCTGAGCCTGGGCTGGACGGCTTCCGTCAACCGCACCACGGTGCGCGGCGGCGGCAGCGTCGGGCTGGAGGAGATCAACACGCTGACCGACGCGTCCCCACGCCAGCGTCACATCCTCACGGCGAACTGGCAGGGCGGCCTCTGGGGCCTGCAGGCCCGCGCCACGCGCCACGGCAGCACCACGCGGGTGTTCGACTTCGGCGACGGCTTCGTGCCCACGCAGACCTACGCGGCCGTCTGGCAGCTGGACCTGGAAGGCCAGGTGCAGGTCACGAAGGCGCTGTCGCTGAGCCTGGGCGCCATCAACGCGACGGACAAGTACCCGACGCGCTCCATCGCCGACATCAGCTACTTCGGCAACTTCCCGTACGACGTGCTGTCGCCGGTGGGCTTCAACGGCGCGTACTACTACGCCCGCGCCCGGCTGAGCTTCTAACGAGCGCGCGTCGACGAGTCCCGCACGACGAGCTCGTGCGGCAGCACCTTGTGCAGCTCGGTCTCGTCGACCGGCGCGCTCGGGTCGGCCTTGTGGCCGAACACCAGCATCTCGACGGCCGTGCGCGCCATCTCGGCGACGGGCTGGCGCACGGTGGTCAGCGGCGGCCACACCAGCGCGGCGGTGGGCGAATCGTCGAAGCCGACGACCGACAGCTCGCCCGGCACCGACAGGCCCAGCCGCTGCGCTGCGGCCAGCACGCCCAGCGCCATGTCGTCGTTGGACGCGAACACGGCCGTGGGCCGCTGGCGGCGGCTCAGCAGCTGGTGGGCGGCGTCGCGGCCGCTCGCGAACGTGAACGCGCCGGGCTGCACCAGCTCCGGGTCCAGCGCCACGTCATGCGTGCGCAGCGCGTGCGTGAAACCCTCGAAGCGCGCGGCGCTGGCGGACTGGTCCGGCGGCCCCTTGATGAAGGCGATGCGCCGGTGCCCCAGGCTGAGCAGCAGGTTGGTGATCTCCTCGGCCGCGTGAACATCGTCCATGCGCACGGAGGGCACACCGCGGATGTCGCGCTCCGGGGACATCAGCACGCAGGGCGTGCCGCTCTCGCGCAACGCGGCGAGCACCTCGGGGTTGTCGCACAGCGGCGGCGTCAGGATCATGCCGTCGGGCCGCAGCGCCATCACCATGCGGTCGACCTGCTGGCGCAAGTCGGGCGCATCGTTGTGCAGCGACTCGACGACGAGGTGATACCCCAGCTCGCGGCAGCGCAGCGTGGCGCCCTGCTGCACGCTGCCGACGAACAGCGCGCTGGGGTCGTAATAGAGCAGGCCGATCAGGAACGACCGCCCGCCGGCAAGGCTGCGCGCCGACTGCTTGGGCCGGTAGCGCAACGCCTCCACCACCTTGAGCACCTGATCGCGGGTGCTTTCGTGCACCCCGGGCTCGTGGTTGAGCACACGCGACACGGTCTTGATCGACACGCCCGCTTCCCGGGCGACATCCACGATCGTCGGACTTCCGCCGCGCGAGCTCATGGCAGCGAAGAATTACTTCTTCTTGGCCTTGGCGGCCGGCTTGGCTGCGGGCTTGGCGGCCGGCTTGGCAGCAGCCTTCTTGGCAGCGGCCTTGGGGTCCACGGCGGCCTTGAAGCCGGCGCCCGGGGTGAACTTGGGCAGCTTGGCGGCGGCGATCTTGATCTTGGCGCCGGTGCTGGGGTTCACGCCATTGCGGGCGGCGCGGGCATGCTGCTTGAAGGAGCCGAAGCCGGGGATCGACACGGCGCCACCCTTCTTCACGGTGGTGACGACGGCGTCCAGCAGCGTCTCCAGGATGCGGCCGGCTTCAGCCTTGCTCAGCTCGTGCTTGGCGGCCAGGTGTTCGATCAGATCGGTCTTGTTCATGCGGGGGGTCTCGTTCAAAAACGCGCCCGAACGACTCGGGCGGGCGGGATTGTGGCGCATACAGTCGGGGCAGAGCCCAGTGTTCATCGCCAATGCCTCCGCCCGTGCACTTTGCCTCGCTGCTGGACGCCCTGCCGCAACAGGTCTGGAAGGCCGACGCGCAAGGTCGCCTGCTGTGGATGAACGCGCGCCTGGCCGAGGCGCTGAACCGCCCCGCGCTGCCGCTGCCGCTCGCCGGCTGCCTGCACGAGGACGACCGCGCCGCCTTCACCGCCGCCTGGGCCGCGGCGCAGCAGACGGGCCGCTTCGAGATGGAGTACCGGCTGGGCCACACCTGGGTGCGCGCGCAGGCGCAGCGCCTGCCGGACTCGCCGCTGTGGCTGGGCACGCACATCGATGTGGCGGCGCAGCGCGCGGCCGAGCTGCGGCTGAACGAGGCCGATGCCGTCTGGAAGCTGGCGCTGGAGAGCAGCGGCGACGGCGTATGGGACTGGCATGTGCAGGCCGGCGTCGAATATTTTTCCGATCGTTACCTGCGGCTGTACGGTTTCGAGCCCGGCGACGTGGAGGCCACGCCCGAGGCCTTCGATGCGCGCACCCACCCCGACGACCTGGCGCAGATGGCGCGCGACCGCGAGGACCATTTCGCCGGCCGCACGCCCGTCTACCGCAACGAGCACCGCGTGCAGGCCAAGGACGGCACGTGGAAATGGGTGCTGAGCCGCGGCATGGTCATCACCCGCGACGCCGACGGCCGGCCGCTGCGCATGGTGGGCACGCACACCGACATCACCGACCGCAAGCGCCAGGAGGCGCTGGTGTGGCAGCAGGCCCGCGTCGACACGCTGACCGGCCTGCCCAACCGCCGCTCGCTGCGCGAGCGCATCGAGCGGGCGCTGGCGCAGCGCGCGATGCGCGGCGAGGAACTGGCCGTCATGTTCGTGGACCTGGACCACTTCAAGGAGGTCAACGACTCGCTGGGCCACGACGTGGGGGATGCGCTGCTGGTGCAGGTGGCGCAGCGGCTGCAGGCCTGCGTGCCGGCGGGCAGCGTCGTGGCACGCATGGGCGGCGACGAGTTCACCGTGCTGCTGGCCGCGGCCGATGCCGGCACCGAGGCGCAGCGCGTGGGCCACGAGCTGCTGCACACGCTGTCGGAAGCCTTCGAGGTGGCGGGCGAGCGCGTGTACGTGTCGGCCAGCGTCGGCGTGAGCCTGGCACCGCGCGACGGGCTGGAGATCGAGGCGCTGTTCAAGCACGCCGACCTGGCGCTGTACGAGGCCAAGGGCGCCGGCCGCAACCGCATGAGCCTGTTCACGCCGGCGCTGCACGAGGCGGCGCAGCGGCGCGCGCGGCTGGCAGCCGAGTTGCGCGAGGCGCTGCGGCTGGGTCAGCTCAGCCTGGTCTACCAGCCCATGCTGTCGCTGCGCGACCCGGCCGCGCCGCCGCGCAAGGCCGAGGCGCTGCTGCGCTGGCGGCACCCGCAGCTGGGCGATGTGAGCCCGGCGCAGTTCATCCCCATCGCCGAGGCCACCGGCCTCATCGTCGACATCGGCGACTGGGTGTTCCGCGAGGCCGCAGCGCAGGCGCTGGCCTGGCGGGCGGCCGGGCAGGCGGGCTTCCAGATCAGCATCAACAAGTCGCCGGTGCAGTTCCTCGGCGAGCGCAGCCACCGCGTGCAGCCGGACTGGGCCCGCCATCTGCGCGACATGGGCCTGACCGGCGATGCGCTGGCCGTGGAGATCACCGAGGGGCTGCTGCTGGCACGCGACGAGGCGGTGGCCGACCGGCTGCGCGCACTGCGTGACGCCGGGCTGTCGATCTCGCTGGACGACTTCGGCACCGGCTACTCGTCACTGAGCTATCTGCAGCACCACGAGATCGATACGGTGAAGATCGACCGCAGCTTTGTCGCCGGTCTCGAGCAAGGCGGCAAGGCGCTGGCGCTGTGCCGGGCCATCGTGACGATGGCGCATGAGCTGGGCATGGAGGTCGTCGCCGAGGGGGTGGAGACGGAGGCGCAGATGCTGGCCCTGCGGGCGATGGGGTGTGATTGGGGGCAGGGGTGGTGGTTTGGGAAGGGCGTGCCGGCGGGGGAGTTTGAGGAGAGGTGGTTTGGCGCCCCCGCCGCGGATTCGGTTGCCGCCGCCACACGCTGAACGGCCCATCGAGGGCCATTCAGCGGGGACTCGGTCACGTCCCGCGACCCCGGCAGACGGCAACGCGCCGGAGGCGCGAAGCCTTCACCGAGGCGTCGGACAGGCCGCAGGGCCTGTCCTCGGTCCCCGGTGACATGCCTTTCGAGTCCTCTCCTGGGCACCAAAAAGCAAAAAGGCCAGCGCTTTCGCGCTGGCCTTTTGTCTTTTTGTTTTGGTGCCCAGGAGAGGACTCGAACCTCCACGGAGTTACCCGCTAGT
>JAYSCT010000020.1:0-45042 GCA_041914785.1 Roseateles sp.
CGCCCAACCAGCAGGCCATTCCCGCCGTGGAATACCTGATGAGCAAGGACGGCGGCGGCGCCAAGCGCTTCGTGCTGCTGGGCACCGACTACGTCTACCCGCGCACGACGAACAAGATCCTGCGCGCCTTCCTGAAGAGCAAGGGCATCCCCGACGCCGACATCATGGAGGACTACACCCCCTTCGGCCACGCGGACTACCAATCCATCATCGCCAAGATCAAGAAGTTCTCGTCCGAAGGCAAGAAGACGGCAGTCGTGTCCACCATCAACGGCGACTCCAACGTGCCCTTCTACAAGGAACTGGGCAACCAGGGCCTGAAGGCGACGGACGTGCCGGTGGTGGCCTTCTCGGTCGGTGAGGAAGAGCTGCGCGGCGTGGACACCAAGCCGCTGCAGGGTCACCTGGCCGCGTGGAACTACTTCATGTCCATCAAGGCGCCGGCCAATGACGCCTTCATCAAAAAGTGGAGCGACTACGCCAAGGCCAAGGGCATCGCCGGCCACAAGGACAAGCCGCTGACCAACGACCCGATGGAAGCCACCTACATCGGCATCAACATGTGGGCGCAGGCCGTCACCAAGGCCAAGAGCACCGACACCGACAAGGTCATCGCCGCCATGGCCGGCCAGACCTTCACGGCGCCGTCGGGCATCACGTCCAAGATGGACGAGAAGAACCACCACCTGCACAAGTCGGTCTTCATCGGCGAAGTGAAGGCGGACGGCCAGTTCAACGTGGTGTGGAAGACGCCGGGCCCGGTCAAGGCGCAGCCGTGGTCGCCCTACATCCCGGAAAACAAGGGCAAGAAGGACGAGCCCACCAAATAAGGCTCACCCCCTACCGCAGCAAAGCTGCGGCCCCCTTCAAGGGGGCGCCGCTGGTGGACTGGCAAAGCCAGATCCACGGCGGCCGCTGGAGGAACGCGCGTGCTTCGCACTGCGCTTGTTTGCGTTCGCTTGGATCTTCATGATCAAACGACTTCTTCTTGGATGCCTGCTGGCGTTGAGCGGGTGGTCGGCCTGGGCGCTGTCGCCCGAGCTGGCCAACCGCATCGCAGCGGGCGAGAGCGATGACCGCGTGGCGGCGTTGCAGCAGGCGCTGGCCGCGGGTGATGCGTCGCTCGGGCCTTTCCTGCGCGCGCTGCAGGACGGCCGCGTGCGCGTCAAGGCCGGCCAGGCCCTCGTCATCGATGCGGGCGCCACGGCGCCGGCGGATGCCGAAGAGCCCATGCTCAACAACCGCATGCGGCGCGAGATCGACGCGGCGCTGGCGGGCCTGGACCTGCTGTCCACCGACCGCGGCACCCGCGCCAAGGCGCTCGCGACGCTGCGCGACGATGTCGACGCCGCCAAGCTGCCGCTGTTCGAGAAGGCGCTGGCCGGCGAGACGGACGCCGGGCTGCGTGCCCAGTTGAACGCCCTGGTGGCCGGCGCCCGGCTGTCGTCCACCGACGCGGCACAGCGCAAGGCTGCTGCGCTCCAACTCGCCGGCAGCGGCGACCCCGCCACGCGCGCGCTGCTGCTGGAAAAACTCGGCGCCGAAAGCGACGCCGGCGCCAAGGCCGCGATGCAACAGGCCATCAACGACATCGGCGACCGCCTCGCCTGGGGCGAGCGTGCGCAGCTGCTGTTCTCCGGCCTGAGCCTCGGCTCGGTGCTCCTGCTCGTCGCGTTGGGCCTGGCCATCACCTACGGCCTGATGGGCGTCATCAACATGGCCCACGGCGAGCTGTTGATGGTGGGGGCCTACGCGACCTACAGCGTGCAGCAGGCCTTCCGCGCCTGGGCGCCCGGCGCCTTCGACTACTACCTGTGGGTGGCGTTGCCGGCCAGCTTCCTGGTCGCCGCGCTGGTGGGCGCCGCGATGGAACGCACCGTCATCCGCTGGCTGTACGGCCGGCCGCTGGAAACGCTGCTGGCCACCTGGGGCCTCTCGCTGGTGCTGATGCAGGCGGTGCGCACGCTGTTCGGCGCGCAGAACGTGGCGGTGGAGAACCCCGCATGGCTGTCCGGCGGCTGGGCGCTGCTGCCCAACCTGACGCTGCCCTACAACCGCCTGGCCATTCTCGCGTTTGCGGCCCTCGTGCTCGTCGGCATGGCGCTGCTGCTGTCCCGCACGCGGCTTGGGCTGATGGTGCGCGGCGTCACGCAGAACCGCCGCATGGCGGCCTGCGTGGGCGTCAACACCGCCCAGGTGGACACCATGGCCTTCGCGCTCGGCTCCGGCATCGCCGGCCTGGCCGGCTGCGCACTGAGCCAGATCGGCAACGTGGGCCCCGACCTGGGCCAGAGCTACGTCGTCGACGCCTTCATGGTGGTCGTGCTGGGCGGCGTGGGCCAGCTCGCCGGCACCGTCTACGCGGGCCTGGGGCTGGGCGTGCTGTCCAAGCTGCTGGAAGGCTGGCAGGGTGCAGTGCTCGCCAAGATCGCGCTGCTGCTGCTGCTCGTGCTCGTCATCCAGAAAAAGCCGCAAGGCCTGTTCGCCCTCAAGGGCCGGAGCGTCGAATGAAGAAGACGCTGTTCATCGCCGTGGCAGCGCTGGTGCTGCTCGTGCCCTTCCTGCACCTCGCCTTCCCGGCGGGCCACCCGCTGCACCTCAGCGAGTTCTACGTGGGCCTGCTGGGCAAGTTTCTCTGCTTTGCCATTTGTGCCCTGGCCTTGGACCTCATCTGGGGTTTCGGCGGCATCCTGTCGCTGGGCCATGGGCTCTTCTTTGCCCTCGGGGGCTATGGCATGGGCATGTACCTGATGCGCCAGATCGGCCGCGAAGGGCAGTACCAGTCGGACCTGCCGGACTTCATGGTGTTCCTGAACTGGAAGGAGCTGCCCTGGCACTGGGCGCTCAGCGACTCGCTGGTGGGCCAGATCTTCCTGGCGCTCGCGGTGCCCGGTCTGCTGGCTGCAGTGTTCGGCTACTTCGCCTTCCGCTCGCGCATCCAGGGCGTGTACTTCTCCATCATCACGCAGGCGCTGACGGTGGCGGCCATGCTGCTGTTCTTCCGCAACGAGACCGGCTTCGGCGGCAACAACGGCTTCACCGACTTCAAGCGCATTGCCGGCCTGCCGCTGAACACGGCGGGCATGAAGGTGGGCCTGTGCGTCGCCAGCGGCGTCGCGCTGATCGCGTGCTACCTGATCGCCCGCGCGCTGACGCAAAGCCGCTGGGGCCGCATCCTGCAGGCCATCCGCGACGCCGAGGGCCGCGTGCGCTTCCTGGGCTACGACCCGGTCGCGTTCAAGCTCAGCGCCTACGTCATCTCCGCCGTCATGTGCGCGCTGGCCGGCGCGCTGTACGTGCCGCAGGTCGGCATCATCAACCCGGGCGAGATGAGCCCGGCGGCCAGCATCGAGATGGCCATCTGGGCGGCGGTCGGCGGCCGCGGCACGCTGATCGGGCCGGTGCTCGGCGCCTTCTTCGTCAACGGCACCAAGTCGGTCTTCACGGCCGTGTGGCCCGAGGGCTGGCTCTACATCCTCGGCGGCCTCTTCATCGCCGTCACGCTGTTCCTGCCGCAAGGCCTGATGGGGCTGGCGAAGAGGTCCAAGAAATGAAGCGAGTCGAGCGCTGGGCCGCTCCCGAGCCGACTCGCATCCCCGCGGGGGATCGGTCGATGTACTCATCGAACGAGGGGCAGACATGACACCAGAGTTGCTTGAGGCCGGGTCCGAGGCGCGCTCGCGCGCACTGACCCGCATCGCCACGGCCGGCGAACCCATCTTCAATCAGGGCGTGGCCCTCTACGTCGAAGACCTGAAGGTCGCCTTCGACGGCTTCCAGGCGCTGGGCGGCCTCTCCTTCACCATCGGCGTGGGCGAACTGCGCTGCGTGATCGGCCCCAACGGCGCGGGCAAGACGACGACGATGGACTGCATCACCGGCAAGTCCAAGCCCGACAGCGGCCGCGTCTACTTCGGCAGCAACCTCGATCTGCGCCAGATGAACGAGCAGCAGATCGCCCGCGCGGGCATCGGCCGCAAGTTCCAGAAGCCGACGGTCTTCGAGGCGCTGACCGTCACCGAGAACCTGGAGCTGGCGCTGGCCGGTGACCGCCGCGCCCGCTTTGCGATGCGCGCCAAGCTCAGTGGCGCGCAGCGCGACCGACTCGGCGAGTTGCTGAAGACGGTTCACCTCGCCGACGAGCAGCACCGCGTCGCCGGCCTGCTGAGCCACGGCCAGAAGCAGTGGCTGGAGATCGGCATGCTGCTGGCGCAGGACCCCAAGCTGCTGCTGCTGGACGAGCCCGTGGCCGGCATGACCGACGAGGAGACCGAGCGCACCGCCGAGCTGTTTCTGAGCCTGGAAGGCAAGCACTCGCTGGTGGTCGTCGAGCACGACATGAGCTTCGTCGCGACGCTGGCCGGTGCGCATCGCACGGTGACGGTCTTGCATGAAGGCAAGACCTTGGCCGAGGGCACGATGGCCACCGTTCAATCGGACGAGAAAGTGATCGAGGTGTACCTTGGCCGATAACGCAGCCCCCACGCATCCTGCGGATGCTGCCCCCCGAGGGGGCGCTCACCCGCCTTGGGGCGGCCCGGCGGCGGGTGACCTCCTCAAGGTCCAGGACCTGCACAAGCACTACGGCGGCTCGCACATCCTGCGCGGCCTGAGCTTCGACCTGAAGCCCGGCGAGATCACCGTCGTCATGGGCCGCAACGGCGTCGGCAAGACGACGCTGCTGAAGAGCCTGATGGGCGTCGTGCCCGTCACGTCCGGCAGCCTCACGCTGGCCGGCGAGAACATCGACAAGCTCAAGACCCACCAGCGCGTGCGCGCCGGCCTCGGCTATGTGCCGCAGGGCCGCGAGATCTTCGGCCGGTTGACCGTCGTCGAGAACCTGCAGATGGGCCTGGCCAGCCAGCCCGCCGGCACGCCGCTGCGCGACGAGCTGTTCCAGCTCTTCCCCGTGCTCGCCAAGATGCGTAGCCGCCGCGGCGGCGACCTGTCCGGCGGCCAGCAGCAACAGCTGGCGATTGCTCGCGCGCTGGCGCCCAACCCCAAGGTACTGCTGCTGGATGAGCCGACCGAGGGCATCCAGCCCAACGTCATCCAGGACATCGGCCGCGTCATCAAGCACCTGGCCCACGACAAGGGCCTGTGCGTCGTGCTCGTGGAGCAGTACTACGACTTCTGCGAGGAACTGGCCGACCAGTACCTGCTGATGCAGCGCGGCGAGATCGTCATGCGCGGGCGCGGTGCGGACATGAAGGCGGATGGGGTGAGGGAGCGGCTGGCGATCTGAGCAAGCCGATGCCTCGTGCATTTTCACGGGCGTATGTGGGACGGTCGGCAACTACAGTGCCGCCGGTTCACACCGTTCGGGGAGGAAAGCGTGGGGCCACTGTTGTTCGTGGGGTTCTTTCTGGTCTTGTTTGTCGTGGCCCCAGTAAAGGCGGCGGCCATCTTCACCGGGGCCTTCGTGCTCGCGGCGATGGTTGTTCAGGCGACCGCAACCAGCATCTCCCGCACCAGCGTTTCGCTGATGGATGCATTCAAGGCCATCGTCTATGCGATCTTCTTTGCTGCCGTGGCGCTCTTCACCATCTACAGCTTCATGGTGGGTGCCCCGAGGGAACTTTTCGCCAATCCTGCTGCGGTCAAGGCCGCAGCGTGGCCGTTGTTCGCGCTGCAGTACGGCTCGTACGCGCTGGGATTCAAGATCGCGCTCGGGCTGACCTTGCTTCAGGCCGCCATGGTGGCTGTGGTTTCGACGATCATCACCTCCGGAGCCATCTGGTTCATCGCCAGGATGGCCGGCGGCCAGGCCTGAACCCCTGAACTGCAGCCGCGCACCAAGCTTCGCCGGCCGCGCGCGCAGATTGCCCATGCCGCAGGCACCACCCTCCGTGAGTTGCCATGAGTGCATTGACTGCTCCCTCGCCTCCGTTCCGCTGGCCAACAAGGAGGCGTACGAAAGGTTTGCCAGGATCACCGCTGCGGTGGTCAGGGAGCATGGTGCGTAGAGCGTCGTCGAATACTGGCCGGACGAGTGCAGGCCACAGGCCCATTGCTTTCATGGCGCGGGGGCCGGGCGGGCCGATGCGCAGTACGGCGGCTGCATGGCGGCAGCAGGAGCGCGGCAGGGCAAGACGGTGCGGCTTTCTTGCATCGATTGACCGGGCAAGGCTGCGCGCGATGGCGGCATGGCGAAGGTCACGAACGACCGGCGCATGCGATTCGGTGATCTGCCGCCCGTGTTCGACGGTACCTGCCTCAACGCAGCGGGGTTCAGGCGCTTGTCGATGGGATCTTGCGGGGGCGCCGGCGGCGTTGAAGCCGCGGTCCGACATGACGACGATCGGTCACGGCGATGTCAATGCTCCCCTTGCTGCAGCTCCCACAGACGTGCCGTCATGGCATCCTCCAGCGCAAACAAGGAGCACACAGTGAACGAAACCGCTTGGTTGAAGCTCGCAGCAGGCGCGCTCATCGTGTGGGGCCTCAAGCTGATCTTCTTCGGCGGCACGAAGAAGACGGGCACCTACTTTGAGTTGTTCGGCATTGAGTTCGGTTCCGGCGACAGGGAGCCGATGGGCACCTTCGAATGCTGGTTTGTCGGCCTCGCGCTGATCGCCGGTGGCAGCTTCATCTTCAGGCATGCCGTGTGGGGCTGAGCGGCCACGGCCTCTGGAGCGGCAGGTGCGTCACTGCAGCTGCCACGACTGGTGTCGAACCTGCCGTGCAGTGTCTCGCGGCGGCGCTATCGTGGCGCATCGGTTCGGGCGGCGGGTGGCTGCTCGCCGGGCTTGCATCGGGGAGACGCCGTGGACGATCTGGCAAAGCTGATTTCGGCGCTGGCGGCGCTGGCCTGGCCGGCGGTCTTCGCCGTGCTGCTGGTGAAGCTGTTCGGGCCCATCCGTGCGCTGGTGGAGTCGGCGCGCGGCCGCAAGTTCACGATCAAGGTGGCGGGCAACGAGTTGACGATGGAGGAGGCCTCCGAGCAGCAGCGCGTGTTGCTGGCCGACCTGCAGAACAAGCTGGCGCAGCTGGAGAAAGGCCTTGCGTCCCCGGTGCCTGCCGCCTCAGCCACCGAGGCCAAGGCCCGCGGCAAACGCGTTCTCTGGGTGGATGACCGCCCCAGGAACAACAGCTTTCTCGTTGCATCGCTGCAGGATCGCGGCGTGCAGGTGGACATCGCCCGGTCGACCACCGAAGGGCTGGAGGCGCTGAAGCAGGCGCGGTATGACGCGGTGATCTCGGACATGGGCCGCCCGGAAGGCGAGACCGCCGGCATCGACCTCGCGTTGAAGATGAAGACGGTGGCGCCCGGCGTCCCGGTGTTCATCTACTGCGGCAAGTGGGCCGCCACGCACCTGCGCGACGATGCGCTGGCGGCGGGTGTGGTGCTGATCACCTCGTCCGGCAGCTCGCTGATGGCCGCGCTGCCGTTGTGATCGCGGCGGCCCGCCGGCGCCACGGCCCCAGGCCGAAGACGGCGCCCAGGCCCAGCAGCATCAGGCCGGCCGTGCCCGGCTCCGGCACCGCGCTGACGCTGACGCGACCGCTGGCCAGCAGCTGTGGCGTGTCCACCCGCCAGCCGTCCAGCCCCTGCACGCTGATGCGGCTGAATGCACCATCAAGCTGGGCAAAGCCCAGCGCCTGCCAGCCGTCACCGCCGGTGGGCGTCACGCCGTGAAAGCGCAGCAGCAGCTCGCCGCCGGCATGCAGGCGGCCGATGCCGGTCAGGCGGTCCCCGGTCCAGCCGTCCGGGCCGGCCATGATGTCCAGCGTCAGGCGGGACTGCGGCCCCAGCCACAGCTCGCTGCCGCCGAACGCCAGGTTGCCGAGGCCGTCGCCGCGCGCCGCGCCGGGGCTCACGCCGGCCAGAAAGCTGAACGCGCCGTCGAAGCGGCCGCTGCCGCTGACCTCGCCGTCCATCACCAGCAGCCCGGCGCCGCCCTGTGAACGCCGCGTCAACACCAGGCCGTCGTTGACCAGCGCGCCCTGCAGCCGGCCGCCGTGGCCGGCCGTCAACTGATCGCCGTCACCCAGCGCCATGCCATTGCCCGCCGCCAGCTGGTTGTCGCCCGCCAGCACCGTGCGGCTGCCGAGCCGGGCCAGGTCCAGGCTGTCCAGCTGCCCGCGCGCGCCCGCGGCCAGCGTGAGCGTGCCGGTCAGGTCGACGGCACCGGCCTGGGCCGGGTCGCCGAGGCGCAGCAGGCCGCCGCTGGCGTTGATGCCGGTGGCGCCCGCCACGCGGCCCAGCCACTGGCCATGGCCGCTGAGCAGCGGTGTGTTGCCGCCCAGCACGCCGGCCTGCAGCACGCCGCCGGCCAGGCGCAGCTCGCGGGCCTGCAGCAGGCTCTTGCCGGTCATGATGGCGCGCTCGCCGGTAGGGATCGTCAGCGTGCCGTGCACGTAGAGCTGGCGGTCGCGGTCGACCGTGACGGTGGGCGCGATGGCGCCCAGCTGCAGGTCGCTGTCGACGGTGATGACGCCGCTGACCCAGTCGATGCCGCCGGCGCCGGTGAGCCGGCCCACCGTCAGTTCGCTGCGCTTGAGCGTGATGGCCGCGCCCGCCCGCAACGCCAGGCTGTCGGCCTGCCAGCGGCTGAGGTCCAGCTGCACCGACACGGGCTGCCCGGCGCCGCCCAGCGTCACGCCGCCGCCGCTCCACTGGCTGTCGTAGAGCGCGACGAGCGCCGGCACGAGGCCACCTTCGAGGGTGCCGCCGCCGGGCGTGTGCAGCCGGCTGCTGGCCAGCGTCAGCTGCACGGCCGCGCTGTCGCCTGCACGGGCGCTGCGGCGCACCAGGTTCAGCCGGCCGTCGACCAGCACGTCGCTGCGCAGCACGCGCAACTGCTGGTCGAGGCTGCCGGTCATCGTCAGGCTCAGGCCGGCGTCGCCGCCGTCCCAGGTGCGCCGGCCGGTGCCGCTGGCCTGCACGGCGGCGCTGATCGTCTGCCGGATGCCGCTGCGGTTGACGATGCCGCCGCTGACCTGCAGCGGCCGGCCCGCCAGCGTGTAGGCGCGGCTGCCGTCGAACATCAGGCTGCGCACGCTGAGCGCGGGAATGTCATTGGTCAACAGGCCGGGGCCGGCGCCGCCGAAGCCCAGTTCATCGTCCGCGCGCAGCGGTGAGGTCCAGTTGGCCGGCAGGCTCAGCAGGCCGGGCGACAGGCCCGGCAGGGCCGGCATGGCGCCGGTCCACCAGACGCGCGCCACCACGGGCGGCTCGCCGCCGTTGTCGGCCCGGGCGGGGGCGCTCAGCGTCAACGCGGCGAGCGCGGCCAGCGCGGTGCGCAAGAGGGCGGGGCGCACCGCCTCAGCCCTGCAACCGGCGCCGGCACCAGGGCAGCGCGGCCAGCCCCAGCAGCATCAGCAACGCCGGCGCGGGCTCCGGCACCGGGCTGACGCTGACGCGGCCGCTGGTCAGCAGCTGCGCGGTGTCCAGCATCCAGCCGTCGGCGCCTTCCAGCGTGATGCTGCTGAACGCGCCGGCGATGCTGCCGAAGCTCAGCGGCTGCCAGGCACCCACCAGCGCCGGGTCCGCGCCATTCAGCCGCAGCCGCAGTGCGCCGCCGGCATGCAGCACGCCCACGTTGGCGAGGCGATCGCCGGTCCACTGGCCGCCGCTCTGCGCCAGGTCCAGCGTCAGCACGCCGCCCGATCCCAGCCACAGCTCGCCGCCGCCGAAGTCCAGCGTGCCCACGCCGGCGCCGAGGTCGCCGCCGGGGCTCAGACCACCCAGCAGGTCCAGGTTGCCGCGGAAGGCGCCGGTGCCGCTGACCTCGCCCGTCACATGCAGCAGGCCGGGGCGCGCCGGGCCGCGCTGCTGCGCGGTCACGGTGCCGTCGTTGACGAATCGGCCCTGGATCTCGGCGGCCGTCGTGACCGTCAGCGTCTCGCCGCGGCCCAGCGCGATGCCGGCCGTCGACGCGAGCACCGCGCCCTGGCCCAGCTGCGTGCTGCTGCCAAGCTGCGCGAGGTCCAGCGCGTCCAGCTGCACGCTGGCGTTGGCGGCCACGTTCAGCGTGCCCTGCAGCGCCACGGCGCCGGCCTGCTGCGCATCGCCCAGCTGCAGCCGCCCGCCGCTGGCCTGGATGGGCGTGCTGCCGCTGACGCGGCCCTGCCAGCGGCCCTGGCCCGACAGCTGGCCCACGCCGCTGCCCAGCGGCCCGTCGGCCTGCAGCGTGCCGCCGTTCAGCCGCAGGTGGGTTGTCTTCAGCGCGTTGCTGCCGGCCGCCAGCGCGAGCCGCTCGCCGCTGTTGACGGTCAGCGTGCCCTGCACCTCCAACTGCCGCGCGCTGCCGAGGCTGACCTGCGTGCCCAGCGCCGACAGCGCCAGCGCGCCGCGCGCCTGCACCAGCCCGCGCTGCCAGTCCAGCACGCCCGAGCGGCTGAGGCTGGCAAAGCTCAGCTGCCCGCCGGCCAGCGTCAGCGTGCCGTTGCCGTTGATGTCGAGCTGATCCGTGCGCAGCTTGCTGGTGGCATCGAGGCTCAGCGTCGCGCTGCGCGTCGTGCCGCCCAGCGCCAGCGCGCCGGTGTTGGTCCACTGGCTGCCGCTCAGCAGCACGCGCAGCCCGTCCAGCGACGGCGTCACGTCCAGGTTGGCGCCTGTGGTCGTCAGCTGGCTGTTGCGCAGGTCCAGCGTCTGCGCGCCGGCCACGTTCATCGGGTGGCCCAGCGCCAGCGTCAGCGGCCCCGCGACCGTGGCCTGCACCTTGTTCAGCGCCAGGCTGCCGTGCACGGTGCCGCTCATCTGCAGCTGCAGGCCTGCGCTGCCGCCGTTCCAGGCCTGGCTCGTGCTGAGCGCCGCGGTGCCGACGCGGGCCTGCACGGTCTGCAGCACGCTGCTGCCGTTGAAGATCCCGTCGCTGACCGTGAAGGCCTCGCCCTGCAGCACGAAGCCGCTGCTGCCGCTGAAGCTCAGGCTGCGCAGGCTCACATTGCGCAGGTCGTTGACGCTGGTGGCCGAGCCACCGCGGCCGAAGCCCACCGCCCGGTCGCTGCCCAGGCCGGCGGTCCAGTTCGCCGCGGTGCTCCATTGAGTGCCGTTGAAGTCGAAGTTGGTCTTGCCCTGCGTCCACCAGGTGTCGGGCGTCGGCGCGCCCGGCAGGACGGGCCCGCCGGGGTTCTGCAGGTCGTCGATGAGGTCGGCCCGGGCGGCGGGCGGTGCCAACGCAAGCAAGGCGGCAGCCAGGGCCGTCGCGAGGCGGGGCAGGCGGGGGTGGGGCATGGAAGTCTCCGGCAGTGCACAGCGCCACGGTCGGGCGCGATGACTTCCCTAACGGCTGGAAGGCTGGGCGCCTGTCATCGGCCCCACCCCCGACCTGGGGGGTATTCAGGGCGACGCGCGGCGCAGCGGGTGGTCGGCCGGCAGCAGCCGCTGCCGCGTGGCCCGCGCGGCCTGCAGCAGCGGCCGGGCCTCGGCGTCGCGGCCGCGCGCCTGCAGCCAGCGGCCGTACGCGGCCTGTGCCTCGGCCTCGCCCAGCGGGTCGCCCGCGCCGCGCAGGCCGGCCAGCGCCTGGCGGTGGGCGGCCTCGGCGCCGGCGGCATCGCCCAGCGCCGCCAGCGTGTCGGCCAGCCGGCTCAGCGTCAGCGCATGCACCGGGTTGCCGGTGTCGCCACCCTGGTCGGCCGCGGCCAGCGCCTCGCGGTAGGTGGCCGCGGCCGCCGGCCACTGGCCGCGCCGTGCCTGCAGCAGGCCCAGCTCGCGCAGCACGCGGTGCTGGTAGGTGGTGTCGGCGCCGTAGCGCGCACGGGCCTGTGCCAGCGCCTGGGCCAGCAGCGGCTCGGCCTCGTCCAGCCGGCCCTGCGCCATCAGCGCCATCGCCAGCACGGTCAGGCGCCGGTGGTGCAGGCCCGGCAGCGCCGGCAGCGCCTGGCCGATGGCCACGGCCTGGCGCGCCTGGGCCTCGGCCTCCTGCGGCCGGCCGGCGGCCAGCGCCCACAGCGCCAGGTTGTTGTGCAGCTGGGCGACCTGGTTGTGCGCGTCGCCGAACTGCGCGCGGCGCAGCGCCAGCGCACGGTCCAGATGCGGCCGTGCGGCGGCGGTGCGGCCCAGGTTGCTGAGCGTCATGCCGGCGGCGTTGTGGGCGTCGGCCAGCTCGGCGGGCGGCACATCGGCCAGCGCCTCGCGCAGCGCCAGGCAACGCCCGGCCGCCGCGGCGGCGGCCTCGTAGTGGCCCTGGCGGTTCAGCGTGAACGCCAGCTTGTACTGCAGCGCGGCTTCCTGGCCGCGGCGGTCGGGGCCGGCGGCGGCCTCCAGCGCGATGGCCTCGCGGTAGGCGCTGGCGGCGGCGTCGAGCTGGCCGATGTTCTCGTAGACGGTGCCCAGCACGTCCAGCAGCCGGGCGCGCTGGGTCGGCTGGTCCTGCAGCTCGCGCTGCAGCTGCGCGCGGCCGCGGTCCAGCAGCAGGCGCGCCGGCGTGTCGGCCGCGCGCAGGCTGCCGTTCTCGGAGTCGGCACCCTCGAACAGCTGGATCACGAAGCGGCTGATCTGCTGCGCCGCCTCGGCCTCGCGCCGGGCGTTCTCGCGCTGCTGCGCCAGGCCCCAGGTGAACGCGCCGGCCATGGCCAGCGCGCCGGCGGCGGCCAGCAGCACCAGCCAGTGCCGCCGCAGCGCCAGCGCGGCCACGTAGCGGCGTCGCGCCGGCCCGGGCGGCCAGGCCTGCACCGGGCGGGCTTGCTGCAGGCGGTGCAGGTCGGCCCGCAGCTCGCCGACGGTGGCGTAGCGGCGCGCCGGTTCGGCCGCCTGTGCCCGCGCGAGGACGGCCTGCAGCGCCTGTCCGCGCAGGCCGCCCGTCGGCACGTCGGCCAGCAGGTGCTGCAGCAGCCGGCCCAGGCTGTAGATGTCGCTGGCCGTGCCGGGCGTGGCGCCGGCCAGCTGCTCGGGGCTGGCGTAGGCGGGCGTCAGCGCGGGCTGCATGTCGGGCGTGTCGCCCTGCGTGAGGCGGGCGATGCCGAAGTCAAGCAGCCGCACCTGGCCGTCGGCATCCACCAGCACGTTGGACGGCTTGATGTCGCAATGCACCACCAGCCGCGCGTGGGCGTGGGCCACCGCGTCGCCCACCTGGTCGAACAGCGCGAGCCGGGTGGCGAGGTCGGCGCCGCGGGCGTCGCACCAGCGGTCGATGGGCTGGCCGTCGACCAGCTCCATGACGAGGTAGGGCTGGCCGGCCGGCGTGCTGCCGCCGTCCAGCAGGCGTGCGATGTGCGGGTGGCGCAGGCCGGCCAGGATCTGCCGCTCGCGGGTCAGACGGGCCAGCGCGTCGGCATCGGCCAGGCCGCGCAGCAGCTTGACGGCCACCTGCTGGTCGTACGCGCCGTCCGCGCGCTCGGCGCGCATCACGCGGCCCATGCCGCCTTCGCCGAGGTCACCGCGCAGCACCCAGGGGCCCAGCCGGTCGCCGGGCGTCAGCGGCTCGGCCGGCGGCTGCCAGGCGCGTGTGGCGGCGGCGATGGGCGCGCCGATGCGCGTGGTCTGCCGGTGCGCCTGCAGCAGCGCCCACACGTCGTTGCGCAGCGCGTCGTCGGCGTCGGCGGCCTGCAGCGCCCGCCATTGCGCGGCGGCGTCGGGCAGGTCCACCAGCGCGTCGAACAGCGCCTTGCTGCGCGCGTAGCGGCTGGGCGTGGCCACGGTCAGGCTTCGAGGCTGGTTCTGCCCAGGCCGGCCGACAGCCAGGCACGTGCATGGCGCAGCTCGCGGTCCACGGTGGCGACGGACAGCTCCATCAGCGTCGCGATCTCCTCGCGTTCCAGGCCGACGAAGTAGGTCAGCTGCACGATCTGCGCGGCGCGCGGGTCCTCGGCCTCCAGCTGCTGCAGCAGCCGGTCCAGCGTCAGCAGGTCGGCGGTCTGGGCGTCCTCGCCGAGGCCGGACAGCGTGCCGTCCACCAGCTGCCAGCCGGCGCCGCCGGCCCGTTTGGCGGCCTGGCGGCGGCGCGCATGGTCCACCAGCACCTGGCGCATCGCGAGCGACACGGTGGCGAAGAAGTGCTGGCGGTCCTGCCAGTCCGGCGTGCGGTTGACGAGCCGCAGCAGCGCCTCCTGCAGCAGGTCCTCGGCAGCCAGCGACGGGCTGTCGTGACCGCGCAGCCGCGACTGCGCCAGCCGCAGCAGTTCGGCCTGCACCCAGTCCAGCAGCCGGCGCAGCGCCTGCGCGTCGCCGGCTTGCCAGTCATGCAGCAGCTGGGTCAGCGGGCGGGCATCGTGGGAGGCGGGCGGTGGGGCGGCAGGCGGGGTCATGCGTTGCGGTGGCGGCCGGGTGTGGCGGCCGGCCGGCATTGTCACCACGCCCGCGCGGTTTGCACTCCGCGTTGGCCCGTCCCTGGTTCAGGCCTGCAGCCACAGCAGCGCGAACCAGCGCTGCGGGTCGGTCCACACCGGCCCCGGGCTGAATCCCGCGCGCCGGGCCAGCGCCTGGAAGCCGCTGAGCGTGTACTTGTGCGAGTGCTCGGTGTGCAGCGTCTCGCCTTCGTGGAAGCCGTACACGGCGTCGCCGAGCCGTACCTCCAGCGGCCGGGTCGCGCGCAGGTGCATCTCGATGCGCTGGTAGGCGGGGTTGTAGAAGGCCAGGTGCTCGAAGCCGTCGGCGGGCAGCTGCGCGCCCAGCTCGTGCTGCGCCCGGGCCAGCACGTTCAGGTTGAAGGCGGCCGTCACGCCGGCGGCGTCGTTGTAGGCGGCGTGCAGCACGCCCGGGTCCTTCACGAGATCGATGCCGATCAGCAGCCCGCCGCCGGCCAGTTCGGCCGCGGCCAGCCGCAGGAAGGCATCGGCCTCGGCAGGGGTGAAGTTGCCGATGCTGGAGCCGGGAAAAAAGCCCACCCGGCGCGTGCCGCCGGCGCAGGGCGGCAGCGTGTGCGGCCGCGTGAAGTCGGCCACCAGCGGCTGGATGGCGAGGCCGGGATAGTCGCCGGCCAGCCCGTCGCACGCCGCCAGCAGGTGCGGGCCGGAGATGTCCACCGGCACGAACTGCACCGCGTCGCGCGGCATCACGTCCAGCAGCAGGCGCACCTTGCGCAGCGCGCCGGCGCCGTATTCCACCAGCTGCACCTGCGGGCCGAACTGTGCCGCCATGTCGGCCGCATGGGCCTGCAGCAGCGCGAGCTCGGTGCGGGTGGGGTAGTACTCGGGCAGGTCGCAGATCTGCTCGAACAGCCGGGAGCCGGTCTCGTCGTAGAAGTACTTGGGCGAGATGGCCTTGGGGGTGCGGCTCAGCGCCGCATGCAGGTCGGCGGCGAACTGGTCGTTCTCTGCCGAGGCGCGGGGCTGGCGCCAATCGAGTCCGGGTTTCATCGTGCGAGCCTCACTCCACTGAACTGCCAGCGCGCGGCCGGCGGAAAGAAATTGCGGTAGCTCGGCCGCGCGTGGCCGGGCGGCGTGGCCAGGCTGCCGCCGCGCAGCACCTGCTGGCCCACCATGAACTTGCCGTTGTATTCACCGACCGCGCCGGCCGCCGGCTTGAAGCCGGGGTAGGGCGCGTAGCTGGAGCGCGTCCACTGCCAGGCCTGGTCGGCGGCCTGCGCGAAGCCGGGCAGCGCGGCGGCGGCTTCCCACTCGAACTCGGTGGGCAGCCGCGCGCCAGCCCATTCGGCAAACGCGCAGGCCTCGTAGAAGCTGAGCTGCGACACGGGCGCTTGCGGGTCCAGCGGCTGCACGCCGTGCAGGCCGAACACGCGGCCATCCTCCAGCCAGTAGGCCGGCCGCTGCCAGCCCTGGGCCTGCACGGTGGCCCAGCCGTCGGACAGCCACAGCAGCGGCTCGCGGTAGCCGCCGGAGGCGATGAAGTCGGCGTACTCGCCGCAGGTGACGAGGCGGTTGCTGATCTCGAACGGCGCCAGCAGCGCGGCATGACGCGGGCCCTCGTTGTCGAACGCGAAGGCGTCGCCGGCAGCGCCGTCAAAGCCGATCTCGACGATGCCGCCGGAGTGCTGCAGCCAGGCCTGCGCGGGCGGCGGCGCCACGGCGGGTGGTGCCGCGTCGTAGGCGGGCAGCAGCGGGTTGCACGAGAACGCGTGCAGGATGTCGGTCAGCAGCAGCTCCTGGTGCTGCTGTTCGTGGTGGCAGCCCAGCTCGATGAGCGCCCGGGCCTCGGCCGACGCTGCCGGCAGCAGGTCGGCCAGTGCGGCGTCCACATGGCGGCGGTAGGCCTTGACCTCGTCCAGCGACGGCCGGCTCAGCAGGCCGCGCTGCGGGCGTGCGTGGCGCGGACCCAGGCTTTCGTAGTAACTGTTGAACAGGCGCGGCCAGCGCTCGTCGAAAACGCGGTAGCCCGGCAGATGGGGCTGCAGCACCAGCGTCTCGAAGAACCAGGTGGTGTGCGCCAGATGCCATTTGGCCGGGCTGGCGTCGGGCATGGACTGCAGCTGCGCATCCTCGTCCGACAGCGGCACGGCCAGGGCCAGCGAGTGGGCGCGGGTGGTGCGGAGCAGGTCCGGCAGCAGGGCAGTCGACATGGGAGGCACCGTATCGCAATCTGCTGCCAACGGTATGTCAGTGCAGGTGCACCGACTGTAGGACGGCGCCCCCTAAGTCGCGTTGGGGCGCTGCCCGTCCCTGTTGACGAGGACAGCGACGGGCCAGGCCGCCAGCAGCCCCAGCGCGATGCCGACGCCGTCGGCCACCACGTCATGCCAGTCGGCCTCGCGTGGCGGCAGGAAGCTCTGCGCGATCTCGATGCCGACGCCGTAGGCCAGCAGCGCCAGCACCAGCCAGCCCCACTGGCGCGGCTGCGGCCACTTCGCCCAGACAGCGCTGAAGCCCAGCGCGCCGAATGCCAGCGCGTGGTTGGCCTTGTCCCAGCCGGTGTTCATCGTCTCGGGAGGCGCGGGCGACAGCGCGAGCCACGTGATGACGGCGAGCAGCAGCGCCAGCAGCGCGCGCCACGCGGCGCGACAGGAGGGGGTGGTGAACAGGGGCAGCAGCGTCTTCATGGCGGGCGGCATTGTGGCCCGCCCGGATGTCAGCGCCGCCGGCTCATTTCATCTGCACCAGCCAGCGCCGCGCCTGCCGCAGGTGGGCACCGAGCTGCGCCTGGGCGGGGCCCACGCCGGCCTCCGTGGCCGGCAGTTTCTCCGTCAGCGCGGCGTCCATGAAGCCGCGCGAAGCGGCATTCAGCATCCAGTTCATCGAAGGCGGGCGCTGGCCCTGCACGGCCGGCAGGCGCAGCTCGGCCACCTGGCCGCAGCCGCCCACGCGCTTGATGAGCTCCACCGTCGAGTCCTGTGCGCGCGCGTCGTTGCTGTGCAGGATGCCGCGCGGCGGCGCACCCACCTCGTGCAGCGTCACGTTGCGCGCGCGGTAGCGGCGGCCGTCCTGCGGCAGCGCATCGGCGGCCTGCGGCGCATCGCGGCACAGCCAGTCGTCCACCTCGGCCGGGCCGTTGAACAGCAGCAGCAGGCGCAGCCGCGAGCGGTCCAGGATGCCCTGCGCCGCGCAGTCATCCTCCGGCTTGCAGGCCTTGAGCCGGCCGGCCGCCTCCAGGTCGCGCAGCAGGTCGGACAGCATCAGCGTGGCGCTGCTCTCCACGTAGCCGCCATCCCCCAGCCGGTCCCACACGCGGCCCGCGTCGCCGCTGTCCTCGTCCCGGTGGACGTCCTTGAAGACGACCGCCGCGGCCGGGCTGATGTAGGGGAAGCGGGCGCTGTTGTGCACGGCCTGGGCCAGCGTGAGGCGCTCCACGTCCAGGCCCAGTGACGGGTCCAGCAGGTCCAGCCCGTCGGCGCTGGGCAGCAGGAAGTCGGCCTGGTAGACGCGTTGCCCGCGGGCCAGCGCCGCGGTGTTCAGCGCCAGCAGCGGCAGCCATTGCGCGGGCGTGGCGCGGCCGTGCAGCGCCGTCAGCGCCTCGCCCCAGGGGTTGGGCGCCGCGGCGGGGCCGGGCGCGCAGTGGCGGGCCAGGCTGCGAGGCCAGTCGCGGGCCCAGACCTGCTCCAGCGTCAGCGAGCGGTCCAGCGCGGTGATGGGCACAGGCAGCAGCCGTTGCACCAGGTCGCCATACAGCAGGCCGCCCACGGGCGCGGCGAGGTGGTCCTGGCCGGTGAAGTCGCGCACCAGCTGCCACGGCGTGCAGGCCGCGGCATCCAGCGCCTGGCGGCGCGCGTCCACGGCGGCGACGAAGCTGGCCGCCCCCAGCGCGCCGCCGGAGGTGCCGCTGATCACGAACACCGAATCGGTGAAGTTCGCCCCCTCCTGCTCGCCCAGTTCCTGCAGCCGCGCAAGGGCCGCGCTGCTCCAGTACGCGGCCCGCGACGCGCCGCCGGCCGACGCGACCAGCACCAGCGGCCGCTTGCCATCCGCGCCCACGGTGCGCAGCCAGGCCTGCAGCCAGGCATCCGCCGGTTGGCGGTTGGTGATCGCGCGCGGCGCGCTGCGCTCTGGCGGGGCGACGCGGTGGTTGTCGTTCAGCGGCGCGAAGCCGACGAAGAGCAGCAGCGGCAGCGCGGTCAGCGGCATGCGGATCAGCGCCTTGGGCACGTAGGTCAGCAGGATGCCGCCGAAGACGATCCAGCTGCCCAGCGCCAGCAGCACCAGCCCCGGCGAGCCGATGGCGCGCGCCGTGGCCTCGGGCCAGGCCAGCAGCGCGGCCAGCAGCGCCCATTGCAGCAGCATCACCAGCGCCACCAGCACGCGCGACGGCGTGGGCATGCGGTCTTCGCGCGCCATCGCGGCGACGGCCTCGCGCCGCACGTCCAGCGCCAGCCAGCGGGCCAGCCACGACGTGGCGCCCAGCCTGAGCAGCCACGCACGGCGCCTGACGACGAAGACGTACAGCGCCGCCGTGACGGCCAGCAGCGCCACGCCGATCAGGCGCTCGCGCGTCTGCAGCAGGAAGAACAGCGCGATGGGCACGCCGCCCGCCAGCACCAGCGCCCGCGGCAGCCAGCGCCGCAGGCCCTCGGCGAAGCCCGGGTGTGTGCAGGCGCCCAGCGTGTCGGGCTTGAAGCAGCGGTCCAGCAGCAGCCGGCTGGTGTACCAGGCCAGCAGCAGCCACAGCGCGAACGAGGCCACCAGCACGGCCGTCTGCGCGCTGCCGACTTCCAGCGCCAGCAGCGTCTCGCGGGCCTGCTCCAGCCCCAGCAGCGTGGCCACACCCACGCCGACGATGCCCACCGGGAACAGACACAGCCACAGCACGCGCAGCAAGTACAGCACGCGGGGCACGTCGCCCCCCTCGGCGGGCGGCGCGGGCTCGCCGGGGCGCTGCGGTGGCGGCTCGGCCCCGGCCGGGCCCGGCGGCGAGAACGTCGGCGGCGGCGTGTTGTCAGGGGGCGGGTAGACGACCGGGATCAGCATGGCCGCACTCTAGTCGCGCGCTGCAGCACCACCAAGGCGGGCGTGTCGCGGGCCGGGCTCGTGGGAAACCCTGGCCGCGCACCGGCGCTGCGGCAGCGCCACTACATTTGCTGACATCAACAAGGGAGAGGTTCATGGATCAAGGCCAATGGCTGATGCTGGCGGGCGGCTTCGTGCTCGGTGGCCTCGCGGCGGCGGGCGCTGCGTACGCCTGGCTGTCCGGGCACGCGAAGCGCGAGGCGCAGCGCCGTGTGCAGCTGGAGCAGGCCTACAACCTCGCGGGCCAGCAGTTGACGCAGGCGCGCAAGCAGATCGAGCAGTTGCAGCGCGAGAACCACGAGCTGCGGCTGGCCGTGCGGCCGGCGCCGCGGCCGGCGCCGCCGCCCGAGCCCGCGGTGGATGCCGCGGAAGCCGCCCGCCGCTACGCCGAGGCGAAGATGCAGCCGCCCGCGCCCAAGGAGGTGCCGAAGGCGTTCAAGGACACCGTGGTGCTCAAGCGCGGCGAGTAGCTCGCCTGGGCTTGTCACTGCCGGGACAAGACGGCGCGGAAACCGCTGCCTAGAATCGAACGATCGTTCTATTTCTGGGCCGGCTGCAGGAGACGCGGTGGGCCCGCCAACCCGAGGTCGTGCCCATGACAGCCCATTACGAAGTTCGCGGCAGCGTCGCCGTGATCACGCTTGACAACCCGCCGGTCAACGGACTGGGTTTCGCCACCCGGTCGGCCTGCGCCGCAGGCGTGGCGCGCGCGGAGGCCGACCCGGCCGTGACCGCCGTGGTCATCACCGGCGCCGGCAAGGCGTTCTCGGGTGGTGCGGACATCAAGGAGTTCGGCAGCCCCAAGGCGCTGGCCGAGCCCAATCTGCTGAGCCTGATCGGCGTCGTCGAGAACTGCAGCAAGCCGGTGGTCGCGGCCATCCACAGCGTCTGCATGGGCGGCGGCCTGGAGCTGGCGCTGGGTTGCCACTACCGCGTGGCGCAGACGGGCACCAAGGTGGCCCTGCCGGAAGTCAAGCTCGGCCTGCTGCCGGGTGCCGGCGGCACGCAGCGCCTGCCGCGTGCGCTGGGTGTGGAGCCTGCGCTGAACATGATCGTCAGCGGTGAGCCGGTCGAGGCGCAGATGCTGGCGATGGTGCCCGGCCAGAAGCTGTTCGACAAGATCGTCGATGCCGACGTCGTGGCCGCTGCGGTGGCCTTCGCCGCCGAAGTCGCCGACAAGCGCCCGCTGCCCAAGGTGCGCGACCTCAAGGCCCGCCACCCCAACGCCGAGGCCTACTTCCAATTTGCCCGCAACATGGTGGGCGGCATGAGCAAGAACTACCCGGCGCCGCTGCGCTGCCTGGAAGCCGTCGCCGGTGCCGTGAACCTGAAGTTCGACGACGGCATGCGGGCCGAGCGCGAAGGCTTCGCCGCGCTGATGCTCACGCCCGAATCCAAGGCCCTGCGCCACCTGTTCTTTGCCGAGCGCGTTGCAGCCAAGATCGCCGATGTGCCCGAAGACACGCCGCTGCGCACCATCGCCAAGGTGGGCGTCATCGGCGCCGGCACGATGGGCGGCGGCATCTCGATGAACTTCCTGAACGCGGGCATCCCGGTCACCATCCTGGAGACCAAGCAGGAGGCCCTGGACCGCGGCGTCGCGACCATCAAGAAGAACTACGAAGCCCAGGTCAAGAAGGGCAAGCTCAAGGAAGACAAGTACGCGCAACGCATGGCGCTGCTGTCCACCACGCTGAGCTACGACGCTTTGCGCGACTGCGACCTCATCATCGAGGCCGTGTTCGAGGAGATCGGCGTCAAGGAAGCGGTGTTCAAGCAGCTGGATGCGGTCGCCAAGCCCGGCGCCATCCTGGCTTCCAACACCTCCACGCTGGACGTCGACAAGATCGCCTCGTTCACCAAGCGCCCGCAGGACGTGGTGGGCATGCACTTTTTCAGCCCGGCCAATGTGATGAAGCTGCTGGAGGTGGTGCGCGGCAAGGCCACCGCCAAGGACGTGCTGGCCACGGTGATGGCCATTGGCAAGAAGATCAAGAAGACGGCCGTCGTCTCCGGCGTCTGCGACGGCTTCATCGGCAACCGCATGATCGAGCAGTACAGCCGCCAGGCCGGCTTCCTGCTGGACGAGGGCTGCTCGCCGCAGCAGGTGGACCGCGCGGTCGAGAAGTTCGGCTTCGCGATGGGCCCGTTCCGCATGGGCGATCTGGCCGGCAACGACATCGGTTGGGCCATCCGCAAGCGCCGCTATGTCGACAAGCCCGGCATGAAGTACTCCGCCAGCGCCGACCGCCTGTGCGAACTCGGCCGCTTCGGCCAGAAGACCGGTGCCGGCTGGTACGACTACCAACCGGGCAAGCGCGACGCCATCCCCTCGCCGGTGGTGGACGAGATGCTGGCCAAGCACCGCGAAGCCATCGGCGCGAAGAAGCGCGACATCAGCGACGAGGAGATCGTGCATCGCCTGGTGTTCGCCCTTGTCAACGAAGCGGCCCACCTGCTGGATGAGGGCATCGCCCAGCGCGCCTCCGACGTCGACATGGTCTACCTGACAGGCTACGGCTTCCCGATCTGGCGCGGCGGCCCGATGTGCTACGCCGACACGGTCGGTCTCTTCAACGTCGTGCAGGCGATGAACCGCTTTGCCAAGAACCCGATGGACGACGGCGCGTTCTGGACGCCGGCTCCCTTGCTGGCCCGCCTGGTGGCGGAAGGCAAGAGCTTCACCTGACGCGACCGTCCGACTGACAAGGATCAAGACATGAGCAACGCACTGATCGTCTCCACCGCCCGCACCCCGCTGACCAAGAGCTGGAAGGGCGCCTTCAACATGACCCATGGCGCCACCCTGGGCGGCTGGGCCGTCAAGGCCGCCGTCGAGCGTGCCGGCATCGAAGCCGGTGCCATCGAAGACGTGCTGATGGGCTGCGCCAACCCCGAGGGCGCGACCGGCGCCAACATCGCGCGCCAGATCGCCCTGAAGGCCGGCCTGCCGGTCACGGTGAGCGGCGTCACCATCAACCGCTTCTGCTCCAGCGGCCTGCAGACCATTGCCATGGCCGCCCAGCGCGTCATCGCGGGTGAGGGTGATGTCTACATCGCCGGCGGCGTGGAGAGCATCTCCTGCGTGCAGCAGGAAATGAACAAGCACATGCTGGCCGACCCGTCCCTCCTCAAGATCAAGCCCGAGATCTACTGGACGATGCTGCAGACCGCCGAGAACGTGGCCAAGCGCTACAACATCTCGCGCGAGCGCATGGACCAGTACGGCGCGGCCAGCCAGCAGAAGGCCTGCGCCGCGCAGGCTGCCGGCAAGTTTGCTGACGAGATGATCACGGTGACCACCACCATGGGCGTGGCCGACAAGGTCATGGGCCTGATGAGCAAGGAAGTGACCGTGTCGGCCGACGAAGGCCTGCGCGAAGGCACCACCTACGAAGGCATCAAGGACCTGCGCACTGCGCTGCCCGGCGGCGTGATCAGCGCGGGCAATGCCAGCCAGTTCAGCGACGGCGCGGGCGCCTGCGCCGTGGTCAGCGAGCAGTACGCCTCCACGCACAACCTCAAGCCCCTGGGCCGCTTCCTCGGCTTTGCGGTGGCGGGCTGCGAGCCTGACGAGATGGGCATCGGCCCCGTCTTCGCGGTGCCCAAGGTGCTGAAGAAGCTGGGCCTGACGGTGGCCGACATCGACCTGTGGGAACTCAACGAGGCTTTTGCCGTGCAGGTGCTGTACTGCGCCGAACGCTTAAGCATCCCGATGGACAAGCTCAACGTCAACGGCGGCGCGATCGCGGTCGGCCACCCCTATGGTGTGTCGGGCCAGCGCCTGACGGGCCACGCCCTCATCGAGGGCAAGCGCCGTGGCGCCAAGCGGGTGTGCGTGACGATGTGCATCGGCGGCGGCATGGGCGCGGCGGGCGTCTTTGAAGTGCTCTGAGCCCCATGGCCGTCTCGCCGGAGGTCTTCCTGCAGATGGGCCGTGAGGTCCTTGCGCAGCAGTCGTTCAGCCGGCTGCTGGGCACGGAACTCGCGGCGCTTGCCCCCGGGCAGGTCGAGCTGCAGTTGCCGCTGCGGGACGACCTGCTGCAGCAGAACGGCTTCGCCCACGGCGGCGTCGTCAGCTACCTGGCCGACAACGCGCTGACCTACGCCGGCGGCACCGCGATGCAGGTGCCGGTCGTGACCTCCGAGTTCAAGATCAATTACGTCCGGCCCGCGGTGGGCGAGCGGCTCATCGCCCGAGCCGAGGCCCAGGCGGTCAGCAAGACGCAGGCCGTCTGCCGCTGCGAGGTGTTCGCGGTGAAGGACGGCAGCGAGAAGCTTTGCGCGCTGGCCCAGGGCACCATCGTGCGGCTGGCCCAGGACTGACCTTCGCCGCGCCGAGCGGCTTTCAACAGCGGTGCCCCTCATGCGCCAGACCCTCGATTTCCTGTTGTTCGACTGGCTGAAGGCCGGCGAGCTGACCGCGCGTGAGCGCTTTGCCGAACATTCGCCGGAGACTTTCTCTGCAGTGCTGGACACCTGCGAGAAGATCGCCCGCGAGAAGTTCGCGCCCTTCAACCGCCTGGCCGACACGCAGGAGCCGCATTTCGACGGCGAGCGCGTGCACCTGCCCCAGGCCACGCATGACGCGACCCGGGCCTATGCCGAGTCGGGCATGCTGGCTGCGGCGCAGGACTACGACGTCGGCGGCATGCAGCTGCCCTGCGTCATCGAGATGGCCGGCAACGCCTTCTTCAGCAAGGCCAGCGTGGCCATGGGCGGCTACGCGATGCTGACCTCGGGCAATGCCAGCCTGCTGATGGCGCACGGCACGCCGCTGCAGCGCGAGGTGTTTGCCAAGAACGAGTTTGCCGGCCGCTGGTTCGGCACCATGTGCCTGAGCGAGCCGCAGGCGGGGTCGTCGCTGTCCGACATCGCCACCCGCGCCGAGCTGGAAGACGAGGCCGATGCCCTCGGCCCGCGCTACCGGCTGACCGGCAACAAGATGTGGATCTCGGGCGGTGAGCATGAGATCACCGAGAACATCGTGCACCTGGTGCTCGCCAAGATCCCCGGGCCGGACGGCAAGCTGATCCCGGGCACCAAGGGCATCTCGCTGTTCATCGTGCCCAAGAAGCTGGTGAACGAGCGCGCCGAGCTGACCGGCGAGCGCAACGACGTGAGCCTGGCCGGGCTCAACCACAAGCTGGGCTACCGCGGCACCACCAACTGCCTGCTGAACTTCGGCGAGGGCCGGCACCGGCCGCTGGGGCAGGGCGGGGCAGTGGGCTATCGCGTCGGTGCGCCGGGCGAAGGGCTGAAGGCCATGTTCCACATGATGAACGAGGCCCGCATCGGCGTGGGCCTGGGCGCCACCATGCTCGGCTATGCGGGCTACGAGGCGAGCCTGGCCTACGCGCGCCAGCGGCCGCAGGGCCGGCCCCTGACGGCGGCGGGCAAGGATGCCGCCGCGCCGCAGCGGCCCATCATCGAGCACGCCGACGTCAAGCGCATGCTCCTCGCGCAGAAGAGCTATGTGGAAGGCGCGCTGGCGCTGGAGCTGTTCTGCGCCCGCCTCGTCGACGAGCAGCACACCGCCGATGCCGAGGCCGCCGCGCGGGCCCGGCTGCTGCTGGAGGTGCTCATCCCCATCGCCAAGAGCTGGCCGAGCGAGTGGTGCCTGGAGGCCAACTCGCTGGCGATCCAGGTGCTGGGCGGCTACGGCTACACGCGCGACTTCCCGGTCGAGCAGTACTGGCGCGACAACCGCCTGAACATGATCCACGAGGGCACGCACGGCATCCAGGCGCTGGACCTGCTGGGCCGCAAGGTGGTGCAGCAGGGCGGGGCCTCGCTGGCGGCGCTGGCCGCGCGCGTGCAGCAGACGATCGAGCGGGCCATCCAGACCGACTGGGCGCCCCAGGCCAACCAGCTCGCCGCGGCGCTCGCGCAGGTGGGTGGCGCCACCAAGAAGGCCTGGAGCACCGGCGAGCCCGAGGAGGCGCTGGCCAACGCCGTGCCGTTTCTGCAGGCCTTCGGCCACACGGTGCTGGCCTGGCTGTGGCTGGACGTGGCGCTGGCGGTCAGCGGAAGCGGCGCCTTCGCCGAAGGCAAGCGCGCCGCCGCCCGCTACTTCTTCGCCTACGAGCTGCCGAAGATAGCCGCGTGGCTGGAGGTCGTTGCACGCCGCGAGCCGCTGTGCCGCGAGGTGCAGGCCGACTGGTTCTGAATCACAGGAGACAACATGAGCACCCAAGTCCAAGCCCTCTTCGACCTCACCGGCCAGGTGGCCCTCGTCACCGGTGGTTCACGCGGTCTCGGCCTGCAGATCGCCGAAGCCCTCGGTGAAGCCGGCGCCAAGATCATGCTGACCTCGCGCAAGGCGGCCGACCTCGAAGAAGCCACGGCCCATCTGCAGGCCCGGGGCATCGATGCCCGCTGGATTGCCGCCGATGCCGCCAAGCCGGAGGAAGCGAATCGCGTGGTGGCCGAGACCCTGGAGCGCCTCGGCCAGATCGACATCCTGGTCAACAACGCCGGTGCCACGTGGGGCGCACCGGCTGAAGACCATCCGCTGGAGGCCTGGGACAAGGTCATGGACCTGAACATCCGCAGCCTCTTCGTCTTCGCCCAGGCCGTGGCCAAGGCCAGCATGATTCCGCGCAAGTCGGGCCGCATCATCAACGTGGCCTCCATCGCCGGCCTCTCGGGCAACCTCGGCGCCATGAAGACCATCGCCTACAACACCAGCAAGGGCGCCGCCGTGAACTTCACGCGCGCCCTGGCCGGCGAATGGGGCCAGTACGGCATCACCGTCAATGCGCTGGCGCCGGGCTTCTTCCCGAGCAAGATGACCAAGGGCCTGCTGGCCGCCGTGGGCGAGGAAAAGATGGCCGCGCATGCGCCGCTGAACCGCATCGGCGACGACGACGACCTCAAGGGCGCGGCCCTGCTGTTCGCCTCGCGTGCCGGCAAGCACATCACGGGTCAGATCCTGGCCGTGGATGGTGGCGTCAGCGCCGTGCATGGCGGCTGACGCACCGACAATCCGTCCATGACCCGCAGCGCGCCACCCCTGAACTTTCCCGTGCACATCCCGTTCGTGCAGCAGCTCGGCTTCGAGCTGCACAGCCTGGGCCACGGGGAGGCCGAGATCCGGGTGGACCTGCAGGAGGGCCATCTCAACTCCTGGGAGGTGGCGCACGGCGGCGTGCTGATGACGCTGCTGGACGTGGCCATGGCGCATGCCGCGCGCAGCATCCACCGCGACCAGCCCGGCATGGGCCCGGGTGTGGTGACCATCGAGATGAAGACCAGCTTCATGCGCCCCGGCGAGGGGGAGCTGCGCTGCCACGCCAAGCTGCTGCATCGCTCCACCACCATGGCCTTCTGCGAGGGTTCGGTGTTCGGCGGCGACGGCAAGCTCTGCGCCCACGCCACCGGCACGTTCAAATACCTCAAGGCCCTGCCCACCCAGGGCCGGCGCCTGAACCAGCTCACGCCGACGCCACCCGAGCCGGCAGCTTGAGCCTGCAGTCTGAGCGGCCGGCTGGCCCCTCATCGCGCGCGGTTTTGATCGCGCTGATTTGAAACGGCGTTCCGAAAGCGTGCACAATCACGCCAGCGTCTGCACCTCCAACCCGGGGTGCGCGGTTGGCCAGGCGGCCGTCCGGACCCTGCCGTCCGGCGCCCTTGCGGGGTCTCGCCCCTGGCATGACGGCCTGCGACCGGAGCCCTCTGGCTCCTGCCGCCGGACCCTTCGCCCACCTCCAGATTCGCCCGAAAGCCACCCGCCATGAAGATCGCCCTCATCATCGAGAACAGCCAGGCCGCCAAGTCCGAGATCGTCCACAACGCACTCAAGACGGTTGCCGAGCCCCTGGGCCACAGCGTCCACCACTACGGCATGTACACGCCGGAAGACAAGGCCTCGCTGACCTACGTCATGAACGGCCTGCTGGCCGGCATCCTGCTGAACAGCAAGGCCGCTGACTTCGTCATCACCGGCTGCGGCACCGGCATGGGCTCCATGCTGGCCTGCAACAGCATGCCCGGCGTGTTCTGCGGCCTGGTCATCGACCCGACCGATGCCTTCCTGTTCGGCCAGATCAACGACGGCAACTGCATGTCCATGCCCTACGCCAAGGGCTTCGGCTGGGCCGCCGAGCTGAACCTGCAGGACTGCTACCGCAAGCTGCTCGAGAACGAGCGCGGCGCCGGCTACCCCAAGGAGCGCGCGGCCATCATGGCCAAGAACCGCGGCATCCTGAAGGACCTGAAGGCCGCCTCCTGCAAGGACATGCTGACCGTGCTGAAGAGCGTCGACCAGGACCTGCTCAAGGCCGCCGTGTCGGGCGAGAAGTTCCAGGACCTGTTCTTCACGAACTGCCAGGACGACGCCATCGCGTCCTACCTCCAGGGCGTGCTGAAGTCCTGATCTGCCTCGCGACGGTCTCGCGGGCTGCGAGACTGTCGCGATGCCTGTTGCTCCACCCCACCTGACGCTGCGCACGCTGACGCGCGGCGATGGCCTGCTGGGCCTGCGTCCGCGTGGCGCTTTAGGCCCGCGCGGCGAACAGGTGACGGTGGCGACGCTGGCGCGGCGGGATGCCGACGCCGAGCAAGCGCTTCTCAAGCTGGGCCTCATCGCGCTCGACCCCGCGCTGCTTCAATGGCGCGGCACGCCGCCGTCGCTGGGCGGCGAGTCCCTCTGGACCATGGTCCAGGAAGAGTTCTTCGGTGACTTCCACGCCGAGGCCGTGCCCGAGCTGCAGGCCCGGCGCTGGCAGGTCACGACCGAGCCCGGCTTCGCCCACCACAGCCAGTTCGTCAGCGGCTGGCAGCTGGGGCTGACGGAAGACACCGAACAAGAGGCGCCCAAACCCAGCCGCCGCGTCGAAGGCCTGGCGCTGGAGCGCCGCACGGGCGCGTGGCTCGTCAGCCTCGGCATGGAGGTCGACGGCAAGACGCTGGACCTTGCGCCCTTGATCGCCAACCTGCTGCGCCGAGACAAGCGCTGGCTGGACGCCGTGGCCATCGCCGCCATCGAGGACGACGCCATCGTGTCGCTGCGCGCACCGGGCGGGCGGCGCTATCACGCCGTCGCCGCGCCGCTGAAGGCCATGATGCTGGCGCTGCTGGACCTGCTCAAACCCGCCGAGCTGGAAAAGGGCAAGCCGCTCAAGCTGAACGAATGGGACGCGGATCGCCTCCGTGTCATCGAGGACGAAGCGCGCGGCCGCTGGCAGATCCATGGCGATGCCGGCCTGAAGGCGCTGGGCCGGCGGCTGCTGGCGGCGGGCGCCCCGACCGCCTTTGAACAGCCACCCGGCCTGGGCCTGCAACTGCGGCCGTACCAGCTGCATGGGCTGGCTTGGCTGCAATACCTGCGTGCACAGAACCTCGCCGGCATCCTGGCCGATGACATGGGCCTGGGCAAGACGGCACAGGCACTGGCCCACGTCTGGACCGAGAAGCAGGCCGGCCGGCTGGACCGCCCGGCGCTGGTCGTCGTGCCCACGTCGCTGCTGTTCAACTGGCAGCAGGAGGCTGCGCGCGTCGCGCCGCGGCTGGTGGTCAAGACCTGGCACGGGGCGGACCGCGCGGCACTGGACCTCACCGGCGCCGACCTCGTGCTGACGACCTACAACCTCGTCTGGCGCGACCTGCGCGCGCTGTCGGCCCGGCCCTGGCATTTGCTGATCCTGGACGAAGCCCAGTCGGTGAAGAACGCGCAGGCCCGTGCGGCGCGGGCGCTGCGCCGGCTGGACGCGCGGCACCTGCTGGCGCTGACCGGCACGCCGCTGGAGAACCACCTGGGCGAGCTGTGGTCGCTGTTCGACCTGCTGATGCCCGGCTTCCTCGGCGACTCGCGCACGTTCGCGCGCCACTGGCGCAAGCCCATCGAGGTCAACCGCGACGGCCCGCGCGCGCGGCTGCTGGCGGCGCGCGTGCGGCCCTTCATCCTGCGCCGACTCAAGACCGAGGTGGCCACCGAGCTGCCGCCGCTGACCGAGCTGGTGAAGCGCGTGCCGCTCGTCGGCCAGCAGAAGCAGCTGTACGAGAGCGTGCGCGTGGCGGCCGACCACATGGTGCGCCGCATCCTGCAGCGCGACGGCTTCACGCCCACCAGCCTCATCAGCGTGCTGGACGCGATGTTGAAGCTGCGCCAGGTGTGCTGCGACCCGCGCCTCGTCAAGGGCGTGGAGATGGCGCCGCACACCGAGCGGGCCAAGCTCGACTGGCTGCGCGAGCACCTGCCGGACCTGGTGGCGCAGGGCCGGCGCGTGCTGGTGTTTTCGCAGTTCACGGAGATGCTGGACCTGATCGCCGCGGAGGTGCCCGTGCCGCACCTGCGGCTGACCGGCGCCACGCCGGCCGCGCAGCGCGGCGACATCGTGCGCCGCTTCCAGGCGCGCGAGGTGCCGGTGCTGCTGGCCAGCCTGAAGGCCGGCGGCGTGGGGCTGAACCTGACGGCGGCCGACACCGTCATCCACGTCGACCCCTGGTGGAACCCGGCCGTGCAGGCGCAGGCCAGCGCACGCGCCCACCGCATCGGGCAGGACCAGCCGGTCTTCGCCTACCAGCTGGTGGCCCAGGGCAGCATCGAGGAGCGCATGCTGGAGCTGCAGGCGCGCAAGAAGGCGCTGGCCGACGGGCTGCTGGGCAGCGACGACGGCTCGCTGCTGACCAAGTTCAGCGCGCCCGAATTGAACCTGTTGCTGGCGCCGCTGGAAGAGGATTGACGGGCTTCAGCCCGCGAGCCCGTCGAACGTCGTGCCGTTCACCCACTCGATGATCTGCGCGTGGGTGTACTGCCCCGAGTCCTTCAGCAGCGCGACAACCGGGTCGCAGGCGCGCGCGAACAGCGTGTAGAGCACCAGCTCCGCGGGCACGTCCGCCTTGAGCTGGCCGCCGGTCTGGGCCTCGGCGATCCAGATGCTCAGGCGGTTGCTCAGCGAGATGAGCCGGTCCATGTAGTCGTCGTTGGCCTGCAGCGCCGCGCTGAGGCTGGAGTTCTGCGCCGGCAGCGAGGGCATCTCACCTTCCAGCTGCGTCTGCATGGCCCAGCCGGTCACGGCCTTGAGCTGGTCCAGCGGCGTCAGCGGCTCGGTCTCGGCGCGGGTGCGCAGGTTGTCGACGAAGGCCAGCGCCCGGTCCAGCACGCCCACCATGGCCGCGCCGGCCAGCTCTTCCTTGGACGTGAACAGCTTGTACAGGCTGGCCTTCGCCAGCCCGGCCTCGGCGGCCACCTCGTCCACCGTCATTGCGTCGTAGCCTTTGCGGGCCAGCAGCCGGTTCACGGCGGTGACGATGGCGTCCTCGCGCACACGCTGCATCTGTTCCCGGATCGACTGACGTACTCCCATGCCGCAATTCTAGGCGGCGGCCGGTTCAGAAAAACTAGTTGGTGCAAATTTTGAACTGATGAGTTATTGTGTGAACTGATGAGTTCAAGTTTTGATCTCGCTAGTTCAAAAGGTAAGCCCATGCAGCGCATCGCCGTCATCGGATCGGGAATTGCCGGACTCGCCGCCGCCTGGCGGCTGACCACGTCGCCCGGCGGGCCGCGCGTCACGCTGTTCGAGGCCGGCAGCCATTTCGGCGGCCATGCGCACACGGTGGACCTGTGCCTGGACGGCGTCAGCCATGGCGTGGACACCGGCTTCCTCGTCTACAACGAGCGCACCTACCCGCTGCTGACCCGGCTGTTCGCCGAGCAGGGCGTGGAGGTGGCCGACTCGGACATGTCGTTCTCCGTGCAGGCGCCGCGCGCCGGCGGCGGCGGGCTGGAGTGGAGCGGCAGTTCGCTGGCCACCGTGTTCGCGCAGAAGCGCAACCTGCTGAACCCGCGCTTCCTGCACATGCTGGCCGAGATCCTGCGCTTCAACCGGCTGACCACGGCGCTGGCGACCGGGCAGGGCGGCGCGATGGCGCAGGGCAGCGTGCGCGAGTTCCTGGACGGCCACCGCTTCGGCGCGGGCTTCCGCGACGGCTACCTGCTGCCGATGATCGGCTGCATCTGGTCCTGCCCCACGGAGCAGATGCTGGACTTCCCCATCGAGACGCTGATCCGTTTCTGCCACAACCACGGGCTGATCCAGGTCAGCGACCGGCCGCAGTGGCGCACGGTGCGCGGCGGCTCGCGCCAGTACGTGCGCCGGCTGGTGGCGCAGCTGCCCGACGCGCGGCTGGACACGCCGGTGCTGGGCCTGCAGCGCGCCGGTTCGCACGTGCTGCTGCGCACCGCGGCGGGCAGCGAGGCCTTCGACGGCGTCGTGCTGGCCTGCCACAGCGACCAGGCCCTCGCGCTGCTGGGCGACGGTGCCAGCGCCGACGAGCGCGCGGTGCTGGGTGCCATCCGCTACCAGCCCAACGTCGCCGTGCTGCACACCGACACCGGCGTGCTGCCCAAGCGCCAGGCCGCCTGGGCCGCGTGGAACTACGAGCGCGCCACCGACGCCGGCCGCGAGCAGGCGCAGGTCTGCCTGCACTACCTGATCAACCGGCTGCAGCCGCTGCCGTGGCAGCAGCCGGTCATCGTGTCGCTGAACCCGGTGCGCGACATCGACGAGCGCCACGTGCACCGCCGCATCGAGTACGCCCATCCCGTGTTCGACCTGGCCGCGCTTCAGGCCCAGCAGCGCGTGGGCGGGCTGCAGGGGCAGCAGCGCACCTGGTTCTGCGGCGCGTGGTGCGGCTATGGCTTCCACGAGGACGGCCTGCGCGCCGGCTTCGAGGCGGCCGATGGCGTGCTGGCACACCTGGCGGCCGCGCCGGCGGCGGAGCGGGGTGCCGCGTGAATGCGGAGCCGCTGATCGGCTTCGGCCCGGTCTGGCACCGGCGGCTGCGGCCCGTGGCGCACGAGTTCCGCTACGGCGGCTGCTTCCTGCTGCTGCCGCTGCGGCGACTGCGCGGGCAGCCCTGTACCGCGCTGAAGCGCAACGGCCGCGGCTGGCTGAGCTTCCATGACCGCGACCACGGCGACGGCGGCCCCGACGCGCTGGCCTGGTTCGACGAGCTGCTGGCGCGCGAAGGCATCACCGATGCCGACGGCGAGGTCTGGCTGCACACCTTCCCGCGCATGCTGGGCTATGCGTTCAAGCCGGTGAGCTTCTGGTACGCCCACCGCGCCGACGGCTCGCTGGCCGCAGCGCTGGCCGAGGTCAACAACACCTTCGGCGAGCGCCATGCCTACCTGCTGGCCGGCCCGGACCTGGCCTTCGGCGTCGAGCAGCGGGCGGCCAAGGTCTTCCACGTGTCGCCGTTCTGCAGCACGCAGGGCCAGTACCGCTTCCGGTTCGAGCGCACGGCCGAGCGCACGCTGGTGCGCGTGGATCTGCACGACGCGCAGGGCCCGCTGCTGCAGACCAGCGTGGGCGGCGTGCTGCAGCCGCTGACGCCGGCCAGCGTCCGGCTCGCCGTCTGGCGCATGCCCTTCATGACGATGGGCGTCGTCGCCCGCATCCATTGGCAGGCGCTGCGGCTGTGGGCCCGGCGCGTGCCGTTCTTCAGCAAGCCCCAGGCCCCCGATCACCTCGTGAGTCGTTGACATGACCCAAGCCACCACTCTCGCCAATCCCCAGGCCCTGCCCGCCACCGCACCGGCCGCCGCGCACCGGCTGCTGCGCCTGCTCGAACGCCTGCCGCATGGCCGGCTGGACCTGCAGCTGCCCGACGGCCGCCAGTTGAGCCTTGGCAGCGGCGACGGCGAGCGCGCCGCGCTGACCGTGCATGCGTGGTCGCTGTTCGAGCGCGTGCTCAAGGCCGGCGACATCGGCCTGGCCGAGAGCTTCATCGACGGCGACTGGGACACGCCCGACCTCGCCGGCCTGCTGCGCCTGTGCCTGGCCAACCGCGAGCACATCGAGGGCCTGATCTACGGCCGCTGGTGGGGGCGCCTCGCCTACCGGCTGCGCCACCTGCTGCGCCGCAACTCGCGCGCCGGCAGCGCCAAGAACATCCATGCCCACTACGACCTGGGCAACGATTTCTACCGCCTGTGGCTGGACCCCGGCATGAGCTACAGCTCGGCCTGGTTCGAGGGCCGCGACCCGCGCGACGTGGGCCTGGTCGAGGCGCAGGACGCCAAGGTGCGCCGCGCGCTGCGCGAAGCCGGCGTGAAGCCGGGCGACCGCGTGCTGGAGATCGGCTGCGGCTGGGGCGGCCTGGCCGAGATGGCGGCGCGCGAGTTCGGCGCCCGCGTGACCGGCGTGACGCTGTCCCGCGAGCAGCTGCAATGGGGCCAGGCGCGCATGCGCAACGCCGGGCTGCAGGAGGCGGTCGAGCTGCGCTACCAGGACTACCGGGACCTGCCCAAGCAGCATGCCGCCGAGCCGTTCGACGCCGTCGTGTCCATCGAGATGTTCGAGGCCGTCGGCCACGAGTACTGGCGCGGCTACTTCGAGACGCTGAACGCCTGCCTCAAGCCGGGCGGCCGCGCCTGCATCCAGAGCATCACCATCCGTGACGACCTGTTCCCGCGCTACCTTCGCTCGACGGACTTCATCCAGCAGTACATCTTCCCCGGCGGCCTGTTGCCCAGCCCCAGCGCGTTCGAGGCCGAGGCGCGCCGCGCCGGCTTCGTCGTCGAGCAGAAGCTGGCGTTCGGGCGCGACTACGCCGAGACGCTGCGCCGCTGGCGCGACGCCTTCCTGAAGGACAGCGAGGCCGTGCTGCGCCAGGGCTTCGATGCACGCTTCCAGCGCATCTGGACCTTCTACCTGGCCTATTGCGAGGCCGCGTTCGACGCCGGCAGCACCGACGTCATGCAGTTCACGCTGCGCAAGTCGGGCGCCGTCACGCCATGAAGACCACCCGCCGCGCCGCCGTCGTCGCCCTTGCTCTGCCCGCCATGACCGAACTCCTCGCCGACACCGCTCCCCCGGCCGAACTGCAGACGGCACTGCCGCAGGCCCGCCTGCAGGGCACCGGCGTGCTGCGCTTCTTCGGGCTGCGTGTCTACGAGGCGCGGCTGTGGGTCAAGCCCGGCTTCGTGCCGGACGACTACGCCCGCCAGCCGCTGGGGCTGGAGCTCACCTACGACCGCAAGCTGGAAGGCGCGGCCATCGCCGAGCGCTCGGTGGCGGAGATGCGGCGCGTCGGCAAGTTCGACGAGGCCCAGGCCAAGCGCTGGCTGGCGCTGATGAAGCAGGCCTTCCCCGACGTCGCGGCCAAGGACCGGCTGCTGGGCCTGCACGACGGCGAGGGCGAGGTGCGCTTTTTCCACAACGGCCGCCAGACCGTCGCGGTGAACGACGCCGAGTACGCGCGCCTGTTCTTCGGCATCTGGCTGGCGCCGCAGACCTCGGCGCCGGCGCTGCGCGAGTCCCTGCTGGGGCTGGCACGCTGACGAGACCGCCATGGCAGACCCCACCGCCATCCGCCTGCCTTGGCCGCGTGGCCTGGCCTATGCCGGCCTGGCGGTGCCGCTGGCGTTCGTGTCGCTGCCGCTGTACGTGAACCTGCCGTACCACTACGCCACCGCCTTCGGCATGCCGCTGGCGGCGCTGGGCGGCGTGGTGCTGGCGGTGCGGGCGCTGGATGCCGTCATCGACCCCGCGCTGGGCCGGCTGGCCGACGGGCTGTTCCAGCGCGGCCGCGCCTGGGCGGCTGCCGCGCTGGGCGCGCTGGTGATGGCGCTGGCCTTCGCCGCGCTGTGGTGGCCGCCGCCGGGCGGCCCGGCCGCGGTGCTGCCGTGGCTGGCGGCGGCCTTGCTGCTGTGCACGCTGGCCTACAGCGGCGTGGGCATCGTGCACCAGAGCTGGGGCACGCGCTGGGGCGGCGGGCCGGCGCTGCGCGCCCGCGTGGCCGGCTGGCGCGAGGCCGGCACGCTGGCCGGCGTGCTGCTGGCCAGCGCGCTGCCGGCGCTGGCGGGCTGGGGCGTCACCAGCGCGGTGCTGGCCGGGCTGCTGGCGCTGGGGCTGCTGGGCCTGCGCGGCCTGCCGGCGCCCGCGGTTTCAACCACGGGCGAGGGCGATGACGCCCGGCCGTGGCGCCAGCCGGCGTTCCGGCGCCTGGCCGTCGTCTTCATGCTCAACGGCATCGCCACGGCCATCCCGGCCACGCTGCTGCCGTTCTTCATCGCCGACCGCCTGCAGGCGCCGGACCTGCAGCCCGTGCTGCTGCTGGCCTACTTCGGCGCCGCCGTGCTGGGCCTGCCGCTGTGGGTCAAGGCCGGCGCGCGCTGGGGCCTGGCGCCGGCCTGGCGCGCGGGCATGGCCGCGGCGGTGGCGGCCTTTGCCGTGACGCCGCTGCTGGGTGCCGGCGACACCTGGGCCTTCGGCATCGTCTGCGCCGCCAGCGGCCTGATGCTGGGCGCCGACCTGGCGCTGCCCGGCGCGCTGCTGACCGGCGTCATCCAGGCGGCCGGCGACGGCCAGCGCGGCGAGGGCCGCTACCTCGGCTGGTGGGGCTGCATGACCAAGCTCAACCTCGCGCTGGCCGCCGGCCTGGCGCTGCCACTGCTGGCGCTGGCCGGCTACACGCCGGGCCAGCGCGACAGCACGGGCCTCCAGGCACTGACCTGGGCCTACGGCGGGCTGCCCTGCCTGCTCAAGATCGCCGCAGCCGGCTGGCTGTGGCGTGCCGAACGCCGCCACATCGACTGGAAGGAACGCGAATGAAGCGCCGTCAATTCACCCTCACGCTGCTGGCCGCGGGCGCCGCGCTGGCGCTGGCCGGCTGTGCCGGCCCGCAGGTGCAGGACTACGCCCGCGAGACGCCGCCCATCAACCTGCGCGAGTACCTCAGCGGCCCGCTGACGGCGCACGGCATGTTCACCGACCGCTCGGGCCGCGTCGTCAAGCGCTTCACCGTCACGATGACCGGCACCTGGCAGGGCGACAGCGGCACGCTGGACGAGCACTTCACGTACAGCGACGGCAGCAAGCAGCGCCGCGTCTGGCACCTGAAGGACCTGGGCAACGGGCGCTTCAGCGGCCGGGCCGACGATGTCGTCGGCGAGGCGCTGGGCGAGAGCTCGGGCAACGCCTTTCGCTGGACCTACACGCTGGCGCTGCCGGTGGACGGCCGCGTCTGGAACGTCACGATGGACGACTGGATGTACCGCATGGATGCGCGCACCGTGCTCAACCGCACCGCCATGAGCAAGTTCGGCGTCCACCTGGGCGACGTGACGCTGGCCTTCACGAAGGACTGACCGTGCCGCTCAATCCCCCGCTGACCGACTGGCAGGGCCGCTGGGCCTGGATCATCGGCGCCTCCACCGGCATCGGCCGCGCCACGGCGGCGGCGCTGCACGAGCGCGGCGCTCGCGTCATCGTGTCGGCGCGCGACGCCAACGCGCTGGGCGCCTTCGTCGGCACCCACCCGGGCTGCCACGCGCTGCCGCTGGACGTGACCGACGCCGACGCGATGGCGCAGGCCGTGCAGTCGGTGCACGCGCTGGCGGGGCAGGTGCCGGCGCTGGTGGTGTACTGCGCCGGCCACTACCGGCCCGTCGGCGCCAAGGACTTCGACCTCGCCGAGATGCAGCGCCACCTGGCGGTGAACTACAGCGGCGCGTTGCACCTGCTGCAGGGCCTGCTGCCGCAGATGCTGGCGGCGCGCCAGGGTCACCTCAGCCTGGTGGGCAGCGTGGCGGGCTACCGCGGGCTGCCGCTGTCGCTGGCCTACGGGCCCACGAAGGCGGCACTGAACAACCTGGCCGAGAGCCTGTACCTGGACCTGCACCCGCAGGGGCTGGGCGTGTCCATCGTGAACCCGGGTTTCGTGGACACGCCGCTGACGGCGCAGAACGGCTTCAAGATGCCTGCGCTCATCACGCCGGAGGAAGCGGCGAGCGCAATGCTGGCCGGCTGGGCGCGCGGCCGTTTCGAGATGAACTTCCCGCGTCGTTTCACGGCCTGGATGCGGCTGCTGCGCTGCCTGCCCGATGCCTGGTACTTCGCCGCCGTGCGGCGCACCACCGGGGCCTGAGCGGATGGGCCCCGTCACCACCGACCCGCGCGTCGCTGCGCTGGCCGCCGCCTACACGGCGCTGACCCGTGCCAGCCTGCCCGCGCTGCTGGCGCTGTACGCGCCCGCGGCGCGCTTCAAGGACCCGTTCAACGAGGTCACCGGCCGCGCCGCCATCGAGCGCGTGTTCACGCACATGTTCGACACGCTGCACGAGGCCCGCTTCGTCGTCGCGACGACCGTGTGCCAAGGCGATGACGCCTTCCTGACCTGGGAGTTCCACTGCCGCGGGCAGGCGAGCGCGCCGGCCCTGGTCATCCGCGGCGCCAGCCACCTGGTGTTCGACGAGGCCGGCCTCGTCACGCTGCACCGCGACTACTGGGACGCCGCGGAGGAGCTCTACGCCAAGCTGCCCGTGCTGGGCGCGCTGGCCCGCTGGGCGCAGCGGCGGCTGCGCGCGCCGCAGTCCTGAGCGCTCAGCGCCGCGGCGCGAGGAAGCCGTTGACGTCCAGCCAGCGCAGGAACACCGGGAACCAGCCGTTGGCCGTGTTGCCGGGGTAGCCCAGGCCGAAGCCGTGGCCGCCGTTCTGGTACAGGTGGAACTCGACCGGCCGGCCGGCGTCGAACCAGGCCTTGACGACGCCGAACTGGCCCTTGAAAAGGAAGTCGTCGCTCGCGATGACGTTGAACATCGGCGGCGCGTCCTTGGGCACCGTGACCGGGCCCATGCCGCCGTAGATGGGGCCGATGAAGGCCAGCTTCATGGTCTTGGAGTTCAGCGTGGCGTGCATCGTCAGCCCGGCGCCGGCCGAGAAGCCGACCATGCCCAGGCGCTGCGGGTCCACCCCCCATTCCTTGGCGCGCGACAGGATGAGCGCATGCGCAGCCTCGGCATCGGCGAGCTGGTTGGCCAGGTCGGGCAGCAGCGCGCGCGGGTTGGTGTCGCTGCTGCCGGCGGCCGAGAACATGCGGTCCATCGAGTCCTTGAAGCCCGCCACCGACTCGGGCGTGGGTTGCAGCCGGTACTTGAGCACGAAGGCGGCGATGCCCTGGTCGGCCAGCGCCTGGGCGACCTGCCAGCCCTCGTGGTTGATCGCCAGCCAGCGGAACCCCCCGCCCGGCGCCACCAGCACAGCGGCCCCGTTGCCCTTGCCAGGCGCCGGCAGGAAGGGCGTCAACGTGGCCGCGCTGACGTTGCGCACCATGGGCTGGCCCCACTGGTGGAACCAGCTCTCGGCGGCGGGCTGGCCGTCCACGCCGCCGGTGCCCAGCGGGATGGCGGGCGGCTGCGGCGGCGCGGGGATGGGGCGGATGGTGCTGTCCTGGGCGAAGGCGCCGGTGCAGGCGATCAGCAGGGCAAACAGCGCGGAGCGGAGAGGGCGCATGGGGCAGGGCCTTTCGGAGGTGGGGCCGCGCTCAGCGCGGCAACAGTTGCTGGCGGGGCAGCGTGAACGTGGCGGCCTGGGCCGGCGCGCCCGTGCCGGGCTGGCCTCCACCCACGCTGAGGCGGTAGCTGCCGGGCATGACCTGGCGAACGCCGTCGCGGTCCACGAAGCTGAGGTCGCGCGCGGACAGCCGGTAGCTCAGCTCGCGCCGCTCGCCGGCCTTCAGGTGCAAGCGCTGGAAGCCGCGCAGCGCCAGCCGCGGGCTGCCGTCGAAGGCGGGCGGGGTCAGGTAGAGCTGGGCCACCTCGTCGCCGTCGCGGCTGCTGGTGTTGGTGATGGCGGTGTGCACCTGCAGCGCGATGTCCCGGCCGTCGTCGAGCACCTCGACGCGCGCCGGCTCGTAGCGGAAGCTCGAGTAGCTCAGGCCGTGGCCGAAGGGGTAGACCACCGGCTTGTCGAAGAAGCGGTAGGTGCGGCCGGCCATGCGGTAGTCGTCGAAGGGCGGCAGGTCGTCCGCGCTGCGGTAGAACGTGACCGGCAGCCGCCCCGCCGGGTTGGCGGCGCCCGACAGCACCTGCGCGATGGCCTGGCCGCCGCCTTCGCCCGGGTACCAGGCCTGCAGCACGGCCGCCGCGTGGGCGTGCGCCCAGGACAGGTCCACCGCGCTGCCGCTGAGGTTCACCACCACCAGCGGCTTGCCCAGTTTCGCGGCCGCCTGCAGGTAGGCGCGCTGGTCGGCCGGCAACTGCAGGTGGGTGCGGTCCCCGCCTGAGAAGCCGTCGATCTTGACGGGCATCTCCTCGCCCTCCAGGTCCGACGTCAGACCCACGGCGGCGACGATGACGTCGGCCTCGCGCGCGGCGGCGGCCAGCTCCGCCAGCGGCTGGCGCGACACGCGCTTCCACACCATGCCGGGTGGCATCGAGACGCCCGACTCGGTCTCGAAGCGCAGCGCGACGCGCTGGCCCTGCTTCAGATCGACCTGGGTCAGGGCCACAGGCTCGGCCCACTGCGTGGGGCGGCGGGCCAGCACGATGTCGCGCGTGCCGATGCGCAGCTGCCCGCGCATGCCCGCCAGGCCGAGGCGGTAGCTGCCGGTCTCGGGCGCGATGAACTGGCCGGTCCAGACCGTGCGCGTCACGTCGCCGGCCTGCGGGAAGTCGCGCGGGCGCGAGTCCAGCGCCGGCACGTCGTGGCTGGCGAAGGGGCGCGCCTCGAAGCGGCGCTGGCCGGGCGCCCGGGGCGAGCCGGCGGCGAGATTGAAGTAGCTGGCGCGCAGGCCCGGCTGGCCGTCGGGGCCGATGAAGGCGCTGGCGGGCACGGGGTCGCCGTCGGTGATGGACGGGCCGAAGGGCAGCAGCGCCACCTGCGCGGCCGGGAACTGCTGGCGCAGCGCCTCGTGGACGGTCAGCGTCGGCCCGGTCTGCGCCGACGAGTAGTTGCCCCGCATCACGCGCCGCGCGTCGGCCAGCGGCCCGACGACGGCGATGCGCGTGGCGGCCGGCAACGGCAGCGTGCCGTCGTTCTTCAGCAGCACCAGGCTCTGCACGGCGGCCTTCAGCGCCAGCGCGCGGTGCTCGGCCGCGTTGATGACGCTGGCCGGTGGCGCCGGCCGCTCGGCCAGGCCCGGCAGGTCACCGGTGCGCAGCCGCGCCGAGAACAGGCGCACCAGTGCCTGGTCGATGTCGGCCGCGCGCAGATAGCCGCGCTGCAGCGCCTGCCGGTAGCGTTCGCCCAGGCCCGGCGTGTGCGACAGCGTGGCGCCGTTGCACTCGTTGTCCACGCCGGCCTTCAGCGCGGCGGCGGCGCCGGCCACGGCATCGGGCGCGACCTTGTGGTGGGCGTGGATGTCGACGACGGCGTCGCAGTCCGAGACGACGTAGCCCTTGAACTGCCAGTCCTCGCGCAGCGTCTTCACCAGCAGGCTGTGGCTGGCGCAGGCGGGCTCGCCGTTGACGCGGTTGTAGGCGCACATGAGGGAGCCCGCCTGGGCGTCCACCATGGCCGCGCGGAATGCGGGCAGGTAGGTGTCCTCCAGGTCCTGCAGCGACACCCACACGTCCGCCGAATGGCGCGTGGACTCCGGGCCGCTGTGCACGGCGAAATGCTTGGGGCTGGCGATGACGCGCGGCCGCCCGGGCTCCGGGCCCTGCATGCCGCGCACGAAGGCCTTGCCCAGCTCGCCGGTCAGGAAGGGGTCTTCGCCATAGGTCTCCTGGCCGCGACCCCAGCGCGGGTCACGGAAGATGTTGATGTTGGGCGACCAGGTGTTCAGCGCGCCGCCGATGCGGTTCGGGTTGTCCTTGCCGCGGCCCAGCGCATGCACCGCCTGCACCTCGGCCGAGATGCCGGCCGCCACGTCCTGCATCAGCGCCGCGTCGAACGTGGCGGCCAGGCCGATGGGCTGCGGGAAATTGGTCGTCGGCCCCGGGCCAAACGCGCCGTGCAGCGACTCCGTCCACCAGTTGTAGGCCGGGATGCCCAGCCGCGGGATGGCCGGCGCACCGTTGAGCAGCTGTTCCACCTTCTCGTCCGGCGTGAGCCGGGCGACGATGTCCCGGGCTTGCGCGTCGGCATCGGCCGCAGGGGCCGCCGCTGCCAGGCCCGCCAGCGCCACACCGCAGGCCAGGCCCATGAGGGCATGCATCTTCAAAGCGCGTCTCCTTGGTTTTGACGCGGATTGTGTGGTAGCGCAACCAGTTTGAGTGGCAACGATGCTCCAGCAGCGCCCGGCAGGTGCAAATTTCATCGATGAGGGGTTGTGAGGCGGCCGCGGCTCAGGCAACGGGGCGCGCGCCGTCAGTCCGGCCGGGGTCACCGGCGCCAGTCACGGCGCTTCCAGCGCCGCCGACCGGTCGCGACGCGCAAAGTGCGCGGGGGGCTGGCCGACATGGCGAGTGAAGGCGACGCTGAAAGCGCTGGCCGAGCCGTACCCGACACGCTCCGCGACGTCCGCGACCGTCGCACCGTCTCGGCTGAGCATGCGCTTCGCGAGTGCGATGCGCCACCCGAGCAGGTATTCCATCGGCGTCATGCCCATCAGGCGGCTGAACCGGACGAAGAACGCCGACCGCGACATCGCCGCCTCGCGCGCGAGTTCGGCGACGGTCCACGGCAAGGTCGGCTGTTCGTGCATCCGCCGGATCGCCACAGCAAGCCGCTCGTCGGCGAGGCCGCGGACCAGCCCGGCCGAGGCCGCATGAGCCGGCGCGGATCGAAGCGCCTCGATCAGGAGCACGTCCAGCAGGCGGGCGAGCACGACGTCGCGCGCCGGGCGCCGGGCGCGGAACTCGGTGTGGACGAGCGACACCAGCGTGGTGAGCGTCGGCTCGCCGCGCACGTGCACAAGCTGCGGCAGCAGGGACACCAGCAGCCGCGCGTCCGGGGACGCGAACGTGCAGTAGCCGACCAGCATCCGCACGTCGGGTGGCGCGTCCGGGTCGCCATGCCGGATCTCGCCATCGGGGCGCCAGACATACGCCGTCTCCTTGCCGTCGGCCGGCGCTTCGAGGCTCGACACGGTGAAGTCGAATGCGGCGGGAACGAGGACGAAATCCCCCGCCTCGAGCACCCGGGGCTCGTGCCCGGCCACCGAGAGCCGGGTGGCGCCCGCGACGATGGCGCAGAAGAACGGGCGGCCTGCCTCCGCGCGACGCGCCAGCCAGGGCCCGGCGGCGGTGGCGAGCTTGGCGAACGGCGCGCTGGGGCGCAGCAGCGTGACGACCTCGGCCAGTGGATCGACCATGTATGGACGCTAAAACATGAAGTGTGGACTTTGCATTGTATTCAGTCCTGCTGTTGAGCCCTATCGTTCATGCGTCGATGAGCACACCGCAGGTCCGCGGTGCAAGCGAGCCGATGCCAAGCTCTCAAGGAACCGTCTCATGTCCACCTCCCTCTCGCCGATCAACGCCATGCCCTCCGTCGCGCTGGCGCCCGTTGTCTCCATCAGCCCGATCGTGCTGCCCGCGCCCGGCCGCGCCGTCCCGTTGCAGGTGCGCGTGTCCGCACCGGTGACGGGTGGTGACCTGCCGGTCATCCTGCTGTCCCACGGCCACGGCTCGTCGAACAACCTGTCGTCGCTGAACGGCTACGCGCCGCTCGCGAACTACTGGGCCGCGCGCGGCTTCGTCGTGATCCAGCCGACACACCTGTCGTCGGCGACCTTGCGCGGCGTCGTCGACCCGAACGGCCCCGAAGGCGCGCTGTTCTGGCGCTCCCGCGCCGAGGACATGACGCGCATCCTGGACGCCCTGGACGTGATCGAGGCGAGCGTGCCCGGGCTGAGCGGTCGGGTGAACCGGGGTCGGATTGCCGTCGCAGGGCACTCGCTGGGTGGCATGACGGCCGGGATGTTGCTCGGGGAGCGCGTCACCGACGCCGACGGCACCGTGGTCGACCTGCGCGACCCGCGGATCGCCGCGGGCGTCATCATCGCCGGACCGGGCAATCCGGCGTTCCTGACCGGCGCCGCGCGGGATCGCTACCCGATCCTTCGTACGCTCGACTTCGCTGCGATGACCGCGCCCGCGCTCGTCGTCGTCGGTGATCGGGACATCAACCCGATGTTCTCCGACCAGGCGGAATACCGGGCCGGCGCATACACCCTGAGCCCGGGCCCCAAGCATTTGCTCACCCTCCTGGGAGGCGAGCACATCCTCGGGGGGATCTCCGGCTACGACGCTGCGGAGACGACCGACGAGAGCCCCGCGCGTGTCGAGGCGGTGGCGCAGTTGACATGGGCTTACCTGCGCACCGCGCTCAATCCGACGGACCCCGCGTGGCCGGCTGCGTGCGCCGCGCTGCGCGATGTGCCGAGCCCGCTCGCTCGCGTGCAAGCCAAGTGACGTGGGCCGCACGACAAGCAGAACCGGCGCCGCTTGCGGCTGCGGATCGACGGGCGCTCGATGCGGCCATCGCGGACGTTCGGGAGTGTCTGCTGCGAGCCGCCAGCCGCCGGGGCGTTGACCCCTTCGTTCACCCCGCTGCCACCATCCGAAGGCAGAAAGGAAAAACGGGTTAGCGGCCTGAGCTGCTAACCCGTTGATCTGCTTCAATAAAATGGTCGGGACGGCGGGATTCGAACTCGCGACCCCTTGCACCCCATGGAATTAATTGGCACTTGGAGAGATCTCTGGAGGCGTTCGAGTGGTCCTCTGGAAGTTGCAAAAAAATCCATTAAAATCAAATAGTTGCTGCTTCTCTGGGAGGGTGTGTGATGTCCCGCAAGGTTCGTGAAGATTCCAGGAGATCCCGGCTCTGGTATCCCCCTCAGTATCCCCCTGGGACGGAGGCGCTATGACTAGATATCCGAAGGCCGGCAAGGGGAGTCGGTGGACCGAGTTGGCATTGAAAGCAGCCACTGCGGCCTGGCACGGCGACACGCTGGCCGATGGTGATGGACTGAATGGCGAAGTCCGGATTGCGGCCGACGGACGGGTGGCAGTGGCTTTCAAGTACGGGTACAAGTGGCTTGGCTCAGGCAGGAAGCATTACTGCGGCACGTGGCCCGACGCCACCCTCGCGGCCATTCGCGCTGAACGGGACCGGGCAAGGGCGCTCGTGAAGAATGGAGTGAGCCCGACTGATGCTAGGCGCGCTGCGAAGATTGAAGCGCAAGCCGAGGTCGAAGCCACTATCGCGATGGCTGCGCGTCAGGTAGCCGAAGACCTGCCAGTTCGAGCAATGTTCGAGGCGTGGTTGCTGGACGGAGTGCGCCGTGCCGATGACAACGCCGAGTTGCGCCGCAGCTTCGAAAAGGACGTCCTGCCTCTTATCGGTGCTAAGCCGGTGCGTACTGTGGAAGAGGGGGACGTGCGGGCCGTGCTGCGTGCCGTGATCGGCCGAGGCACCTATCGAATGGCCTCGCGCATCTACGCGGACATGGTGCAGCTGTTCGCCTGGGCTGAACACCGCAGACCCTGGCGGGCGCTCATGGTCGAGGGAAATCCGACGAAGCTCGTCGAGTTGACCAAGCTGCTGCCGCGGGGATGCGATCCCGACGCCGAGCGCGACCGGGTTTTGTCCCCCGAAGAATTGGGAGAACTGCGTGCCAAGCTCGCAGACATGGAGATCAAGTACGCGGCAGCGCCGGTAGGCACGAAGTACAGCGTTGACCGTCCGCTGAAGAAGGAGACGCAACTCGCGCTTTGGATCTGTCTCGGTACGCTCTGCCGCATCGGCGAACTGCTGAAATCGCGTTGGGAGCACGTAAACCTGACGACCGGCGAATGGTTCGTGCCGGCAGCTAACACCAAGACCGGCGTTGATTGGAGGGTCTACCTGTCTTCCTTCTCGCTGCGTCAGTTCAGGGCCTTGCACGCGCTGACCGGTGACACAGCCTTTTGCTTCCCGGCGCGTGCAGCTAAGGGCACAGCGCCTGCAGAACATGTGTGCACCAAGTCCGTTTCGAAGCAGGTCGGCGACCGCCAGACCCAATTTAAGAAGCGCTCAGGGCCTTTGAAGAAGGCGCTTTGCGCATTGGTTCGTGACGCCTCATGCGCCGACGGCCATCGTGAGG
>JAYSCT010000021.1:0-43630 GCA_041914785.1 Roseateles sp.
CGCTGCAGGACCACAAGCGCGCCACCATCATGGGCGCGCAGACCTTCGGCAAGGGGTCGGTGCAGACCATCCGCCAGTTGGGCCCGGAAACCGCGCTGAAGATCACGACGGCGCGCTACTACACGCCCAGCGGCCGCTCCATCCAGGCCAAGGGCATCGTGCCCGACGTGATGCTGGACGAGACCGCCGAGGGCAACGTCTTCGCGGCACTGCGCATGCGCGAGGCCGACCTGGAGAAGCACCTGAACAACGGCCCCGAGGACAACGAGGCACGCCAGAAGGCCCGCGAGGAAGCACGCCAGAAGCTGGAGGCCGAGTACGCCAAGCGCGCCGAGCCGCCCAAGCCGCTGCCCGAGTTCGGTTCGGCCGAGGACTTCCCGCTGATCCAGGCGCTGAACAAGCTCAAGGGCCAGCCGGTCATCGCCTCCAAGGCGGCCGTGGAACGCAAGGCGGAAGCCAAGCCCACCGAGTAAGCCGCGGCGACACGCCGGAACGACAACGGGCCTCTTCACGAGGCCCGTTTTTCTTCGGCGTTGCGCCGTGCCGTCAGCGCCGGCGCGCCACGGCCAGGGCGCCCAGCGCCGCCACCGCGCCCAGCACCGGCACGGCCCGCCACCCGAGCTGGGCCAGCAGCACCGCACCCAGTGCCGCACCACCGGCCATGCCGACGAACATCACGCTGACCAGCAGCGCGTTCAACCGGCTGCGCGAGGCGGCATCCAACGCATAGACGACGCTCTGGTGCGACACCAGTGCGGCCTGCACGCCCAGGTCGAACATCACGGCCACGGCCACCAGCAGCCACAGCGACGCCGGCGCCACGGCCTGCACCGCGAAAGCGATGAACACCAGCAGCGCCCCCGCCCGGATGACGGCCTGCGGCCCGCGCCGGTCCGCCAGCCCGCCGGCCAGCGGCGCAATCAGCGCGCCCGCCGCACCGGCCAGCCCGAACGCCCCGGCCACCGCACTGCCCTGGCCGAAATCCGGCCCCGCCAGCACCAGCGCCAACGTCGACCAGAACGCGCTGAACGCGACCGACAGCAGCCCCTGCGCCAGCGCCGCACGCCGCAGCGGCGCGTGCTTCTTCCAGAGGTCGGCCATCGACAGCAGCAGCGAGCCGTAACCGGCCTGCGTGGCCGGCATGAAGCGCGGCAGGCTGCGCCACAGCAGCGGGATCAGCAGGGCCACGGCCACCGCTGCCGCACCGTAGACCGCGCGCCAGCCGGCCAGCGCCGCGACCGCGCCGGCGGCCACGCGCGACAGCAGGATGCCCAGCAGCAGCCCCGTCATCACCTGCCCCACCCGCTTGCCACGCTCCGCCTCGGGCGCCAGCGTCGCCGCGGCGGGCACCAGGTCCTGCGCCAGCGTGGCCATCAGGCCGATGGCGATGCTGGCCGCGCACAGCGTCGCAAACCCCGGCGCCAGCGCCGCGAAGGCGAGCGCCGCCACCAACCCGGAGGCCTTCAGCACGATGATGTGCCGGCGGTCGTAACGGTCGCCCAGCGGCGACAGCAGCAGGATGGCGGCACCATAGCCCAGCTGCGTCAAGGTCGGCAGCAGGCCGATGGCGGCGCTGCCCACGCCGAACTGCGCCGCCAGCAGCCCCAGCAGCGGCTGCACGTAGTAGATGGACGCGACGGCGAGGCCAGTGGCCGTGGCGAGCAGCACGGTCAACGTGCCGCTGAGGGGGGTGATCTGAGGGGTGGACTTCATGGGTGCGCAGTGTGGCGAGCCGCCAATCACCCCGCTAGACGCAGAGCCCGACTGACTGTCATACGCTGCACGCATGAACACCACGTCCGTTGATCGCCTGCTGCTCATGCAGACCTTCATCCGCATCGTCGAGGCCGGCAGCCTGTCGGCCGCGGCACGCCAGCTGGGCACCACGCAGCCCACCGTCAGCCGGCGGCTGCAGGCGCTGGAGCGCCAGTTCGGCCAGCCGCTGGTGCAGCGCTCCACGCATGCGCTGCGGCTGACCGAGACCGGCGAGCGCGCCTACGCGCGCGCCAAGGCGCTGGCCGTCGAGTGGGAGTGCTTCGAGCAGTCGCTGCGTGCCGAGCCGGCGCGGCCCGAGGGCCTGCTGCGCGTGCAGGTGCCGCATGCGTTCGGCCAGGAGCACCTCGTCGGCCCGCTGGTGCGCGCGCTGAAGGAAGCACCGGGCCTGCGCGTGGACTGGCTGCTGAACGACGCCGCGCCCAACTTCATCGAGCAGGGGCTGGACTGCGCGATCCGCGTCGGCGGCACGGCCGAGGGCGCCGTCGTCGCCATCCCGCTGGCGCGCGTACCGCGCGTGCTGGTGGCCGCGCCGGAACTCGTGGCCGGCCGGCGCATCGACGAACCCGACGCGCTGGCGGGGCTGCCGTGGATCGCGATCTCCACGTTCTACCGCCAGGAGCTGCCGCTGGAGCGCGACGACGGCGTGCGCCAGCGCCTGGCCATCCGCCCCGTGCTGGCGACGGACAGCCTGTACGCCACGCGCGAGGCGGCGCGGCAGGGGCTGGGCGCGGCGCTGCTGTCGGGCTGGTCGGTGCAGCAGGACATCGCCGAGGGCCGCCTCGTGCAGCTGCTGCCGCGCTGGCGTGGCACGCCGCTGCCGGTGCACCTGCTCTACCCCAACCCGCCGGCGCCACCGGCGCGGCTGCGCTATTTCATCGAGGCGATGCGGCGCAGCATGAGCGAACCGCTGTGGCCTGACGTCTAGGGCTTCAGCCCCGCCGCCGCGGCCTGCTGCAGCCAGCGCCGGGCGGCCACCGGGTCGCGCCGCAGGCCGTCGCCGGACGCCAGCCGCTGGCCCAGCAGCAAGGCCGCATTCGCGTGGCCCAGCTGTGCGGCCTGGGCCAGCGCCTGCTGCGCACGGCGCGGGTCGTGCAGCGGGCTGCCCGGCATCAGGTAGATGCGCGCTTCCCAGTAACGGGCCTCGACGAGGCCGGCATCGGCCGCGCGGCCCAGGTCGGCCGCCGCGGCGCGGATGGCGTCGGGCAGGGCCTCCTGGTTGAGCACCTGCACCGCGTGCGCGGCGCGCCAGAGGTTGTCGCCCGACGCCGCCGGGCGCGCGCGCTCCAGCCAGTCGCCGGCCGCGGCCACGTCCTTGCCCACGCCGCCCGCGCCCAGCAGCAGCCGCCAGGCCAGCACCAGCTGCGCCCGCGTGTCGCCCGCCTCGGCGCGCGCCAGCAGCGCCGGCTGCGCGGGGTACTGGCGCAGCCGGAAATCCGGCGTGGGCTGCCGGCTCCACTCGGCCAGTTGCGCCTGCACGGCGGCGCCATCGCGCTGCTGGCGCTGGTGGTCGCCCACGTAGGGCAGCCAGGGCACGAGCTGCGCCGCGCCGAGGGCGGCCGCGGCACCGGCCGCCACCATGCCCAGCCGCCAGCGCCTGACGCTGCCGTTGGCGCGCAGCTGCGCCACCAGCCGGCGGCCGTAGTCGCCGTCGAACGGCCCGCGGATGCGCCGCTGCGTCAGCCACTCCAGCCCGAACCAGGCCAGCACGCCGCCGCCCAGCGCCACGCCGGCGGCCGCCCAGGGGCTGGCCAGCGGCCAGCCGAGCGCGCCCATCACCACCGCGGCCAGCGCCACCAGGCCCAGCAGGTAGGCCGCGGGCTCCATCAGCTCGGACGCGTACACCTTGGCCACGGCCTGGCGCAGCGCCTGCGTCGCGCGGCGGATGTAGTCGGCGTCGACCATGCCGGCGAACTGCTGCTCCACGGCCTGGGCCGCCTGCTCCGGCGTGCTGCCGGCGTCGCCCATGCGCTCGCCCAGCAGCAGGTTCAGCTCGGAGCGCAGGAAGTCGCCGAGGTGGTCCAGCATCCCGTTGCCACGCTGGCGCCGCCAGCCCGAGGCCGCCGCCACGGCCTGCTCCAGCGCCGTGAGGTCGTCGGCCAGCAGCCGCGACGCGATGTTCTCGAAGCTGAAGATGCGCGTCTGCGGGCCGAAGCCGTGGATGACGAACGACTCCTGCCCGGCGCGCAGCGTGCCGCGGCGCACATCCAGCCGCAGGTCGTGCGTGCTGCGCACACCGGCGCCCATCACCTGGTGGCGCACCCGCAGCAGCGCGCCCAGCGCGGGCAGGTCCGCCAGCGGCACGCGCTGCAGCACCAGCGCGCGCAGCGCGGCATCGGCCGTGTCCACGGCCAGCGTCTCCTCGCGCCCGGCCCGGGCCGCGAGGGTGCCGCGGCGGTGCTGGATGCCGGTCGCGCGGCAGGCGTCGCAGTCCACCCGGCCGGTCGCGCGGCAGGTGTTGCATGGGTTGTGGCCACGGCCGAAGCAGCCCGAGCAGCTGACCTTGCCGTCGTACTCGCAGTGGTGACAGGTGGTGGTGCCGCTGGCATGGCAGGTCAGGCAGCTGCGGTGGACGGTGTCCGTGACCGACACCCAGCTGTTGCGTGACGCGTCCCACACCTGCCGCGTCGGGTACTCGTTCCACTGCCCACGCCCGCCGCAGTTGGTGCAGTTCTGGCGCTTGCGCCCATGGCAGTAGTGGCAGTTCACGCGGCCGTCGCCGGAGCAGGTGTTGCAGCGCAGCCGGCCCTGGCCGTGGCAGCTGCCGCAGGTCACCTGGCAGCTGCCGCCGCAGGTGGTGCAGCGGTGCTCGTGCCCGACGGCGCCCGGGCTTGTCAGGAAGCCGGCGGCACCCGGCAGCAGGCGCCGGTAGCTGCCGGTGTCGGCCTCGGCCCAGCGCTGCAGCGCCTGCGGCGCCTGCTGGCGGGCCGTGGCCAGCCAGGCCTGCAGCGTCTGGTCCACCGCGGCCTCGCTGGCCAGTTTCTGCGTGCCGGCCGGCAAGGCGCCCGGGCCGCGCTGGAGGTCGATGGTGAAGCTGACCTGCTGGTCCGACGTCAGCGTCAGCGGCACGGCCAGCGCCTGCTCGGGCTCGACCTCGACGAGATCCGCCGTGCCGAAACGCGTGACCGGTTCCAGGTGGGCGCCCACCTGGGCGCGGACACGGCCGGTGCCGGCGGGCGTGGCGGGGCTGTCCATCAGGGTTGGCCGAGTTGGTCGCAGAAGGCGGCGGGCGTGCCGTCGATGATGGCGCCCGTGGGCAGCAGGCCGCTGCCGCGGGCCTGGCGCCGCAGCGCGGTCGCATGCTCGCGGTCCGGCCCGAGGTGGTAGGTGAACACCGGCACGCCCAGCGCCAGCGCGTCGGCCAGCAGCGCCGGGTTGGCGCCCAGCGTGTTGATGTCCACATGCACGCCCACGGGGCTGCCCACCTCCTGCTGCAGGCGCTGCAGCCAGGCGCGGTCGAGCACCGGCGGCTTCACGCGCTGGGCCAGGGGCTGGGCGCGTGCAGGCGCCTCGCGCGCCAGGGCCTGCGGGTCCAGCACGATCAGGCCCAGGTAGCCCTGCCGGTCGGCGCGGCGCACGCACTGCAGCACGCGGCGGTCGATGGCGGTGAGGAACCAGCGCCCGTCGGGCCGGCTGCGGCTCAGGCCCTGGACAACCCCCTCGACGGCCTGGCAGCTCGGATTGAGCTGCTTGAGCTCGATGTTGAGCACCTTGTCGTCACGCGCGGGGAGCTGGGTCGCGAGGTCGGCCAGGAAGGGCGCCGCCTCGGCCGTCAGCCGGCCCTGGCGGTCCTTCACGCGCACCTCGCGCCAGGCCTCGGACGGCAGTTCGGTGGTCGCGCGGCCCTGCAGGCTGGTCGTGCGGCCGAGCTTGAGGTCGTGGTGCAGCACCCACCGGCCGTCGCGCAGCGTCTGCACGTCGATCTCGGCGCCGTCCCAGGCGCCGTCCCAGGCCTGCTGGACGGCGCTCAGCGAGTTCTCGGGGCCGCCCGGCGCGCCACGGTGCGCGTGCAGTTGCAGGCCGTGGCAGCCGGCCCAGGCCGGCGCGGCCGGGGCCACGAGCAGCGCCGCGGCCAGCAGCGCCGTCAGCAGCGGGGAAGGCCGGCGGGCGGCGTCAGCGGGGAGGTGGTTCATAGCCGAAATCGAAGTTGTGCAACACGCGGGTGCGAACCCACTCATTGACCGGATAGCCCAGGCCCTGGCCCACGGCCACCCAGTGCAGCCCCGTCAGCAGCGCGCGCGCCTGGGCGCGGCCGGCGGCGTCGTCCCCGGCGCCGTGCAGCACCTGGGCATGCATGTAGCCGTACAGGCGGCTGTCGGTCACCGCATTGCTGGCCAGCGACAGCCCGGCGGCGCTCGCCGCCAGCAGCCCCACCGGCACCAGCCACAGCCGGCGCAGCCCGCGCCAGGCCGGCACGGCCCCCGTGGCCAGCCGCAGCAGCAGGTACACCAGCTTGGCCAGGTGGCCGATGGCGCCCAGCAGCGAGAAGAACAGCGCCACCGGCGGCACGATGACGGCGCGGGCCGCGTCCTCGCCCTTCTGGAAGTGGGCGCCGCCGGGCTCGAACGCCTTCACCGGCGCCTCGTAGGCGGCCAGCTCGCGCTGCGCCACCTCGCGCACCAGCGGCTGCACGACGCCTTTCTCGAACAGCTCGGCGCTGCCATAGGCCGGCAGCAGCGTCACGCGCGCCGGCAGCTGCAGGCGCTTGCGCAGTTCCGCCTGCACGCCGGCATGGCCGAAGAAGGCCTCCCAGCCCAGGCCCGGCGGAATGGCCTGGCCGCCGACGACGAGCCGGCCCGCGGCCTGGCCCGCCTGCCGGCGCACCTGCGTGGCCACGGCCTCGCGGAAGCCCGCCTCGTCGCCCAGCTGCCAGTCCGCCGGCACCGGCACCCGCGCGCGCACCTTCTGCAGCACGCTGCGGCGCGCCATGCCCGGCACGGTGGACGGCGTCCAGCCGCGCTTGCCGAGGTCGGCGAGGTAGTCGTTCCAGGCGTCGTCCTGGCGCCTCGGGATCTCGGCCTCCAGGTCCACCGGACCGGGCGCGCGGCGGTAGCGCTCGTACTGCTCGCGCAGCTGGGTCACGGCCTGCTCGTACTGCCGGTACACGCCCTGCGCCTGGCCCAGGCGCCCGAGCACGCCGCGCGAGATCAGCTCCAGCTTGGCATCGCGCACCTTGTCGTCCAGCCGCTCCACCGACACCGCCATGGCCGGGAACAGCGCCAGGAAGGCCTTGCCCTCCGGGCGGGCGAACAGGCCGGGGTCGTCGTCCAGCCCGTCGAGCTGCACCTGCCCGTTCACCAGCGCCCGCTGCACGAGCACGATGGTGAGGCTGGTGCGGCGCATCTGCGCGTCGCTGCGCGCCACCAGGTGGTCCACCAGCAGCTGCAGCGAGCCGTACACCAGCCCGGCGCTGAGCAGGCACCAGAACAGCATCGCCATCGCGCTGGGCGTGCGCCGGCCGGAGCGCGCCCGCGCGCCCAGCAGCAGCTGCAGCAGCACCAGCGCCACGGCGATGCCGGACAGGCCGCGGCCGAAGATCTCGATGTGGTGCACCTCGGCCGGGCTGGCCGAGCCGCCCACCACGTCCAGCAGGCGCGCGTTGAAGGCCAGCTCGCAGCACAGGTACAGCGCCGTGAGCAGCGCCACGGCCAGGGTCTGTCGGTAGGTCATGCCCGGGCTCACTGGCTCACTTGTCCAGCACGATGCGGATGGGCTTCTGCTCCTGGCTCGTGAACACCGGCGCCGGCGCGGGCCGGGGTGCCGGTGCCGGGGCGGCGGCGGGTGCGGGGCGCGCGGTGGCCGCCGGGCGATCGGGCGCCGCGGGCGCGGCGGCGCCGAGCAGCGGCGCGGCGCTCACCGGCAGGCCCGGCACGTAGCGCGGGCCGCCCGGCGGCGGCGAACTGCCTTGCGCTTGTGCCTGGGCCGGTGGCGGCAGCGCGGCCGGCTCCGCCGGCAGCGTGAAGTCGCCGCGCAGCAGCCGGCCGTCCTTGTAGGTGAACCGCGTGACGCGGCGGCCCTGCACGTGGTCGAAGGTGGCCTCGTCGGCGCCGAACCGGATCTCCGGCTGCGTGCGGCAGTCGCCGAAGTCCCAGCTCAGGGCCTCGCCGCCCTGGATGGCGAACAGCTGCGTCTTGTACGGGCAGCCGTTCGTGCCCTTCTCGACGACCAGCAGCGTGCGCCCGCCCACCGCCTCGGCGGCCAGCACCTTGGCCACCTGCGCCTGCTCGACCGCCAGCACCTTGAAATGACGCTGCAGCTTGATCGTGTAGCGCCCGTTGAACAGCCGCAGCCGCCCCTCGCCGCCATCGGCCAGCTTGAAGCTGGCCACCGTCTGGCCCAGCAGCTCCGCCTCGTCCAGGCCCACCGTCATCGGCCGGCCCGCCTGGCCGCCCTGCACCGCGCAGCCCGCCAGTGCGGTGGCCACCACCGCCAGCGCAGCGCTCCTCCCGAATGCCATTCGTCCTCTCCCCGCAAACGCTCTTATCGCTGCGTTTGTACCGCAGCGCCGGGCTATCCTGCCGCCATGACCGACGATCAACTGTTGCGCTATTCACGCCACCTGCTGCTCGACGAGATCGGCATCGAGGGCCAGCAGCGGCTGCTGGACGCCCGCGCGCTGGTCGTCGGCGCCGGCGGGCTGGGCTCGCCGGTGGCGCTGTACCTCGCGTCGGCCGGCGTCGGCCGCATCACGCTGGTGGACCACGACACCGTGTCGCTGACCAACCTGCAGCGCCAGATCGCGCACGACATGGGCAGCCTGGACCGGCTCAAGGTCGAATCCGCCGCGGCGCGCATGGCGGCGCTGAACCCGGCCGTGCAGGTGCGCGCGCTCAGCGCGAAAGCCGACGCCACGCTGCTGGACGGCGAAGTGCCCGGCGCGGACGTCGTCATCGACTGCACCGACAACTTCGCCACGCGCCACCTCGTCAACGCGGCCTGCGTGCGGCACGGCAAGCCGCTGGTGTCGGGCGCGGCCATCGGGTTCGACGGCCAGATCAGCGTCTACGACAGCCGCTCCGGCAACCTGCCCTGCTACGCCTGCCTGTTCCCGCCCGAGTCCGGGTTCGAGGACGTGGCCTGCTCGACGATGGGCGTGTTCGCGCCGCTGGTGGGCATCGTCGGCAGCATGCAGGCCGCCGAGGCACTCAAAGTGCTGGCCGGCATCGGCGAGCCGCTCGCCGGCCGGCTGCTGATGCTGGACGGCCGGCGCATGCAGTGGAGCGAGATTGCGATGCAGCGCGACCCGCAGTGCAGCGTCTGCGGCGCCGGATGAAATCCCGCGAGACCCCTGTTTTGGGACACAAAATCCAGCGCTGACCCGCCCACAATGCCCACGCCCATGAAGCCCACCGACGTCCCGACGCGCAACTTCCCGACCGCCAAGGAAGAGTGCCGCACGCTGCAGCCCCACCCCGACTACGACGGCCCGGGCAGCGCGTATGAGCTGGCCTTCAAGGACGAGAGCTTCCTGCTGCGCCAGGACATGCGCGCCGTGCGCATGCAACTGGAGCTGCTCAAGCCCGAGCTGCTGCAGAACGAGCAGGGCGTGAAATCCACGGTCGTCATTTTCGGCAGCGCACGCATCCTGTCGGCCGACGCGGCCCAGTCGCTGCTCAGCGCCGCCGAGGCCAGCGGCGACGAGACCCAGCTGCGCATCGCCCGCAGCAAGCTCGCCATGAGCCGCTACTACGAGGAGGCGCGCCGCTTCGCGCAGATCGTCACCAGCGAATGCGCCCGGCGGGGCCGGCCCGTCGTCGTGGCCACCGGCGGCGGCCCCGGCATCATGGAAGCCGGCAACCGCGGCGCCTACGAGGTGGGCGGCAAGAGCGTGGGGCTGAACATCGTGCTGCCGCACGAGCAGTACCCCAACCCGTACATCACGCCGGAGCTGTGCTTTCGCTTCCACTATTTCGGCCTGCGCAAGATGCACTTCCTGATGCGCTCCGTCGCGCTGGTGTGCTTCCCCGGCGGCTTCGGCACCCTGGACGAGCTGTTCGAGTCGCTGACACTGATCCAGACCGGCAAGAGCCGGCGCCGCCCCATCCTGCTGTTCGGGCGCGATTTCTGGCGCAAGCTGCTGAACGTCGAGCTGCTGCTCGAGACCGGCATGATCAGCCCCGGCGACGAACAGCTGTTCCACTACGTCGAGACGGCCGAGGAGGCCTGGGCCGTCCTCGAAGCCGAACCCGAACTCTCCAGCCCCACTGCTCCCTGATGCCATGACCAAACTGCGCAATGTCTCCCTGATCGGCGCCCCCACCGACGTCGGCGCCGGCGCCCGCGGCGCCAGCATGGGCCCCGAGGCCATGCGCGTGGCCGGCCTGGCCGAGGCGCTGCGTGCGCGCGGCGTGGACGTCGTCGACCGCGGCAACCTCAGCGGCCCGACCAACCCCTGGCAGCCACCCGTCGAGGGCTACCGCCACCTCGACGAAGTCGTCGCCTGGAACGCCGCGGTGCACGACGCGGTCTACAACGAGCTCAAGACCGGCCGCATGCCCATCCTGCTGGGCGGCGACCACTGCCTGGGCCTGGGCTCCATCGCCGCCGTGGCGCACCACTGCCGCGATGTCGGCAAGAAGCTGCGCGTGCTGTGGCTGGACGCGCATGCCGACTTCAACACCAGCGCGCTGACCCCCAGCGGCAACATCCATGGCATGCCGGTGGCCTGCCTGTGCGGGTTCGGGCCCAAGGAGCTGATCGAGATCGGCGGCCACGTGCCGGCCATCAGCCCGAAATGGGTGCGCCAGATCGGCATCCGCAGCGTCGACGAAGGCGAGCGCCGCTTCGTGCACGAGCAGGACCTCGAAGTCTTCGACATGCGCTTCATCGACGAGATGGGCATGCGCCACACGATGGAGCTGGCGCTGGCCACGCTGGACGACAACACGCACCTGCACGTCAGCTTCGACGTCGACTTCCTCGACCCCGTCATGGCCCCCGGCGTGGGCACCACCGTGGGCGGTGGCCCGACCTACCGAGAAGCCCACCTGTGCATGGAGATGATCCATGACACCGGCCGGCTCGCGTCGCTGGACCTGATGGAGCTGAACCCCGCGCTGGACGTGCGCAACCAGACCGCCGAAGTGGCGCTGGACCTCATCGAGTCGCTGTTCGGCAAGAGCACATTGATGAGGAAGTGAGCGCCCGCCGGGCCGGACGGGAAAATGCACATGATTGGCCCGCTAGAGTCCGGGCCATGGACGCCACGCCCTACCTGCTGGTCCAGCTCAGCGACACCCACATCACCCACCCCGGCCGGCTGATCTCCGGCCGCGTCGACACGGCCGCCGCACTGCGCCATGCCGTGCAGCGCGTGCTGAAGACCCAGCCGCGGCCCGTGGCCGTGCTCATCAGCGGCGACCTCGTCGACGCCGGCCACCCGGCCGAGTACGCGCAGCTGCGCGAGCTGCTGCAACCGCTCATCGACGCTGGCCTGCCGCTGGCGCTGGCACCCGGCAACCACGACGCCCGCGCGCCGCTGCAGGCCGCCTTCGCCGACGCGCCCGGGGTGCGCTGCGGCGAGCCTGGCGCCGCCGCCATCCAGTACGCGCTGGACCTGCCGGGCCCGCTGCGCCTCGTCGTGCTGGACAGCCTGCAGGACGGCCGCCCCGACGGCGGTTTCGACGATGCCAAGCTGACCCAGGCCGACGCGCTGCTGGCCGCCCGCGCCGACGTACCCACGCTGGTGGCGCTGCACCACCCGCCGCACGCGACCGGCCTGGCCGTCATGGACACCATGTCGCTGCGCGGCGGCCTGAGCGATTTCACGGCGCTGATCGCGCGCCACCCACAGGTGCAGCGCGTCGTCTGCGGCCACCTGCACCGGCTGACGCTGGGCCAGGTGGCGCACGTGGCGGCACTGAGCGCCCCGTCCACGGCCCACCAGCTCGCGCTGGACCTGCGCACCGACGCGCCGCTGGCCATCACGCAGGAGCCCGCCGGCTGGCTCATCCATGCGTGGGGGCCGGGGCTGCCGCTGGTGAGCCACCTGGCGCAGGCGGGTGAGCATGAGGTCATTCCAGACCTCTGACCGCATGGCGTTGCACGCATGGCTGGGCGCTGCCCTGGTGTCGTCAATGCTGCTGCTCTCAAGCGCTGCATCGGCGAAGGAAGACTGCGCCGCACTGGCCAAACGGATCGACGACACCGTCATCGCCCTGCATCCGCCACGCGAGGGACGGTCTGCCAAGGACCGCCCCATTCCCCGGTACAGCGCACCGGCAGCGCATTGCCGGCTCAAGCGGCAGGTCGTCAAGGCGGACCTCTACCTGACCATCTACACGCCCTACAACGGCTGGCTGCAGGTCGGATTCACTGACAGCGCGGGCGAAGACCACATCGTCTGGGTGAAGGAGGCCGATGTGCGCATCGGCCCGCCACTGGGCGCCAAGTAACGCGGTCTTCAGAACCGGTACGTCGCCCCCACCGTCAGGTAGCGCCCCACGGCGCCTTCCTGATGCAGCGACGGGTTGTAGTGCGCGCCGCCCGACGACACGCCGCCGCCCGTGGAGCCTGAGGCGAACGCGTCGATGGGCGCCGCGCGGTTGAACAGGTTGGTGACCGACGCGCGGAGGCTGAAGCCCGGCGTGACCTGCCAGCTGGCGTTCAGGTTGAACGTCGTGAACGACGGCACGTGGCACAGCGGCGAGCCGCCTGGCGCAGGTCCAGGCAGGCCGTTCGGGAACACCGTGGACAGCGCGGACGCGCAGTCCGGCAGGTTGTAGCTGCTGTCCTCCACACGCATGCCGCTGACGTAGTTCAGCGTGCCCGTCAGCTCCACCGGGCCGCGCGCCCAGGCCAGGCTCAGCGACGCGCGGTCCTTGGGCGTGCCGGTGTTGGTGGACACGAAGCTGGGCCCGTGCGTGCCGGCCATCTCGTAGACCTGGCCGGGGCCGCGGTCGATGGTGTAGCGGATCATGTGCGACCACTGCAGCTGCGGCGTGAACAGGCCCCAGGCGCCGGCGTCGACGCGCAGGCGCCAGTCCAGGTCCACGCCGCTGGTGCGCGCGCTGCCCAGGTTGATGAAGGGGTAGGTGCCGTACAGGATGGTGTCGTCAGCGCTCGTCGGCGCGGCGTTGGCCGTCGTCGGGCTGTTGACGCGGTAGAGCTTGGTGCCGTACGCGTCGGGCGTGTCGATCTGGCCCTGGCCGAACAGGCCCACCGAGACGATCTGGTTGCGGATCTTGATGTCGTAGTAGTCCACCGACACGTTCATCGTCGGCAGCGGCTCGAACACGAAGCCCAGCGTCATGGAGCGCGACTTCTCGGGCTTCAGGTCCTTGCCCGGCAGCTGCAGCTGCGTGCCGCCGACGCCGATGTCGCAGGCCTCGCCCGGCTTCACGAACGCGCACAGCGCCGTGTCCACCAGCGGCGGCAGGTAGCCGGCGCTGGACCCGCTGGTGCCGATCTCCACCGGGTTGGGCGCACGGAAGCCGCCGGCATACGTGCCGCGCAGCGTCAGCTGCTTGACGGGCACGTACTTCACGCCGACCTTGGGCGTGACGGACGAGCCGTAGGTGTCGTAGTGGTCGATGCGCGCGGCGGCGTCGATCTCCAGCTGCTTCGTGATCGGTGCGGCCAGCTCAACGTAGGCGGCCGAGATGGTCTGCTTGCCGACGCCAAAGGCGTAGATGTTGCTGGCCTGCGCGCCGCTGGAGAAACCGTCGGGGAAGTGCTCGTCCAGCGAGCGCTTCGTGAACTCGACGCCGGTGCCCAGCGCGAGGTTGCCGCCGCCCAGCTTCATCAGGTCGCGGCTGGCGCGCAGCGACACGAAGTTCAGCGTGTTGGTGGACGTGGAGCGGCCCTCGGGCGTCAGGCTGACCAGCGCAGCTGCCGTGTTGTTGCCGCCGATGACGTACTTGCCGCTGGTGAGCGCCGCCTGCAGAGCCGGCAGGCTGACGAAGTTCTTCAGCGTGAGCTGTGTGGCTACGCGCGTCAGGCCCAGCGTGGCCTGCAGGTCCCAGCCGGCCCAGCCCCCCTGCAGCTCGGCGACGAAACGCTGCGACTGCGTGGACGTGCGCGAGCGCTGCGCCGGCAGGTCGCTGAACTCGTAGTCCACCGGGCTGCCGGTGGCGGGGTCGATGACGTTGGTGCCGTTCAGCGCCGTGGGCTGCGGCTGCGGGTGTGCGGGCCCGAAGTTGAAGGTGGTGATGCCGCCGTCGGGCGACACCCAGTTCAGCAGGCCCACCTGCGTCGCGCGGCTGCCCAGCACGGAGGCCGAGACGGACAGTGTCCAGTCCTGCGGCAGCAGCGCCGTCACCTTGCCCAGCACGCTGTAGGTGCGCGTCTCGGGCGCGATCTGCAGCTCGGGGTTGGCCACCAGGCCCAGGTCCTCGCCGCCGTAGCGCGTCCAGTCCGACCCGCCCAGCGCCGGGCGGTCGCTCAGCAGCACCGCGCCCTGGCGACGGAATCCGGCCGCGAGATACCCCGCGACGCCGTCGCGGTCCAGGTCGCCAAAGCCGCGGATGCCCGAGACCTTGGCCATGCGGCCACCGCCCTTGGACGCGCCGCCCAGCTCGGCCTGCAGCGTCGTGCCCTCGTGGCTGCGCTTGAGGATGACGTTGACGACGCCGGCCATCGCATCCGACCCGTAGATGGCCGACGCGCCGTCCTTCAGCACCTCGACGCGCTCTACGGCCTCGACCGGGATGGACGCGATGTCGACGAAGTCGCGCTGGCCGTCGTCCGGCAGCGGGTAGGACGCCATGCGGTGGCCGTCGATGAGCACCAGCGTGGCGCCCACGGTGAGGCCGCGCAGCGAGATGCCGCTGCCGCCGGCGCCGAACGCGCCGGGCGTGGACTGGCCCAGCGAGCCCATGTTGTTGGCCGACAGGTGCTGCAGCACCTCGCCCAGCGTGCTGTAGCCGGTGCGGGCGATGTCCGCGGCCGACAGCTTCTGCACCGGGCTGGGGGTTTCACCGTCGGCGCGGCGGATGTTGGAGCCGGTGACCGTGACGCGCGCCAGCGCCGCCTTCTCCTCGCCCGCCGCGCCGTCGCCGGTGGCCGCCTGCGCCCACAGCGCGGGCGCGAAACAGCACAACAGGGCCGCGGCGAGCGGCAGCAGGGGCGAGCGGACGGGGGTGTTCACAGTGAGGTCACCTCGGAAGGGCTGGTTGAGAAAGGCGCGATTCTCGACGCAGCAAAAAGCGCGCCGCACGCCGGCGCTGCACGCGTCGCGACGGTGTCAGCATGGGACAACACCGCCCCCTGGCCGCGGTCGCGGCGGCGATGATGCGGCGCCCGCCACCGCCGCGCCCCCCAAGGAGCCCTCATGCGACCTGCGCCCCACCGATGCCTGGCCTCCCTGCGACTGGGGCTGGGCGTGCTGCTGTGCCTGTGGGGCAGCCTGGCCTGGGCGGTGTCGTCTCAGGAGGTGTCGTACGACACCGAGCCCGGCGTGCGCATCGCCGCCACGCTGGAACTGCCGGAGTCGGGCGGCGCGGCCGCCGCGCGAGCGCCGGTCGTCGTGCTCGCCGTCGGCGCCGGGCCGTGGGGACGGGGCGGCTACGGCGCGCTGCGCCAGCGGCTTCATGCGGCAGGCATCGCGACGCTGAGCTACGACAAGCGAGGCTTCGGAGCCTCCACCGGGGCCTTCGACGAGTCGCTGCCCGTCGTGTCGCGTGACATCGTGGCCGCGGTGGCCTACCTGAGGTCCCGCGCGGACATCGACGGCCAGCGCATCGCGCTGCTGGGCCACAGCCAGGGCGGCGGGGCGCTGCCGCTGGCCGCTGCCACGTCCGGCGGCATCGCGGGTGTGGTCGTGCTCGCCGCGCCGATCGGGGCGCGCGGCGAAGTCTTCGGCGCCAGCATGCGCCAGCAACTGCTCAGCGCCGGCATGCCGGCCGAAACCGCGGGCCGTATCGTGGCGGCCACCTCGCGCTGGATGGACGGGCGTGCCCGCCAGGCACCGGCTTCGGCACTCGCCACGCTGCGCGAGGCCGCCGTGGCGGCTTTCCGCGACGCGGGCTGGAGCGCGGAACAGGCGCAGGGCGCCGTCGCCGCGCTGGACAACCCGATGCTGCTGTCCATGTACGACGCGCCGCTGGACCAGGACCTGCTGCGCTCGGGCGCGCCGGTGCTGGCGGTCTACGGCGGGGCGGACACGATCGTGTCGCCGGACGTCTGCGTGCCCGCGGCCAACCGCGCGCTGGCCGGCCACCGCGATGCGCTCGTGCTGCTGGTGCCGGGCATGCCCCACGGCCTGGACCGCACCGGCCCGGTGCCGCCGCCCCGCGCCGGTGCGCCGGCCGAGGACGGCATGTCGCCCGTGCTGGTCAGCGCCGTCCAGCACTGGCTGGTGCAGCACCTGCGCTGAGCCGGCGCGTCACGCCCCGGCGATCCAGCCTTCCAGCGGGTCCACGCCCTCCGGCCAGCCGTGGCGCGGCTGCTCGGCGGCCCAGCCCGCCTGCACCAGGGCCAGCACCGCGTCCAGGCTGTCGCCGCTGGCGTCGGCCACCAGCTCGTCGCGCTGCGCGTGGCTGAGCTTCAGGCGCAGGCCGAGCCTGGTGCGGCCCTGCTCCAGCGCGTCGACGATGTCTTTGCGGGCGATCAGCCGCTCGGGCGTCTGCGCGGCCTTGGTGTCGCTCTTGTACGAGCGCCGGCCGATGAGCTCGCGCGCCAGCAGGCCGGGGTAGGCCTCCAGCGCCACGCGCGTCTCGTCGCCGGCCAGGTGGCCGGCCAGGTGCACGCCCGCGGCCAGCAGGCGCGGCACGCCGGCGTGCAGCATCCAGGCCACCGGCGGGTTCACCCACTTCATGCTGGGGCTGGCACCGGCCGGGCCGTCGCAGGCGCGGTGCGCGAACTTGGCGCCGGCCGGCCGGGCGTCACAGAAGGCGGCGAAGCGGTCGCGGATGTCGGCGCGGCTCAGTGCGGCGTAGTAGGCCATCAGCGCGGCGTAGTCGGTGGGCCAGCCCAGCGTCTCCACCAGCTCGCGCGGCAGGCCGAACGGCAGGTCGAAACCGGCCACCCACGGCCCGGGGCGGGCCAGCCAGTCAGAGAAGGCGTCCAGGCTGTCCAGCGCTGTCAGGCCGTCCAGCCGCATGACGGCGCCGTGACGACGGCCCGCGGCGACGCGGATGGGCTTGGCGCGCCGGGGCGCACTCGTGAAGTCGATCCCGAAAACAGTGCGGTCGTGCATGGCCGGCATTCTGGGGCTGGGCAGAATCGCCGCCGCCCATGTCCGACCTGCTCGACCTCCCCCGCCTGCCCACCGACGGCTTCGACGCCGCCGCCTTCGACGCCGCCGTGACCGCCCAGCGCCAGCTGGCCTGCGCGGGCGCCTACCAGGCCTCCACCGACGCGCTGGAGCAGCTGCTGCCCACCTGCCCGCCCACCGAGCAGCGCCGCCGCAGCGAGGTGCTGGTGCTGCTGGCCCACCAATACCCGCGCCTGGGGCAGCTGACCGCCAGCGCGCGCTGCGCCACCGAGGCGCTGGCGCTGGCCGAACGGCTGGGCGACGACCGGCTGCGCGCCGACGCGCTGACGACGCAGGCCTTCGTCTACAGCCAGCTGCTGATGGGCCGCGAGGCGCTGGAGAGCGGGATGAAGGCGCTGGCCGCCGCCCGCCGTGCCGGCGATGCGGTGCGCGAGGCCTGGGCGCTGTGCCGCATCGGCATCGCCTACGCCAGCCTGGAGAACACGCGCCAGGCGCAGGCCTTTGTCGGCCAGGCGCTGGAGATCGCCGAGGCCCACGGCGCCGCCGAGGTGCGCTTCGCCTGCCTGAACAACCTCGCCTACTTCTGGCTGCGCCGCGTCGAGGAGGCGGGCGTGGCCGGTGACGGCGCGGCGCGGGCCGAGGCGGTGGACCGGGCGCGCGATACCGCGCTGCAGGCCACCGCGCTGGCCCGCGAGGCGTCGGGCAGCCCCTACCAGGTGGCCGTGTCGCTGTCCAACCTGCTGAACGCGCTGCTGGCCGGCGGCCGGTTGGACGAGGCGCTGCCGCTGCTCAACGAGTTCGGCCACCTCGCGCACGACCACGGCTACCGCACGCTGGCCGTGGAGGCCGATGCGCAACGCGCCGTGTTCCTCGGGCTGAACGGCGCGCCCGAACAGGCCGCGCGCATGCTGGAGGCGCTGCTGAACGCGGCCGTCGAGCCGCCGCCCAAGCTGCGCCGGCTGCTGGTGCGCTCGCTGTACGACACGCACAAGGCCAGCGGCCAGTACCGCGAGGCGCTGGCCTGGCTGGAGGCGCTGGTGAGCCTGGACCGCCAGATCACACGCGACAACCTGGCGCTGCAGACCGAGGTCATCCTGATCCGCGAGCAGGTGGAGCAGGCGCAGGCGCGCGCCGACAGCGCCGCCGCCGACGCCCGCCGCGAGCGTGCTCGCGCGGCTCATCTCGAAAGCGAGCAGCAGCGCCTGCGCGAGCACGCCAACGCGCTGGACCGCGCCGCCCACGAGGACGTGCTGACCGGCCTGCACAACCGTCGCCATGCCGAGTTCGCGCTGCCGCTGCTGGTGGAGGGCGCCCGCGTGGCGGGCCAGGTCATCAGCGTCGCGACGCTGGACGTGGACTGGTTCAAGCGCATCAACGACACGCACGGCCACGCGGTGGGCGACGCCGTGCTGCAGCAGCTCGCGCAGCTGCTGCGCCACCGGCTGCGCAGCGCCGACCTGATGGCGCGCATCGGCGGCGAGGAGTTCCTGGCCGTGCTGGTGGGCATCGCGCCGCCGCAGGCCGCCGAGATCTGCGAGCGGCTGCGGCTGGCCGTGGCCGAGCATGACTGGGCCGCGATCACGCCGGGGCTGGTGGTGCGCATCAGCGTGGGCATCGCCGGCGGCCCGCCACCGCTGCAGGCCGACCAGCTGGTGCAGCGCGCCGACCAGGCGCTCTACGCCGCCAAGCGCGGCGGCCGCAACCGCGTGCACGTGGACTGACCGTCCCCGCGGCCGGCTCCCGGCCCGCCCCCCACGATTCACACCCCCGCGTTCCGCCCGTTGACACGGCGGCTGCGCGTCTCCGATACTGATTTGGAACCGGTTCCAAATCAACAACGGAGACAAGACGTGTTCCAACCAGGGTTCTTGAAAAGCGCTGCCGGCCGCCTGGGCCGCGCAGCATCGAACGCATCGCTGGCCGGCCTCATCGGCGCGGCGGCACTGGCAGGCTGCGGCGGTTCGGGCAGCGCCGACACGGGCACGACGCCCCCACCCCCACCGCCGCCACCGGCGGGCCTCTCGCTGCTGAAGACCGCCGGCACGCAGTGGGTGGACGCCGACGGCAAGCAGGTGCTGCTGAAGGGCACCAACCTCGGCAACTGGCTGGTGCAGGAGTTCTGGATGATGGGCCAGGGCGGCAACGGCGTGACCGACCAGTGCACGCTGGAGGCCAAGCTCACCGAGCGCTTCGGCTACAGCGAGAAGGAGCGGCTCATCCAGCTGTTCCGCGACAGCTGGATCACCGCCCGCGACTGGGACCAGCTCAAGGCCTTCGGCTTCAACGTCGTGCGCCTGCCCATCCTGTGGAGCGTCATCGAGGACGAAAAGAAGCCGCGCACGCTGCGGGCCGACGCTTGGAAATACCTGGACGCCAGCATCGCCGAGGCCAAGAAGCGCGGCATGTACGTGATCCTGGACCTGCACGGCGCGCACGGCGGCCAGACGCCCAACGACCACACCGGCTGCGCCGGCCAGAACAAGTACTGGACCGACACCGACGCGCAGGACCGCACGCGCTGGGTGTGGCAGCAGATCGCCACCAAGTACAAGGACGAGCCGGCGGTGGCCGCGTACGACCCGCTCAACGAGCCCTGGGGCTCGACGCCCGAGGACATGGTCGCCCGCGTGGAGGACCTCTACAAGACCATCCGCGCCATCGACGCCAAGCACATCGTGCTGCTGCCCAGCCACTACGGCAGCATCGACGCCTACGGCAACCCGACCACGAAGGGCATGACCAACGTGGCCTTCGAGATCCACCCCTACCCGGGCCTGTTCGGCGACCGCCCCGGCGACACGGCCTACGCGGTGCACCGCGACTGGCTGCGCTGCGGCCCGACGGGCACGACCGGCGTGTGTGCCTACAACAAGCAGGTCAGCGAGCTGAAGATCCCGCTGCTGGTCGGCGAGTTCCAGCCCTGGCAGGGCGCGGGGCTGGACCTGGGCGGCCAGATCGGCCGCGCGACCTACGACACCTATGCCAAGTACGGCTGGGCGTCCACGTCGTGGGCCTACAAGATCGTCAGCCCGGCCGGCGGCTCGGGCAAGGGCACCTGGGGCCTGGTGACGAACGCGCCCAACACCAACTTCGACACCGGCGTCGGCATGGTGGCCAAAGCCAGCACCTGGGACTGCGCCGGCTGGAACGCCAGCTTCGCCAACGCCTGCGCCGTGAAGGCGCCGACGATCAAGGTGGGCGGCACCGGGCCCAAGACCTACTACTTCGTCATCAAGACCGGCGCGGTCAGCGGCAGCAGCCCGGACGTCACGTTCGACAGGATCAGCATCGTCGACGCCGCCAGCAACGCGGAGGTCATCGCCAACGGCGGCTTCGGCAGCAACACCGGCTGGACGACGCTGGCCATCAGCGGCACGCTGGCGCTGGACTTCAACGACACCACCGCGGGCAAGGCACCGACGGGCGCCGACGGCGCCGTGCTGCGCGTGACGCGCCCGGCCGGCGTGACCGGCGAGATCAACGGCGGCGTCTACCAGGCCATCACGCTGCAGGGCGGCCGCAGCTACACGCTCAGCGGCCTGTTCAAGGACAACGGCAGCGCCAACACCTGGGCCGAGATGTACCTGCTGGACAAGCCGCCCGTGCCCGGCAAGGACGTCGTCGACATGAACGGCAAGGTGGACTTCACGACCGCCACCGTCGCCGAGATCGAGACGCTGTTCAAGAGCTACGCGACGCAGGCCAACGAGCCGCACTCGGGTCTGGCGCAGTGGCTGGTCAGCGCGACGGCGCCGGAGGTCTTCCAGCTGCCCGATCGCCCCGCGGGCCTGAAGCTGACCGAAGCCGCCAACGGCAACACGCTGAGCTGGACGGCCAGCGCCGACGCCAAGGTGACCGGCTACAACGTCTACCGCGCCGGCAGCGCGGCCGGCGACTACACGAAGCTGGCCGACAAGGTGACCGCCGCGACGTACGCCGACACCAGCGCCGTCGCCGGAACGACGTACTACTACGTCGTCACGGCCGTGACCGCCGCCAACGAGAGCTACTACAGCGACGCCGCCAGCACCACGCTGCAGGCCGTGGCCGTGCCGGCGACGATCCAGGCCGAGGCCTTCACCGCGATGAGCGGCGTGCAGCTGGAGGCCTGCAGCGACACCGGCGGCGGCCAGGACGTGGGCCACTTCGACCCGGACGACTGGATCGAGTTCAAGATCAGCGTCGCCACCGCCGGCAACTTCACGATCGACTACCGCCTGGCCACCGCCAACGGCAGCACCGGCTTCGAGGTCTGGGTGGACGGCGTCAAGGCGGTCAACGTGATGGCCGTGCCCAACACCGGCGGCTGGCAGACCTGGGTCACGCAGACCAGCGCGCCGTTCGCGATGACGGCCGGCAACCACACGCTGCGGCTGAAGTCCGTCGGCAAGGAGTGGAACCTGAACTGGCTGAAGGTGAACGCGCAGTAGCGCGACGCGGCGGAGTGCGGCCGGCCTAGACTCGCCGCATGAACCCCGTCCTCATCGAAGTCCTGCGCGGCAGCGCCGTCGAGTCCCGCCACGCCGGCGCGCTGGCCATCGTCGACGCGTCCGGCGCCGTGCACACGGCGCTGGGCGACGTCGACCGCCCCGTCTTCCCGCGCTCGGCCGTCAAGCTGCTGCAGGCCTTGCCGCTGGTGGCCAGCGGCGCGGCCGACACGTTCCAGCTGACCGACGAGGAACTGTCACTGGCCTGCGCGTCGCACAGCGGCGAGCCCGCCCACGTCGCCACCGCCGCCGGCGTGCTGGCCAGGCTGGGGCTGGACGCGAGCGCGCTGGAATGCGGCACGCAGTGGCCCGGCCGCGAACCGGTGCTGCGCGCGATGGTGGCGCGCGGCGAGACGGCCACGCCGCTGCACAACAACTGCTCGGGCAAGCACAGCGGCTTCGTCTGCGTGGCCTGTGCGATGGCGCGCAACGCCGGCGCGGACCCCGCCGAGTTCGCACGCGGCTACGTCGCCGCCGAGCACCCCGTCATGCGCGAGGTATCGGCGGCGCTGTCGGCCACCACGGGCGTGGACGTCGAGCGCGCGCCGCGCGGCATCGACGGCTGCTCCATCCCCACGTTCGCGCTGCCGCTGCGGGCGCTGGCGCTGGCCTTCGCGCGCGCCGGCACCGGCCAGGGCCTGTCGGCCGGGCACGCACGCGCGGCGCAGCGGCTGCGCCAGGCCGTCGCCCGCGCGCCGTTCATGGTGGGCGGCACGGACCGCTTCGACACCCGCGTCATGCAGGCCTTCGGCGAGCGGCTGTTCTGCAAGATCGGCGCCGAGGGCGTCTACTGCGCCGCCCTGCCCGAGCTGGGCCTGGGCGTGGCGCTGAAGATCGACGACGGCGCCGCCCGCGCAGCCGAGGCGGCGATGGCCGCCGTGGCGCAGGCGCTGCTGCGCACGCAGGATGAGCTGCTGCACGGCTACAGCCACCTCGTGCTGCGCAACTGGAACGGGCTGGACGTCGGCTCGCTGCGGCCGGCGGCGGCGCTGCAGGGGCTGGGCCACGCCCCCGGCTGACCCGACGCCCGGCCCGCCCGCCGACGGCGGGGGTGAATAAAAACGATACAAAACGAGACCAAGCAAGCGCTTGGCTGGTTTTACAGTCGGCAACATGTCCGCTGCAAAGCCCCCCTCACCCGACGCCCAACCGCCCCGCGAGCGGCTGCTGGCCGAAGCCATGCGCCTGTTCGGCGAGCGCGGCTTCGATGCGGTGACCACCCGCGAGATCTGCGCCGCCGCCGGCGTGAACCCCGGCGCCATCCACTACCACTTCGGCGACAAGGACGGCCTGTACCGCGAGGTGCTGCGGCTGCCGGTCACCGAGCTTGGCGAGCTGCTGGCCGGCTTCGACGACCCGGGCCTGAGCCTGCACGAGTCCATCCGCCGCTTCATCCACCCCTTCCTGTTCGACGACGGCGCCTGCAGCGCGCAGCTGTTCTTCCGCGAGATGCAGGCGCCCAGCGCCATCTTCATGGACACGGTGGCGCGCGACGTCGGCCCGCTGTTCGACCGCTTTGCCCGGCTGCTGGCCCGGCACGCCGGCATGGACGAGCCCAACGCCGCCATCCACCAGCTGGCGATGGGGCTGCAAGCCATGGCGCACGACTACTCCATGACCCGCCCGATGCTGGACGCCTTCCACCCCGAGCTGCTGGCGGACGACCCGCTGCTGGAGCAGACCTGCCACCGCCTGGCCGACTGGGGCTGCGCCCTGGTGGCCTACGAAAGCCACCGCCACAAGCCCACATGACACGACGCCCCCTCCTCCTCGCCGCGCCGCTGCTGGCGCTGCTGGCCGCCTGCGCCAGCGCCCCGCCCGCCACGCCGCCCGCCCCGGCCGCCATTCCCGCCGCCTGGCGCTCGCCGCTGCCGCACGGCGGCAGCACGACGGCGCTGGCCGCCTGGTGGCAGGCCTTCAGCGACCCCGCGCTGGCGCGCCTCGTCGAGCGTGCGCAGGCGCAAAGCCCCACGCTGGCCCAGGCCGCCGCGCGCCGCCGCCAGGCCGAGGCCGGCGCCGCCCAGGCCCGCGCCGCGCTGCTGCCGGCGCTGACGGCCAACGCGCAGGCCCAGCGCGGGCGCAACCTGAACGGCCTGCCCGGCACGGCCACGACGGCCAGCGGCACGCTGAACGCGAGCTGGGAGATCGACCTGTTCGGCGGCCAGCGCGCCGCCGCCGAGGCCGGTGCCGCCGAGGCCAATGCGGCGACGGCCGACTGGCATGCGGCACGCGTCAGCCTCGCCGCCGACGTGGCGCAGGCCTATGTGCAGCTGCGGCTGGCGCAGGCGCGCGAGGAAAGCGCCGAGCTGGACACGCGCTTCGCCGAGCAGATCGCCGCCTGGGGCCGCGAGCAGCAGAAGGCCGGGCTGATGAGCGCCAGCGACGCCGCCCTCCTGAACACCGAGCGCGCCGTGGCCGCGGCCAACCGCAGCCAGTGGCGCGCCGAAGCGCAGATCGCGCTGCAGACGCTGGCTTTGCTGTGCGGCGAACGCGCCGAGGCGCTGGCCGCCGAGCTGGCACCGCCCGCCGTCGCCCCGCAGGGTTTCGACCTGCGCCGCAGCCAGCCGCGCGCGCCGGCCTTCGACGTGGCCGCGCTGCCCGCGCAGCTGCTGGCGCAGCGCCCCGACCTGGCTGCCGCGCACCAGCGCTGGATCGCCGCGGTGCAGACGCAGCGCAGCGTGCAGGCGCAGCGCTGGCCGCAACTCAGCCTGGCCGCGCTCGCCGGCGAGACGCAGCTGCGCGCCGGGGGCGCGACGAGCAACGCGTCGACCTGGTCGTTCGGCCCGAGCCTGAGCCTGCCGATCTTCGACGCCGGCCTGCGCAAGGCCCGCGCCGAGGGCGCCGAGGCCGCCGCCGACGAAGCCGCAGCCGGGCTGCAGGCCCGCTGGCAGCAGGCCGTGGCCGAGGTCGAGCAGCAGCTGCAGCGCGTGACCGCCGGCGCCGAGCGAGAGCGCGAGGTGGACGCCGTCAAGCGCGAGTGGGAAGGCATCGCGCTGCGCACCGCCGCCCAGGCCCAGGCCGGGCTGCAGAGCGGCGCGCAGCGCAACACCACCTACCGCAACGCGCTGGCCGCCTACGACGCCGTGCTGGGCGTGCGCGCCGAGCAGGCCATGGCCTGGATCGGCCTCTACCGTGCCCTGGGTGGCGGCTGGAAGGAATGAAGCCCCTCGCCCTGTCCGGCCGCGCTGAACGCGGGCCGGCCCGGTCGGTCCCCCGAGGGGACGGCGATGCATGCGGCCTTGAGCCGCATGCACATCGCCTCAGGCGGCCGGCTTGGGAGCGGCCCGGCGCTCGGCCCGCAAGAACGCACGACGTGAGCCAACAAATTGCCCTGGACAACTGACATGAAGACCCGCATCCCCACCCTCCTCACCGCCACCCTGACGCTCGCGCTGGCCGCGGCCTTCGTCATCGCGCTGTCCGGCCCGGCCGAGGCGCAGCAGGCCGCCGCCAGTGCGGCGCCCAAGCCGGCGCTGACCGTCAAGCGCGTGCTCGCCCAGACGGCCACATGGCCGCAGACGCTGTCGGGCACAGGCTCCATCGCCGCGTGGCAGGACGTCGTCATCGGCGCCGAGATCGGCGGCCAGCGCCTGGCCCAGCTCCACGTCGATGTGGGCGACCGTGTGAAGAAGGGCCAGCTGCTGGCCCGCCTGAGCCCCGGCACGCTGGAGGCCGACCTGGCCGCGTCGAAGGCCGCGCTGCTGGAGGCCGAGGCCTCGGCGCGCGACGCCCACCTGACCGCCGAGCGCGTGAAGACGCTGCAGGGGAGCGACGCGCTGTCGCCGCAGGCCATCGACCAGACGCTGGCCGCCGACGCGGCCGCGCAGGCCCGCGTCGCCGCCGCCAAGGCGCGGGTGCAGGCCGACCAGCTGCGCCTGTCGTACACGCAGATCACGGCGCCGGACGACGGCGTCATCAGCGCCCGCATCGCGACGCCCGGCGCGCTGGTGCAGCCGGGGCAGGAACTGTTCCGCCTGCAACGCCAGGGCCGCCTGGAGTGGCGCGCCGAGGTGCCCGGGGCCGAGCTGGCCCAGCTGAAGGCCGGCCAGAAGGTGCGCGTGCAGCCCAGCGGTGCGCCGGCGCTGGAAGGCCGCGTCCGCCGCGTGGCGCCGCAGATCGACGCGCAGACGCGCAACGGCCTGGTCTACGTGGACCTGAAGGGCGGCGACGAGCTGCGCGCCGGGCTGTTCGCGCGCGGCGACTTCGTGCTCGGCGAGAGCGCCGCGCTGACGCTGCCGCAGAGCGCCGTGCTGCTGCGCGACGGCTTCAGCTACGTGTTCCGCATCGATGGCAGCAAAGTGCGCCAGCAGAAGGTGCAGATCGGCCGCCGCGAGGCCGACCGCGTCGAGGTGCGCTCGGGGCTGGCCGCGGGTGCCGCGGTTGTCGAGTCCGGCGTCGGCTTCCTGGCCGACGGCGACACCGTGCGCGTGGCCCAGTAAGGAGCCGCAGCCATGTGGAACCCGGATTCGGTAGTTGGGCGCGCCCGAGGGGCTGGCGAGGCAGGTCGCTGGCAAGGCGCGACGACGAAGTGGGCTGATGCCCACGAGGAGAAGCAACGCCGCCAGCGGCCTGCAGCGCCAGACCAGCGGGCGTGCAGCGCTGCTCACGGACATGATGAACGCTGCCAGGTAGGGAACATGTTGAACCACGGAGATGTGCGATGAGTAGCGAGCGGTCAACTGCCGGGTCCGGGTTCAACGTCTCCCGCTGGAGCATCGCCAATCCGGTGCCCGCCATCATGCTGTTCATCATGCTGACGGTGGCCGGCCTGTACGGCTTCAAGCAGATGAAGGTGCAGCAGTTCCCCGACATCGAGCTGCCCACCATCGTCGTCAGCGCGTCGCTGCCGGGCGCCGCGCCGGCGCAGATGGAAACCGAGGTGGCGCGCAAGATCGAGAACTCGATCGCCACCGTGCAGGGCGTCAAGCACATCTACACCAAGGTGCAGGACGGCATGGCCACGATCACCGTGGAGTACCGGCTGGAGAAGCCGCTGCAGGAGGCGCAGGACGACACGCGCAACGCGGTGTCGCAGATCCGCGCCGACCTGCCGGCCGACCTGCGCGACCCGGTCATCACCAAGCTCAACCTGTCCGGCATGCCCATCCTGACCTACACGGTCGCGAGCAGTGCCATGGACGACGAGGCGCTGTCCTGGTTCGTCGACAACCAGGTCACCAAGCGGCTGCTGGCCGTGCGCGGCGTGGGCTCGGTGGCGCGCGTGGGCGGCGTCAGCCGCGAGCTGCGCGTGGAGCTGGACCCGTCGCGCATGCTGGCGCTGGGCGTCACGGCGGCCGAGGTGTCGCGCCAGCTGAAGAACGTGCAGCAGGAAGCCCCCGGCGGCCGCGCGAAGCTGGGCGGCGCCGAGCAGTCGCTGCGCACCATCGCCACCGTGCAGAGCGCGGCCGAGCTGGCGGCGCTGGACATTCCGCTCGCCGACGGCCGCCACGTGCGGCTGGACCAGGTAGCCGCCGTCAGCGACACGCTGGCCGAGCGGCGCGCCGGCGCGTTCCTGAACGGCAAGCCGGTGGTGGGCTTCGAGATCGTGCGCGCCAAGGGCGCCGGCGAGGTGGACGTGGCTGAGCGGCTGCGCGCGGCACTGGAGGAGCTCAAGGCCGCGCACCCGGACATCACCGTCACCGAGGCGTTCAACTTCGTGGACCCGGTCATCGAGAACTACGACGGCAGCGTGTCGCTGCTGCTGGAGGGCGCCTTCCTCGCGGTGGTCGTCGTGTGGTTCTTCCTGCGCGACTGGCGTGCCACGCTGGTCAGCGCGGTGGCGCTGCCGCTGTCGGCCATCCCGACGTTTCTCGTGATGCACTGGATGGGCTTCACGCTCAACGTCATCACGCTGCTGTCGCTGTCGCTGGTCATCGGCGTGCTGGTGGACGATGCCATCGTCGAAATCGAGAACATCATGCGGCACCTGACGATGGGCAAGACGCCGCTGGAAGCCGCCCGCGAGGCGGCGGACGAGATCGGCATGGCCGTCATCGCCACCACGTTCACGCTGATCGCGGTGTTCCTGCCCACTGCCTTCATGAGCGGCGTGGTGGGCAAGTTCTTCGTGCAGTTCGGCTGGACGGCGGCCATCGCAGTGTTCTTCTCGCTGGTGGTCGCCCGCATGCTGACGCCCATGATGGCCGCCTACGTGCTGAAGGCGCCCAAGCGCCAGCACCAGGAGCCGTCGTGGATGCCCGCCTACCTGCGCGCCGCGCGCTGGGCGTTCACGCACAAGGGCAAGACGCTGGCCATCACGGCGGCGTTCAGCGTGGCCGCCTGCGCGCCGCTGTTCATGGGCAAGATCCCCGGCGCCTTCATCCCGCCGGACGACCTGAGCCAGACGCAGATCAGCATCGAGCTGCCGCCCGGCAGCACCTATGAGGAAACCCGCGCCGCCGCCGAGCAGGCCCGCGCGGCGGCCGCCTCGCATCCGCACGTGAAGCTCATCTACACGGCGGTGGGCGGCGGCAGCGCCGGCGGCGACCCGTTCGCGATGGGCGGCGCGCCCGAGGCCCGCAAGGCCACGCTGACGCTGAACCTGACGCCGCGCAAGGAGCGCAGCGGCACCAGCAAGCAGCAGATCGAGCGCGAGCTGCGCGAGAAGCTGGAGGGCATCGCCGGCGCGCGCATCAAGGTGTCGTTCGGCGGCTCCAGCGAGAAGTACCAGCTGGTGCTGGCCGGCGAGGACGGCGACGCGCTCGCCGCGCACGCCGCCAAGGTGGAGCAGGAGCTGCGCGGGCTGCCGGGCATCGGCCAGGTGACCAGCAGCTCCAGCCTGCAGCGCCCCGAGCTCATCGTGCGGCCCGACGCGGCGCGCGCGGCGGACCTGGGCGTCAGCACCGCGGCGATTGCCGACACGCTGCGCATCGCCACCGCAGGCGACTACGACCAGCTGCTGCCCAAGCTCAACCTCAGCCAGCGCCAGGTGCCCATCGTCGTGCGCCTGCCCGACGCGGCCCGCACCGACCTCGCGCTGCTGGGCGAGCTGACCGTGCCCGGCGCCCGCGGTCCCGTGCCCGTGCGCCAGGTGGCCGAGCTGAGCCTGACCAGCGGCCCGGCGCAGATCGACCGCTTCGACCGGCTGCGCAACGTCAACTTCGAGATCGAGCTGAACGGCCAGGCGCTGTCCGAGGTGCAGGCCGCCGCCAGCAAGCTGCCCAGCATCGCCACGCTGCCGCCGGGCATCACCAAGGCCGAGGTGGGCGACGCCGAGGCCTTCGCCGAGCTGGGCCAGGGCTTCGCGCTGGCCATGGGCACGGGTGTCGCCTGCATCTACATCGTGCTGGTGCTGCTGTTTCACGCGTGGGTGCAGCCGGTCACCATCCTCGGTGCGCTGGTGCTGTCCATCCCGGGCGCCATCCTCGCGCTGTTCGTGACCGGCACCGACCTGTCCATGCCGGCCATGATCGGCATGATCATGCTGATGGGCATCGCGACGAAGAACTCCATCCTGCTGGTGGAGTACGCCATCGTCGCGCAGCGCGACCAGGGCCTGTCAAGGCTGGATGCGCTGCTGGACGCCTGCCACAAGCGCGCGCGGCCCATCGTCATGACGACGCTGGCCATGGGCGCGGGCATGCTGCCCATCGCGTTGGGCTTCGGCACCGACCCGAGCTTCCGCGCCCCGATGGCCATCGTCGTCATCGGCGGGCTCATCACCAGCACCTTCCTGAGCCTGCTGGTGATCCCGGTGCTCTACGAGGTGGTGGACGACATGATCCAGCGCTTCACGCGCAAGCGCCGCGTGGCGGGCGAGGCCCAGACCGCCTGAGCCGGCGCGCCCTTCCTAGAATCGCGCCGCCAACAGCGGCAACCAGCGGGAGGGGCGATGCTGGACGGATCGGGCTTGAGGCTGCACGGCCGGCTGCTGGGCCATGCCGACCTGCAGGAGGCGCAGCGGCTGGTGCCGGCCTGGCTGCCGCTGGCGCCCGAGGTGCGCGCCGCGCTGCCCGCCATCTGGACGCGGCTGCTGGGGCACCCGGGCTTCAACGGCGACGTCATCGAAGACCTCAACCGCCCGGCCGGCCAGCGCATCGTCGGGCTGGGCGTGGCCATCGCGCTGGACGAGCGCTGGAGCCGCCTGCTGCGCGAGGCCCCGCCGCCCTACGCGCCCGCGCTGCTGTATGCCGAGCTGCTGGACGGCCGCTTCCAGCCGCCGGGCGACAAGGAACTGGCGCGGCTGAACGGCCGCGGCGAGGTGAGCTTCCTGGTGCTGCACTACGAGCAGGTGCTGACCGACCTGGCCAACCCCGACACGCTGGAGCTGCTCAGCGTCGCGATGTCGCTGTTCCGCTTCGCCCATGCCGGCTACCGGCTGCACAGCCTCTACCAGGAAGCCACGGCCGAACAGTCCGGCTACATGCTGAGCATGGGCTTTCGCGCCTGCAGCGCGCGCGGCGAGCCCGGCGTGCCCGAGCTGTACGGCCTGCAGCGCGAGGAAGCCGCGCTGCTGCTGCCCGGCTCGCCGGTGCGCGACGCCTTCCAGTTCACGCCGCCACGCTTCGGCTTCACGGCCGCGGAGCGCCGCCTGCTGCGGCTGGCCGTGACCGACCTCACCGACGAGGCCATCGGCGACGAGCTGGGCATCTCCGGCCACGGCGTGAAGCGGCTGTGGCGCCAGGTGCACCAGCGCGCCCAGGACGCCATGCCCGGCCTGTTCGGCGACGGCGACCCCGCGGCAGCCGGCCGCGAAGGCGGCCGCGGCCCCGAGAAGCGGCGCGCGCTGCTGCAGTACCTGCGCCAGCACCCGGAAGAGCTGCGGCCCTACAGCGCGGCGGTCGCTGCGCCGGCTGCTGTTGCAGCCAGCTAGTACCCAAAAAGAGCGGGCTCAAAAAGGGGCGTGGGCAGCGCGCCCGGCGGCGGGAACACTGGCGGCCATCGTCAACCCGCCACCGCACAGCCGCCATGAACCGCCCCTCCTCCACCGCCCCCGCCGGCACCGCCGCCCACGGCCCCGACGCCATCGCGCAGGCGGCCGCCACGCCGCGCTTCACGCCCTACCGCTTCATCCACAAGGGCCTGCGCGTGCTGATGTTCGACACGCTGCACCGCGCCGGCGCGCTGGACGCCAGCCAGGCGCAGGAGCGCGCGCAGATCGTCGAGGATGTGGAACGGTTGCTGGCCACCTGTGCCGACCACCTGGCGCACGAGAACCAGTTCTTCCACGAGCCGCTGCGCCAGCGCGCACCGCGCGCCGTGCGGCCCTATCACGAGGACCACCTCGAACACCTGGACGCCATCGCCACGCTGCGCCGCCTGCTGCTGGCGCTGCGCGACGCCCCCGACGCCCAGGCCGCGGCGCTGGGCTACGAGCTGTTCCTGCGGCTGTCGGTCTTCATCGGCGAGAACCTGGCCCACATGGCCGAGGAGGAGAGCGCGCTGACGCAGGCCCTGTGGGAGCACTTCAGCGACGCCGAAATCGCCGCCATGGAGGCCGCGCTGCAGGCGACGCTGGCGCCGCATGAGCTGGCCTTCTACCTGCACTGGATGGCCCGCGGCATGAACGCCAGCGAGACCATCGGCCTGCTGGCCGGCGCGCGGCCGCACCTGCCCGCCGAGCTGTTCGACGCGCTGGCCGGCACCGCCCAGGCCGCCATGCCCGCGCCGCGCTGGGCCACGGTGGCCAGCGCGCTGGGCCTGGCGCCGGTGCCCGGCCTCGTCACCCGCTGACCCGGCCCGGAGCCTGCCCATGAACAAGCTCACGCACGGCCTGCGGGCCGCGGCGGCGACGGCGGCCGTCTGCGCGCTGGCGGCGGCCTCGGCGCTGGTGCTGGTGGCCCTGCCCTGCCCGGCCCACGCGGCCATCGACTGCTGGGTGGACGCCGAGCACCCGATGGCGGCCGACCAGCACCCCGTCGCCGACCCGGCCGTCGCCCCGATGCGGCAGGCGCTGCGCCAGGTCAACGCGCTGCTGCACGCCCAGCGCGAGCTGCACGAGCTGCCGCGCACGCGGCTGCGCGGCAGCTGGCAGGTGGGAGGCCAGTGGAGCGAGCCGGCCCGCAGCGGCAGCCTGCTGCTGCGCGACCACCGCGAAAGCATGTGGCTGCCCGGCCGCTGCGACGTCAACCCCAAGGCCGACCGCCTCGGCCCCATGGCCGCCATCGTCGTGCAGATCAACGCGCCGACCGCCTTCTTCGAGTCGCCCCATGCCGAGCTGCGCGACGAGCAGCTGCAGGCCTGGCGCGAGGTGCCCGCCACCGGGCAGGTGCAGGGCGTCACGCTGTACGGCGGCCGCCAGCTGGTGTTCACGCGCGGCGGCCGCCTGCCGTGGGTGCCGGTGACGACGGCCGAGTACGCCGACTTCACGCTGCGTGACCTGCAGCGCCGCCTGCAGGAAGACGCCACCGCCCGCGCCGGCCTGCCGGCCGAGGGCGACAGCGCCGCGCGCGAGGCCTTCGACGAGGCGCAGGTCGAGAAGGTCGCCGCGGCCATGCGCAAGGTCGACCCCGCGGCCGCCGACAAGATGGCCGCCGAGCTGCGCGTGCAGATGCGCGCGGCCCGCGAGGCCGACGCACGCACCGCGCGCCGCAAGGCCGCCGCCGGCGTCGACGCGCACCCGCTGCAGACCATGCTGCGCCGCGTCCAGGCCTGGCGCGCCAGCCTGTCGCCGCAGCAGCTGGCCGCGCCGGCGCTGCTGGGCCTGAACGGCCTGCACGACCCGGCCGTGCCGACGGACCGCTACCCCCGCCTCGTCAAGCCCGACCCCGAGTTCCCCTGGGACCGGCAGCACCCCGCGCGGCCGCAGATGCTGAAGCTGTCGGTCGACGGCGGCGACGTGTTCACCGAGCCCATGCAGCGCGTGCTGCAGCGGCTGGACCTGAAGGCCTTGCAGGCCCTGGTCGATTGATTTCTCCAACCTGCCCAACGAAAAAGAGGCTCCCTGTCATGAACCCACGCCCATCCTCCCTCACCCGGCGCACCACTCGACAGCGGTGGCAGGTCGCCGCCGCCACGGCCCTGCTGGCCGCGGCCGGCAGCGGCCATGCGGCCGCGCCATGGTCCAGCTTCGGCACCTACGTGAACGCCGGCGGCCTGAAGCAGGGCGGCGAGTACCAGTCCGCAGCCTCGGCCAGCTATGCGCCCGACGCCAACAAGTCGGCGTCCGCCTATGGCGACTCCGCCGGATTCAACCTGCACGCCTACGCATGGACCAGCGAGAACCCGAGGCTGCCGGTCTACTGCACGGTCTACACCTGCACCTGGCAGACCTTCGCCGACGTCATGGTGTGGGACACCATCACGCTGACACCGCCCGCCAACAGCGCGGGGGACACGATCAAGTTCGACTTCACGATCGACGGCACCAAGCACCGCGGCAAATGGGCCTACGGGGACGGCGCCTATGCCAGCGCCTCCTACTACTTCGGCACGGACCCGGGCGGCTGGAACCGCGCGACGACCTATGCGCTGGGCAACGGCGTGACCGAAGTCAGGGGCGAGATCACGGCGCTGCCCGGCCAGAGCTTCAACGTCTACCTGATGGGCAGCCTGTCGGTGTCGGCACGCAGCGGCTCCATTGCCGACTACAGCCACACCATGCTGTTCAACCTGGACCTGCCGACCGGCTGGACCTACACCTCGGCCTCCGGCCACTTCTCGCCGGCGAACACGCCGCTGCCCGCGCCCGTGCCCGAGCCCGCCAGCCTGGGGTTGATGCTGGCGGGACTGGGCTGCATCGTGGCGGTGCAGCGCCGCAGAACGACCTGCCGCCGCTGACCCCGAGGACCGAGGCGGCCCGGCCGAGATCAGGCCGCCGCCTCCAGCACGGCGCGGCTGACGTCCAGCGTCACGTCGCCGTGCTCGCCCAGCGCCGTCATGCCATGGGCCTCCAGCTTGGCGAGGATGCGCGCCAGCTGCGGCTCGCGGATGCCATGGCCCGACAGCTGCGTGGGCACGCCCATGCGCTCGAAAAAGGCGCGCGTGGCGTCGATGGCAGCGGTGATGCGTGCGTCCTCGCTGCCCTCGCGCAGGCCCCAGACGCGCTCGGCGTACTGCAGCAGCTTGGCGCGCTTGGGCTCGCGGCGCGCGGCCAGCATGGCGGGCAGCACGATGGCCAGCGTCTGCGCATGGTCCAGCCCGTGCACGGCCGTGATCTCGTGGCCCAGCATGTGGGTGCTCCAGTCCTGCGGCACGCCGGCGCCGAGGTAGCCGTTCAGCGCCATCGTCGCCGCCCACATGACGTTGGCCCGGGCGTCGTAGTCGTCGGGCGTGGTCAGCAGCTTGGGGCCTTCCTCGATCAGCGTCAGCAAGAGGCCCTCGGCCAGGCGGTCCTGCACCTTGGCATTGACCGGGTAGGTCAGGTACTGCTCGACGGTGTGCACGAAGGCGTCGACGACGCCGTTGGCCGTCTGGCGCGGCGGCAGGCTGAACAGCGTGCTCGGGTCCAGCACGGCAAAGCGCGGGAACACCTTCTCGGAGCCGAAGAACAGCTTGTCGCCGGTCTCGCGCCGGCTGATGACGGCGCCCGAGTTCATCTCGGAGCCGGTGGCCGCCAGCGTCAGCACGACGCCCAGCGGCACGGCGGCCCGCACCTTGCCCTGGCCGGTCAGCAGCTCCCAGGGGTCGCCCTCGTAGGGAATGGCGGCGACGATGAACTTGCTGCCGTCGGCCACCGACCCGCCGCCGACGGCGACCACGAAGTCGATGCGCTGCTCGCGGGCCAGCGCCACGGCGCGCATCAGCGTCGCGTAGTCGGGGTTGGGCTCGATGCCGCCGAACTCGGCGACGAGGCGCTCGCCCAGCGCCTCACGCACCTGGGCCATGACGCCGTTGGCGAGCACGCTGCCGCCGCCGTAGGTGACGAGCACCCGCGCCCCGGCGGGCACCTGCCTGGCGATGCCGGCGATCTCGCCCTGGCCGAACAGCACGCGGGTGGGAACGTAGAGATTGAAGTTGTTCATGGGAGTCATCCTGGAGTCTGAGGAATTGGACGATGCGCCGGCCGGCGCAGCTCAAGGGTCCGCAGCGTGCCACGTTGTGGCGTGCCGCGGGCAGCGCGGCCGCTTCAGGCCGCCTGCGCCTGCGTGAATTGCGTGTAGCCCTCGGCGCCGCCGCCGAAGTAGCCGGACGCCGGTGCGTCGAACAGCGGCCGGTTGTCCTTCAGGCGCTGCACGAGGTCGGGGTTGCCGATGAAGGCGCGGCCGAAGGCCACCATGTCGGCGCGGTCGTCGGCGGTGGCCGCCAGCGCGGACGCGCGGTCGTAGCCGTTGTTGGCGATGTAGGCACCGTCGAAGGCGGCCCGCAGCGCGCGGATGTTGAAGGCGTCGGCGCCGTTGTCGCCATGCATCTGGCCCTCGACGACATGCAGGTAGGCCAGGCCCATCGCGCTGAGGCGGCCCACCAGGTGGCCATGGGTCTGCATGGGCGTGCTGTCCAGCGGCGTGTCGCCGATGGCGGTGGACAGCGGCGACAAGCGCACGCCGACGCGGTCCGCGCCCCAGACGCCGGCCACCGCCGCGACGACCTCCAGCGTCAGCCGGGCACGGTTCTCGATGGAGCCGCCGTAGCGGTCGGTGCGGCGGTTGGTGCTGTCGCGCAGGAACTGCTCCAGCAGGTAGCCGTTGGCCGCATGCACCTCCACGCCGTCGAAGCCGGCCGCCTGGGCGCGCAGCGCGGCCTGGCGGTAGTCCTCGATCAGCGCGGGGATCTCCTCGGTCTCCAGCGCCCGCGGCATGGAGGGCGGCTGGAAGCCCTGCTCGGTGAAGACGCTGCCGCCGGCCTGGATCGCCGACGGCGCGACGGGTGCTGCGCCACCGGCCTGCAGGCTGGTGTGCGACATGCGGCCCACATGCCACAGCTGCAGCACGATCTTGCCGCCGGCCGCGTGCACCGCGTCCGTCACGGCACGCCAGGCCTGCACATGGGCCTCGCTGTAGATGCCCGGCGTGAAGGCATAGCCGCGGCCCTGGCGGGAGATGTTGGTCGCCTCGGCGATCAGCAGCCCGGCCGAGGCGCGCTGCCGGTAGTATTCGACGGCCAGCGGCGTCTGCACGCCGTCGCTGTCGGCCCGTGAACGCGTCAGCGGCGCCATCGCGATGCGGTTGGCCACCTCGATGGCGCCGAGGCGGGTGGGGGTGAAGAGGATGGGGGTGGTCATGGTGGCTCCTGGTGGGGTGAGAGGTTCGGGGCAGCCACCGCACCGATGGCATCCGGTGCTGCGGCGGTGCATGAAGAATGGATGCACCGCAGCAATTCATCCAATTTATCTATTGAATTTCAGATATTCACAAGCCACCATGTCTGGATGAAATACGACCTGAACCTGCTGCCGGTCTTCATGGCGTTGATGGAGGAGCGCAGCGTCACCCGTGCCGCGGCACGGCTCAGCATCACGCAGCCGGCGCTGTCCAACGCGCTGGTGCGGCTGCGCGCGCTGCTGCAGGACCCGCTGTTCGTCCGCGAGCGCTACGGCATGCAGCCCACGCCCAAGGCGCAGGAGTTGGCGCCCGTCATCGCCGCGGCGCTGGCGTCGCTGGACGGCGTCATCCTGGGCCAGCAGGCCTTCGACCCGTCGCGGGCCGACCTGCAGCTGACCATCGCGCCGAACAGCTATGTCGAGTTCGTGCTGGTGCCGGCCATCGTCGCGCGGCTGCGCGAGCAGGCGCCAGGCATCCGGCTGCGCCTGACGCCCTACGGCAGCGACCTGGCGGACACCGGCGTGATGTCGGGCACCACGGCGCTGGCACTGGGCCGCTTCGTCGATCCGCCCGACAACCTGGTGGTGCAGCCGCTGATGGACGACGGCCTGGCCTGCGTCGTGCGCGCCGACCACCCGGACGTGGGCGCCACGCTGTCCAAGGCCCAGTACGAGCGGCTGCGGCACGTCAACATGCTGCCGCCGGGCCGGCTGCGGGTGGGGCTGTTCCAGGCGCTGGAGCGCCAGGGGCTGAAGCGGGACGTCGCCGTCTCGGTGACGCATTTCCTGGCGATCCCCGAGATGGTGGCCGTCACCGACTACTGCGCCACGCTGCCGCAGCTGATCTGCCGGCGCCTGGCGGCCGACGCCCGGCTGAAGGTGCTGCCCACGCCGGTGGACCTGGGCCGCTTCCCGGTGCAGATGGGCTGGCATGTGCGCTACCGCGACGATCCTGCCCACCGCTGGCTGCGCGCGCTGATCGCCGAGACGGCGCTGGACGTGGCCGCCGGCGGCTAGGGCCTGTTAACACGACGGCAGCGGGCCCTAATCAGCCCAGCCTGAACACCGCCACCGACCGCGTCAGCTCGTCCGCCTGCTGCTGCAGGCTGGCGGCGGCCGCAGCGGATTCCTCCACCAGCGCGGCGTTCTGCTGGGTCATCTGGTCCAGCCCTGCGATGGCCTGGCTGATCTGGCCGATGCCGGTGCTCTGCTCGCCGGTGGCCAGGCTGATCTCCGACACGATGTGGCTGACGCGCGCGATGGCGTCGATGATCTCGCGCATGGTCTCGCCGGCGCGGCCCACCAGGGCGGCACCGTTGTCGACGTTCTCGCCGCTCTGCGTGATGAGCGCCTTGATCTCCTTGGCGGCCTCGGCCGAACGCTGCGCCAGCGTGCGCACCTCGCCAGCCACGACGGCAAAGCCGCGGCCCTGCTCGCCGGCCCGCGCGGCCTCCACCGCGGCGTTCAGCGCCAGGATGTTGGTCTGGAACGCGATGCCATCAATGACCGAGATGATGTCGGCGATCTTGGCCGACGACGCGCTGATGCGGCCCATCGTCTCGACCACCTCGTCCACGACGCCGCCGCCGCGGCGCGCCACGGCGGTCGCGTCGCTGGCCAGCTGCTGCGCCTGCCGCGCCGACTCGGCGTTGTGCGTGACGCTGGCCGTCAGCTCCTCCATCGCCGACGCCGTCTCCTGCAGGTTGGACGCCGCCTGCTCGGTGCGGTTGCTGAGGTCCTGGCTTCCCGTGGCCACCTCGCGCGACGCGTTGGCGATGTTGTCGGTGCTCTGGCGCACGCCGGAGACGACGGTGACCAGCGAGGCCTGCATGCCCTGCACGCCGCGCATGACGGCGGCCGTCTCGTCACGGCCATCTACGCGCACCGGGTGGCTGAGGTCGTGCCCGGCGATGCGCTCGGCCGCCTTCACCGCCTGCGACAGCGGCGCCAGGATGGAGCGGATGTTGACCACCGTGTAGCCCGCCAGCAGCAGCACCGCGACGACGACCACCAGCGTCAGGTTGCGGCGGATGACCTGCTCGTTTTCCTCCAGCAGCCTGACCTGCTGGGCGGAGTTCCGGTCGACCTTCTCGGTCATCTCGGCCAGCGCCTTGTCCACCGCGCGCACCGGCGCCTTGACCGGCTCCATCGCCTGGTTGGCCGCCGCGGTGTCGGCGAACTCGCCTTTGGCAACGCGCGCCTGGATGCCGCCGAAGCCCGTGCGGTAGTCCTGCAGCGCCTGCTTCAGTTCGGCCGGCATGCGCTTCACGTCGGCCGGCACGTCGAGCTGGCCGATCTTGTCGAGGCTGGTGGAGACCTTGTCGAAGGTCTCCTCCCAGTCCTTGCGGTAGCGCTCCACGGCCTTGGGATCGGCCAGGTTGATGAGCAGGTCCTTTTCGTAGCGCCGCAGGTTGCCAACGCCGGCACGGATGCCGGCCAGCTGCGTCAGCGACTCGACGTCGTTGCCGACGTAGTGGGAGAAACGGTCGTTGGACTGCGACAGGCTGTACAGCCCCTGCAGGCCGACGATCAACAGGCCCAGCACCGCCAGCGCCGCCAGCGCGAGCAGCCTCGCCTTGATCGTGAAATCGCTCAGCTTCATCGCCACTCCCTCGCGAGGTTGTGGCGGGAGCCTAGTCTTTTGCTGCCGGACCGCCAAGCCTCAGGCTTGCGGGTTGCCTTCGGGGCGCCACAGCTCGCGCATCGTCGCCTCGAACGCATCGCCGACGCGCTGCGGCGCCCGCCAGGGCCGCGCCCGCCCGGCCACCCAGACCGACTGCCACGGCGAGCCGTTGCTGCCGAAGACGACGGCATCCAGCAGGTGCTCGTCTGGCACGCCGCGCAGCCCGTCGGCCTCACGGTTGAGCACCAGCGCGTCGGCGCGCGCGCCGGGCGTCAGGCCCCAGGCCGTGAAGCCGGCCGCGCGGGCGCCGCCCTGCACGGCCGCGTCGAACAGCCGCGCCGCGCTGGACGGCTGGCTGCCCGGCAGCGACGCGATGTTGCGCTGGCGATGCAGCAGCCGCTGGCCGTACTCCAGCCAGCGCAGCTCCTCCACCCAGCCGCGCGTGACCTGGCTGTCGGAGCCCACAGTCAGCGCCGCGTTGTGGTGCAGCCAGTCGGGCAGATCGGCGAAGCCGTCGCCCAGGTTGGCCTCGGTGCCGGGGCAGATGACGATGCCGGCGCCGCTCAGCGCCACGGCCTCGATCTCGGCCGGCTCCGCGTGCGTCGCATGCACCAGCTGCCAGCGCGGGTCCAGGCGGCCATGCTCGGCCAGCCACTGCAGCGGGCGCAGGCCGGTGGCGCGCAGGCAGTCGGCCACCTCGGCCGTCTGCTCGGCCACATGGATGTGGATGGGCAGGTCGGCGCTGCCCACCAGGCTCAGCAGCCGCGCGATGTCGGCCGGCGACGCGCCGCGCAGCGAGTGCAGCGCCACGCCGGCGTTCACGCGCGGCAGGCCCGCGGCGTTGACGCGCTGGCAGGCGCGCCAGGCCCAGTCGGCATCCGCGGCGAAGCGGTGCTGGTCGGGCCGCAGCCCGGCGGCGTCGAAGCCGCTGCGCGTGTAGACGACGGGCAGCAGCGTCAGGCCGATGCCGGTGTCCTCGGCCGCGGCGGCCAGCGCCCAGGCCATGTCCAGCTCGTCGTCGAAGTCCTGCCCGTGCGCCGGGTGGTGCAGGTAATGGAACTCGCAGACCTGCGTGTAGCCGCCGCGCAGCAGCTCGGCATACAGCTGGCCGGCCACCGCACGCAACTGGTGCGGCGAGATGCGCAGCGCCAGCGCGTACATGCGGTCGCGCCAGCTCCAGAAGTCGTCCTCGCCGGCCTCGCGGCGCTCGGCCAGGCCCACGAAGGCGCGCTGGAAGGCGTGGCTGTGGGCGTTGACGAGGCTGGGGATGAGCGGACCGGCCAGCAGCTCGGCCTCGGGCGGTGCGGTGGTGTTGACGCTGATCTCGGTCCAGTGGCCGGTGGCATCCACGGTCAGCAGCACATCGCGCTGCCAGCCGCCATGCACCCAGGCGAGCGGGGCGTGCAGCTTCTTCAGGCCGGGCATGCCAGCATCTCCCTGAGCAGTTGCTCGATCAGCGGCGCCACCGCGGCGGCGGCGGCCTCGTCGTAGGCATCGCGCGGGTCCCGCGCCTCGTCCATGTAGCAGCGCTGGCACATCTCCAGCTGCACGGCGTGCACGCCCTCGCCCGGCCGGCCGTAGTGGCGCGTGATGTAGCCGCCCTTGAAACGGCCGTTGACGACATGGCTGTGGCGCTGCTGGCCGCCCTGCCGCGCGCCCAGACGCTGGGTGATGGGCGGCGCGCAGGACGCGCCGTCGGCCGTGCCGAGGTTGAGCGCCGGCAGCTGGCCGTCGAACAGCCAGGGCAGCTCGGAGCGGATGCTGTGGCCGTCGAACAGCAGCGCGCGGCCATGCTCGGCGAGCAGGCGCTGCAGCTCGGCGGACAGCGCGTCGTGGTACGGGCGCCAGCAGGCCTCGCGGCGCGCGGCGATCTCCAGCGCATCGGGCTCGGCACCGTCGCGGTACAGCGGCTCGCTGGTGAAGAAATGCGTGGGCACCAGGCCGGTGCCTCCCGACGCGCCGGGGTACAGCGGCCGGTCGTCGGGCGGGCGGTTCAGGTCGATGACGTAGCGGCTGTAGCGCGGCACGATGAGGCTGGCGCCCAGCGCCTCGGCGAGGGGGCGGTAGAGCCGCTCCAGGTGCCAGTCGGTGTCCTCGCTGGCGAGCGCGCGCGGCACCAGGCGGCCGGCCAGCTCGGGCGGGATGTCGGTGCCCACGTGCGGCAGGCTGATCAGCAACGGCACGCGGCCGCGCTGCAGGTGGAAGACGCTCATGAAACTCCCTGGAACACCCGCTCTGTCAGCGGGTTATGCCCGAAGCATGCGGCCAGCTCGCGCGGGTGTCCAGCATCCCAGACGCAGAAGTCGGCACGCTGCCCGGCCACCAGTTGGCCGCGGTCGCGCAGGCCCAGCGCGCGGGCGCCGTTCACGGTCAGGCCGCGCAGCGCCTCCTCGGGCGTCAGTCGGAACAGCACGCAGGCCATGTTCAGCATCAGCAGCGGCGACAGCGTCGGCGAGCTGCCGGGGTTGTGATCGGTGGCAAGGGCGATGGGCACGCCGGCCTCGCGCAGCGCGGCGATGGGCGGCAGCTGCGTCTCGCGCAGCGCGTAGAACGCACCGGGCAGCAGCACAGCCACCGTGCCGGCCTCGGCCATGGCCTGCACGCCGGCGGGGCTGACGAACTCGAGGTGGTCGCAGCTCAGCGCGCGGTAGCCGGCGGCGAGCTGCGCACCGCCCTGGTCGCTCAACTGCTCGGCATGCAGCTTGACGGGCAGGCCCAGCGCCTTCGCCGCGTCGAACACGCGCCGCACCTGCGCCGGGCTGAAGGCGATGTGCTCGCAGAAGGCGTCCACCGCGTCCACCAGGCCCTGTGCGTGCAGCGCGGGCAGCCAGTCGCAGACGGCGGTGATGTAGGCGTCGGCATCGGCGAACTCGGGCGGCAGCGCGTGGGCGGCGAGGTAGGTGGTGCGCACGTCCACGCCGGTCAGCTGGCGCGCGACGCGCAGCATGCGCGCCTCCGTGGCGGCATCCAGCCCGTAACCGGACTTGACCTCCAGCGTCGTCACGCCCTCGCGCGTCAACGCCAGCGCGCGCTTGGCAGCACCCGCCAGCAGCTCGGCCTCGGTGGCGGCACGCGTGGCAGCCACCGTCGAGCGGATGCCGCCGCCGGCCTTGGCGATGTCGGCGTAGCTCGCGCCGTGCAGCCGTTGCTCGAACTCGTTCGCGCGGTTGCCGCCGTAGACGAGGTGCGTGTGGCAGTCCACCAGCCCCGGCGTGACGAGCGCGCCGTGCAGCTCGACAACCTCGTCGGCCGGCGGCGCCTCGGCACTGGGGCCCACCCAGCGCAGCTGGCCGCCGTCCACCAGCAGCGCGCCGTCGTCGATGAGGCCCCAGCCGCTGTCGCCGGCCAGCGTGGCCAGCCGCCCCCCTCGCCACAGAATCCTTGACCCGACAGTCGACCGCTTGCTACTCACCGCCATCCTCGTCGCCCAATGCTGCGGAGATGTTGCCGGCTTCACCACGCCGACCGCCAGCGCTGCACGGCCGCTGGTCTGGCGCTTCGGGCCGCCGACCGCGTTGCTCATCCTGGTGGGCACGAGCCCACTGCGTCGTCGCGCCTTGCCGGCAGCCCGCCTCGCCAGCCCCTCGGCCGCGCTCAACTGTCGGATCAAGGATCATTCCCCGCTCCACGTCAGCCACCACGCATGGCTGCCCGTCGCGTCGGGCCCGGTGAACACGCAGCTCTGCGCGGCCGGCGCCTCGCACCAGGCCAGCGTCAGCGGCGCCAGCGGCATCGCGCGGTGGCCGTGCTCCAGCAGGCCGCCCTCAACGGTGAACAGGCCCACCCACGGTGTGCGCGGCAGCAGCACATGGCTGGCAGGCTCCACCTCCAGGTTGCCGCGGCGCTCCATGACGTTGAAGACGTCGGTCTCGCCTCGGATCAGCTCGGCCTCGGGCGCCAGGCCGCCGTCGAAGCGCAGCGGCTCGTCGCCGATGCTCTGCGGCCAGTCGAACAGCCGCAGCCCCGCGCCGCCAATGACGGCCAGCCAGCGGTGCACGCCGGGAAAGGCCGAGAACGGCCCGTCGCGACCCACACGGGCCACGCTGATGCGCAGCGCCCAGTCGTGCGCGTGCGGCCAGGCGAGCAGCTCGCGCGTCGTGCCGCCCTGGTTCTTCCAGGCCTGCGGCTGCACATCCGCCGCGCTGACCTTGCTCCAACTCATGTTCTTGCCCTTGCATTGGGGCCGCGGTGCCACCACCGCCGCCCTTGGCCCTGCTCTGCAGGGAACTGCGCATTCTCCGCAGCTCCCGGCGGCAAAGCTCATGCCGAGAAGCTCCCTTGCAATTGGTAACGTGCCCCGGGGTGGGTCAGTTTCACGGAGGTTACCGCCACGCCGCGGCTGTAGGTGATGCGCTTGACGACCAGGCAGGGGTCGCGCCGGCCGATGCCCAGCAGCTTGGCCTCCACCTCGCCAGGCAGCGCCGCCTCGATCATGTAGCGCGCCTCGGACAGCGGCGCGACGTCCAGCAGGTAGTGCGTGGGCGTGACGCGCGTGAAGTCCTGCTGCAGGTAGTCCGGCGCACAGGCCGGGTTGACGGCGCGCTCCTCGCACTGGATGGCGTGGCCGTTCTCCAGGTGCACGATGAGGCTGAGGAATACCGGCGCGCCGCGCTTCAAGCCCAGCTCGGCCGCCTGCTGCGGCGAGGCCTTGCCGCGCAGCAGCGCATGCACGCGCGCCTCGTGCTGGCCGCCGCGTTCCAGGATTTCCTCGTGCACATCGCGCACGTTCAGCGTGCTGGAGATGCGGTGCAGCTGCGCGACGAAGCTGCCCACACCTTGCACGCGCTCGATCAGCCCCTCCTGCACCAGCTCGCGCAGCGCGCGGTTCACCGTCATGCGGCTGACCTCGAACTGAGCCACCAGCGCGCCCTCGCTGGGCAGCAGGTCGCCAGCCACCCAGTGGCCGCTGGCGATGCCTTCGCGCAGATGGTTCTTGACCTTGAGGTACTGGGGCTCGGGGCTGGATGCGGTTCTGGCCATGGGCCGCATGCTAGTTGACTTGACTTGTATAGACAACTAGAGTCCGCTCCGCTTTCAAGGAGTCCAGATGACCGCCCTGCCCCGCCCCGTCAAGGCCCCCACCGGCACGCAACTCAGCTGCAAGAGCTGGCTGACCGAAGCGGCCTACCGCATGCTGCAGAACAACCTCGACCCCGCCGTGGCCGAGAACCCGGACGCGCTGGTCGTCTACGGCGGCATCGGCAAGGCGGCGCGCAACTGGAACGCGTTCGACGCCATCCTCAAGTCGCTGCGCGAGCTGGGCGACGACGAGACGCTGCTGGTGCAGTCCGGCAAGCCGGTCGGTGTGTTCCGCACGCATCCCGATGCGCCGCGCGTCTTGCTGGCGAACTCCAACCTGGTTCCGGCCTGGGCCACGTGGGAGCACTTCCACGAGCTGGATCGCAAGGGCCTGATGATGTACGGCCAGATGACGGCCGGCAGCTGGATCTACATCG
>JAYSCT010000022.1:0-42991 GCA_041914785.1 Roseateles sp.
CCTCGCGCTCGTCCACGCCGGCCACGGCGGCGATGGCGGCGAAGGCCTCCTGCGCCGTGTTGACCTTGAATTCGACGAGCGCGCCGCGCAGCTCGCGCTGGTAGCGGGCCAGCGTGCCGTACAGCAGGATGGCGCGCTCGGCCGGGTTCAGCTGCAGCAGCTGACCCAAAGCGTCGATGTTCTTCTCGACCAGCGTGGACTCGCGCTTGAGCTGGCGGTCCAGGTGTTCGCAGGTGGTGGCCAGCAAGGCCAACATGTCCTTGGGCGCGTCCTTGACGTACTCGTCGAGGTAGAAGAAGAGGGTGCCTTCGGAGAACGGCCCGCTCCACTGACCGAAGCGGTCCAGGAAGGCTTCGTCGGACAGTGCCTCGTGGCCGCGCCACAGCTCGTTGCCGGCGCAGCGCTGCGCCAGGTAGACGCGCAGGCGTTGCAGCACGCGCGTGGGCCAGACGAGGTGGCGGCCGGTGAAGGACAGCAGGCCGTTGAAGTCGCGCCGCAGGTTGAAGCGGTTGGCGTGCTTGACGGTCAGCGTCAGCACGAACTGCGAACACATGCGGTCCAGCACCGGGGCGCTGTCCAGGCCGGGCGAAGGCAGCACGCGGGCAGCGGCGGCCCGGGGGGCAGTCTCTGCGGCGGTTCGCTTCACCATCGATGGGCTCCTTGCCCGGCCTGCAGCGGCCGGCGTTGGCCCATCTTGTATCAGGGTTCTCGGCGAATCAATGCGTGGCCGTGTCCCTAAACGTTCAGTGCATCACGACGGGCTGCTGGCCCATCACGGCGTATTGCTCGATGAAGGCGTCCAGCTCGTCTTCGGAGGGCTGGCCGTCCTCGATGAGCGCCTGCACGCCCTGCGAGAAGGACTCGGCCAGCGCGCCCTCGATGAAGATTTCCTTGCGGGCGAACTTGTCGACGATCTCGAATCCGCCGCGGTTCAGTTGCGGTCCCGTGTCGGCTTCGACGAGCGGCACCTCGAACTGGACGACGATGAAGCTGTCGGAGTTGTAGAGCATGTGCATGGAGTTCTCCTCGTGGCTTCAGCTGCGGGTGGGGCTCTGCGTTTCAAGCCCCGCTCGGTCCAGATACTGGCAGAACGGGGGTCAATTCGGGTCATCCCCCAGGCCGACAACGTGTAGGAAGCGTCAGGAGTTCACGTCGGTCAAGGTGATTTCGTAACCCCTGGTTTCGGGGTCGCCCTGGCGCAGCCGCACGGGCCAGTAGTCGCGTGCCGGGTCCAGCCACAGCTCCACGCCCGGGTCGTGCGGCCCCAGCGGCAGCCGGCGCAGGTGCAGCGTGCCGGCGTCGCCCGGCTCGGCGTCGGCGGCCGCGAACGTCCACTCGCGCAGCTCGCCGCGCAGCCCCGCCACCCAGACGCGCCAGCGGCCGCCCGGCGTCGGCGCGGCCTGCACCAGCGCGGCCAGCTGCAGCCACCAGGACAGCCGGTCCTGCGTGCCCTCGGGCAGCTCGTGCTGCACCGGGCTGGCGGAGAAGCTGACGCGCCGTTCGTCGGCGTCGAAGTTGACGGCCTGCCGGTCCTGGCCGCCGCGTTGCAGCGCGAAGCGCTCGGGCGCCAGGCCGGCGCTGCCGGTGCGGCCCAGGCTTTCCAGCGCCGGCAGCGCACGCTCGCCGATGCGCCGCGTCAGGCGCAGGCTGTAGCGGCCGTCGGCCTGCGGCTGCCAGTCCAGCAGCGCTTCGCCATCCTGCCCGCCCTGGCGCAGCCGGTAGCGCCAGGCGGCCGGGCCGGCCAGGCGCAGCGGCGGTGCGTCCGGCGTCGCGGCAGGGGCGTCGACGGCGGGTGCCGGGGGCTGTTCGCTCGGGCGCGTCGAGCGCGCCGTGGGCTGGGGCAGGGCGGGCGGCGCGGGTTCTGGCAGCGCCACGGGCAGCGTGGGCGGCAGCAGCGCAACGCTGACGGCCCGTGCCGGCCGCGCCGCGTCCTCCCGCACACGCCCGCCCCCCAGCAGCGCCGCGTGGGCGAGCAGGCTGGCCGCCAGCGCGAGCCAGGCGGCGCGAGGCGGGAAGGGCGGGGCGCGCATCGCACAATGCTGCCATCTCAAGGAGGGTGACAGGACATCCTGCATGCCCGCCTTGTCTCGCCAACGCACCCCACTCGTCGTTGCAAATGCTCGCCGCAGCCCCCGCTGCGGCTGTGCTTTGCGCCTAGATTGGGGCGCGTCGGCGAGTCCTTTCGGTCACGCCGGATCCCCTGCCACCCTCCACCTCCCATGAAACTCGCCAGCTACGCCGACGGCTCGCGCGACGGCCACCTCGTCGTCGTCTCGCGCGACCTGACCCAGGCCCACTACGCCACCGGCATCGCCACCCGCCTGCAGCAGGTGCTCGACGACTGGGGCTTCCTCGCGCCGCAGCTGGAAGACCTGGCCGTGCAGCTGAACCACGGCAAGCTGCGCCATGCCTTCCCGTTCGACCCCGACAAATGCCTGGCGCCGCTGCCGCGCGCCAGTGGCTGGGCCGTCGTCGGCGCGGATGGCGCCGTGCGCCGCGATGCCGGCCAGTTCGCCGCCGCGCACCAGCCGCTGCGCGCGCCGGCCCAGGGTGAGGTGGCGCTGGCCGCCATCACCGGCGATCTCGGTGCCGCCAGCGACACGGCCGCGGCGCTGGACGCGCTGCGGCTGCTGGCCCTGGCCGTGGACTGGCGCCTGGACGACGAACTCATCGCCACCCAGGCCGCGCCGCTGGCGGTCACGCCCGATGAACTCGGCAGCGCCTGGCGCAACGGCCGCGTGCACGCCTGCCTGCACCTGCTGCACAACGGCAGCAAGCAGCCCGTCCGCGACATCGACGCCCACCCCGGCGCTGCGCTGGCCCGCGTGGCCCGGCTGCGGGCGCTGCGGGCCGGGCAGGTCGTCGGTGCGGCGCTCGGCTCACTGGAGCTGGCGCTCGCCGCCGGCGACAGCCTGCTGCTGGACCTCAAGACCGCCGAGGGCAGCAGCCTGTTCGGCGCCATCGACCTCGACATCGCGCCCCCGGACCTCACCCCATGAACCGCCTGCCCATCATCATCGACACCGACCCCGGCCAGGACGACGCCATCGCGCTGCTGCTGGCCGCCGCCTCGCCCGAACTGGAGCTGCTCGGCGTGACGACCGTGGCCGGCAACGTGCCGCTGGCGCTGACGACGCTGAACGCGCGCAAGGTGCTGGAGCTGGCCGGCCGCACGGACGTGCCCGTCTGCGCCGGCGCCGACCGGCCGCTGGACGTGCCGTTGGTGACCGCCGAGCACGTGCACGGCGACACCGGCCTGAACGGCGTGGACCTGCCCGAGCCGGCGCTGCCGCTGGACCCGCGGCACGCGGTCGACTTCATCGTGCAGACGCTGCGCGAGCGCGAGGCCGGTACCGTCACGCTGTGCCCGCTGGGCCCGCTGACCAACATCGCGCTGGCGCTGCGCCGGGCGCCCGACATCGCCAAGCGCATCCGCCGCATCGTGCTGATGGGCGGCGGCTTCTTCGAGGGCGGCAACGTGACGCCGGCGGCCGAGTTCAACATCTACGTCGACCCGCAGGCGGCGCACGAGGTGTTCGCGAGCGGCGTGCCCATCACGATGGCGCCGCTGGACGTCACGCACGAGGTGCTGACGACCGCCAAGCGCATCGACGCGATCCGCGCGCTGCCCAACCGCGTGGGCGCCGTGGTGGCGGCCTGGATGGAATTCTTCGAGCGTTACGACGAGGCCAAGTACGGCCAGGACGGCGGCCCGCTGCACGACCCCTGCGTCATCGCCTGGCTGCTGCGGCCCGAACTCTTCACCAGCCGCGACTGCAATGTGCGCATCGAGACGCAGAGCGAGCTGACGCGCGGCATGACCGTCATCGACTGGTGGGCCGTCACCGGCCTGCCCGCCAACGCCCAGGTGCTGCGGCATGCGGACGCGGACGGCTTCTTCGCGCTGCTGACCGAGCGGCTGGCGCGTTTAAGCTGATGCACGCGGGCCGAGCGCCGGGCCGCCCCAAGCCGGCCCGTCTAGGGCGATGTGCATGAGGCTCAATGCCGCATGCATCGCCGTCCCCTTGGGGGACCGACCAGACACGCCCGCGTTCAGCGGGGCGGGATTGGGCGAGGGGCTTACAAAGCCTTGGTCACCAGCCGGAACTCCGGCTCCTCGGGGTGCGGCTTGATCGTGAAGCCCAGCCCGCGCATCAGCTTCAGCATGTCGGCGTTGTTCGTCAGCACCAGGCCTTCGATGTCGCTCAGCCCCTTCTCGCGGGCCGCGTCGGTGATGCCTTCCATCAGCCGCGAGCCCAGGCCCTTGCCGCCAAAGTCGTCCGCCACCAGCAGGCTGAACTCGCAGCTGGTCTGGTCGGGGTTGGTGATGATGCGGCTGACGCCGACGATGCGCTCGCGCTCGTCGAAGCCGCCATCGTCGCGCGCGGTGCGCTCGCAGTAGACGGCCACCAGCGCCATCTCGCGGTCGTAGTCGATCAGCGTGAGGCGCGCCAGCAATCCCGGCGGCAGTTCCTGGATGGCGCTGGCGAAGCGGAAGTAGCGGCTCTCGGGCTTCAGCCCGCGCACCAGGTCCTGCAGCATCTGCGCGTCGTCCGGGCGCACGGGTCGCACCGTCACCTCGCCGCCGCCGGCCAGCGGCCAGACCTGCTCGAAGCGCGCCGGGTAGGGCAGGATGGCCAGGTGCGGGTAATCGAACGCGCGCGGCAGGCCGGTCTGCGGGCCGGGCTGCAGCACGATGCGGGCGTCCACCGCCACGGCGCCGTGCTCGTCGACGATGAGCGGGTTGATGTCCATCTCGCGCAGCTGCGGGAACTCGCACACCATCTCGCTGACGCGCAGCAGCACGCGCTCCAGCGCCTCCAGGTCGGCCGGCGCGCCGCCGCCGCGGCCCTCGGCCAGCCCCTCGTACACGCGGGCGCGCTCGATGAGGCGGCGGGCCAGGAACTGGTTCAGCGGCGGCAGCTCCATCGTGCGGTCGGCGATGAGCTCGATCATCGTGCCGCCGGCACCGAAGACGATGGCGGGGCCCAGCGCCTCGTCCGTCACCAGACCCACGCAGACCTCCTGGCCGCCGCGGCCCCGGTGGGCGCGGGCCATCTTCTGCACCGTCACGCCGTTGACGCGGGCCTGCGGCTGCAGACGCTTCACGCGCGCCACCATCTCGTTGAAGGTGTCGCGCGCGGCGGCGCCGCTCTGGATGTTCAGCGCCACGCCCTGCACGTCGCTCTTGTGCGCGATGTCGGGCGAGTCGATCTTCAGCGCGACGGGGAAGCCCATCTGCGTGGCCAGCATCATGGCCTCGTTGGCGCTGCGCGCCAGCACGGTCTGCGTGACCGGGATGTGGAAGGCCGCCAGCAGCGCCTTGCTCTCCATCTCGGTCAGCGTGCGGCGGCGTTCAGCCAGCACGCTCTCGATGAGCAGCCGCGCGGCCTCCACGTCGGGCTGCGCGAGGCTGGACATGGGTGGCGGCGTCTGCAGCAGCAGCTGCTGGTTGGCGTAGAAGCTGGCGATGTTGCCGAAGGCGCCGACGGCGGCCTCGGGGGTGCGGAAGTTGGCGATCGCGGCATCGCTGAGCACGCGGCGCGCCTCCAGCACCGAGGCGTCGCCCATCCAGCAGCCCAGCAGCGGCTTGGCGGTGCCGGCCTTGGCGGCGACGACGGCGCGCGCCGTCTCCGCGGCGTCGGAGCCGATCTGCGGCGCGTACACGGCCAGCAGGCCGTCCACGGCCGGGTCCTGCGCGGCGGCCTGCACGGCGGCGTGGAAGTGCTCGGGCGTGGCCGCGGCAGAGAGGTCGATCAGGTCGGCCAGCGACGCCAGGTCGGCCAGCTTCGGGGCCAGCGCGCGGGCCGTGTCGGGCGACAGCCGGGCCAGCTGCAGGCCGATCTCGCTGACCCAGTCGGCCGCCAGCACGCCGGGGCCGCCGCCGCTGGTGATGATGGCCAGGCGCTTGCCCACCGGGCGGTAGCGCGCGGCCAGGCATTTGGCGGCCGAGAACAGCTCGACGAAGCTGCGCACGCGCACCGCGCCGGCGCGGCGCAGCGCGGCGTCGAACACGTCGTCGCTGCCGACGATGGCGCGGCTGTGCGTCAGCGCCGCCTCGTTGCCGGCGCTGCGGCGGCCGGCCTTCAGCACGACGACCGGCTTGGCATGCGCGGCCGAGCGCAGCGCGCTCATGAAGCGGCGCGCGCTGGAGATGCCTTCCAGGTAGACGACGATGCTCTGCGTGCGCGTGTCGGCGGCGAGGAAGTCCAGCACCTGCGCCAGGTCCACCGCGGCGTTCGGCCCCAGCGACACGACCTGGCTGAAGCCCACGCCGTTCTGCCGCGCCCAGTCCAGCATGGCCGACGTCAGCGCGCCGGACTGCGACACCAGCGCCAGCGACCCCTCGGCGGCCAGCGGCCCGGCGGCGCTGGCGTTGAGGTTCAGGTGCGGGCGCTGGAAGCCCAGGCAGTTGGGCCCCAGCAGGTGCACGCCCTCGCGGCGGGCGATGCGCTTGAGCTGCGCGGCCTGCTCGGGTGCGATGCCGTCGCTGACGATGAGCGCCGAGCGGCAGGCGATGCGCCCGGCCACCTCCAGCGCCGCGGCGATCTCGTCGGCCGGCAGCGCGATGACGGCCAGGTCGGCCCGCGAGCGCGCCAGGTCGCCCAGCGTGCCGGTCGTGTCGCCGTGCAGGAACTGCGGCGGGTGCGGCCCCGGCGCGGCGGCCAGCGCGGCCCGCAGCACGCGGGCCTGGCGGGTCTGGCGCTCGGGCTCGTCCGGCGGGCCCGCGAAGACGACCACCGAGCGGGGGGTGAACAGCGGGGTCAGGAAATGGTTGTCCATGCGGGGAACTCTAGGGCTTGTGCACGCGGCGTCACCCGGGTGGGGCGCCCGGACGCCATGCTAGGCAGGCGCGCCGAGGTCGCGTTGACCCAGCGCAAGGGGCGGATCGACGTCCCAAGTTATGGGTGTCGACGTCATTTGTGCGCGCGTGAGACACTCCGCCCACCAGGGAAGGTGCCAGTGCCCAGGCTTCAAGGGGCGCGTCGCCACGGGACGAAGATCAAGGAGAAAGCCGATGCCGAGCAGGGAAAAACTGCTGGAGGTCATCGCGATACAGACGGAGTTGGCGGGGCTGGGGCTGGATCTCGATCTGGGCCGTTTGCTGGAGCTGGTGGCCAGGCGCTCCCTGAGCCTGGTGGACGCCGATGGCGCCGCGGTCGAGATGGCCGAGGGCGACGAGATGGTCTACCGCGCCGCGGCGGGCATGGCCGAGGGCAGCCTGGGGTTGCGGCTCAAGCGCAGCCAGAGCCTGTCGGGCCTGTGCGTGGACCAGGGTCAGCCGCTGCACTGCGACGACGCGCTGCACGACCCGCGCACCGACCGCGCCGCCTGCGCGAGCCTGGGGCTGCGCTCGCTGGTGGTCATGCCGCTGCGCCACCACGGCGTCACCATCGGCGTGCTGAAGGTGATGTCCCGCCGCGTGGGGCATTTCGGCGAGAAGGACCGTGTCGTGCTGGGCATGGTGTCGGACCTGGTGGCCGCCGCCATGTACTTCGCGACGCGCTACGCGCCCGGCGAGCTGTTCCACAAGGCCACGCACGACAGCCTGACCGACCTGCCCAACCGCGCGCTGTTCCTGGACCGGCTGCATGGCTCGCTGGCCCAGGCGGTGCGCGACGGCCAGCCGCTGGCCGTCATGATGCTGGACATGAACGGCCTCAAGCCCATCAACGACCTGCACGGCCACCGCGCCGGCGACGCGGCACTGCTGGAGTTCGCGCGCCGGCTGACGGGGGGCGTGCGCCAGTCCGACACCGCGGCCCGGCTGGGGGGCGACGAGTTCGGCGTGCTGCTGCGGCCGCTGGCCGCCGAAGGCGGGCTGGAGGCCACGATGCGCCGGCTGGCCGGGCAGATCAACGGCAGCTTCGAGTTCGAGGGCCGGCAGCTGCAGGTGGGCGCCAGCATGGGCGCGGCGCGCTTCCCGGAGGACGGCGCTGACGTCGCCCGCCTCATCGAGCTGGCCGACCAGCGCATGTACCACCACAAGCGTGGCCGGCCTCAGGTGGCCGCCTGAGTCGCTGCCCGCGCGGTGGGAAGATGCAGGCTCCGCCGCTCCGGAGCCCGCCATGCAACGCCGCCACCTCCTCGCCAGCGCCCCCGGCCTGCTGTTTCTGCGCCCCGCCCGGGCCTTCGACCTGACCGAGGGTGATGCCAACGCCGGCATCCGCACCGCGCTGGAGCGCGGCGCCAACGCGGCCGTCGCGCTGCTGGGCCGGCCCGATGGCTTCCTCGGCAACCCGCTCGTGAGGATCGAGCTGCCGGCGTCGCTGAAGGGCGCGGCCAAGCTGCTGCGGGCCACCGGCCAGGGCGGCAAGCTCGACGAGCTCGTCACCGCGATGAACCGCGCCGCCGAGGCCGCCGTGCCCGCCGCCAAGCCACTGCTGGTGAAGGCCGTGCGGGACATGAGCGTGGAGGACGGGCTGAAGATCCTGAAGGGCGGCGACGACTCCGTGACCACCTTCTTCGCCGACAAGACCCGCGAGCCGCTGGGCCAGCAGTTCCTGCCCATCGTGACGCGGGCCACTGAGCGCGTCGCGCTGGCCGACAAATACAACGCCTTGGCTCGCAAGGCCTCCGGCCTGGGGCTGGTGCGCGGCGACGAGGCCAACCTCCAGCAGTACGTGACCGGCAAGGCGCTGGACGGGCTGTACCGCCTCATCGGCGAGGAGGAGAAGAAAATCCGCCGCGACCCGGTGGGCACCGGCAGCGCCATCCTGAAGAAGGTGTTCGGCGGGTTGTGACGGGCTGCTTTTCGGGGGATGGTGTGCGGGGCGGCCCGATGGCCGACAATCCCGCCCCTTGCCTGTTTGCTGCCGACGCGTCGGCCTTGCGATGAATTCCGATCTTCCCGATCCCGTGACCCCGCCCGACGAACCGGCCGCCGCCCCCGTGGCGCCGGCTGCCGACACCGCCACGCCCGTGGCGCCGCCGGCGGCCGACAGCTCGACCGAGGCCGCGCCCGCCAGCGCGGCGGCGCCCGAGGCCAAGCCGCCGGCCGACGCCGCGGCCGAGCTGAAGGCCCTGTTCCCGGCGCTGTTCACCGGCAAGCCCAAGCCCGTCAAGCTGCGCGTGCAGGCCGACATCCAGGAGCGCGCGCCTGGCCGCTTCACCAAGGCCCAGCTCAGCGCCTTCCTGCGCCGCCACACCGGCAGCACGGGCTACCTGATTGCGCTGACGCAGAGCAAGACCCGCTTCGACCTGGACGGCAACCCCGCCGGCGAGATCAGCGAGGAGCACCTGAACGCGGCCAAGGAAGAGCTGACCCGCCGCAAGGGCCTGAAGCAGGAGCGTGAGCAGGCCGAGCAGCAGCGCCAGCGGCTGGAGGCCCAGCAGCGCCGCAACCGCGCGCAGCTGCTGTGGGACTTCGAGCGCACGACGCTGACCGAGGCCAACTTCTGCGTGCTCAAGGGCACGACGCCCGAGGAACTGCCGCGCCTGCTGGAGCTGGCCCGCAAGGAGCGCGCCGAGGCGCCGCCGGCACCGCCGCGCCAGGATCGTGATGCAGCCCGCCGCGACGACCGCCGCCCCGGTGGCGGCCGGCCCGAAGGCCGCGGCCCGCGTCGCCCGGATCAGCGTCCGGAAGGCCGGCGCGACGCGTCGCGTGGCGATCGCCCGCCGCGCGGTGACCGCCCGCCGCGTGGCGACGGTGGCGGCCGCCCGCAGCAGCCCGGCCGCCAGCCGGCGCCTCGGCAGGCCGAGCAGCCGGTGCAGTCCCAGATGGCCCAGGCCCTGCAGGCCGCGCGTGCCGCCAAGGCCGAACCGGCGGCCGACCCGCAGCCGCCGAAGGATCAGGCCGAGTAATCAGGCCGCCGCGTAGCGCTGCTCCAGGTAGGTCAGCAGCGTGCGGATGGTCTGCGCCTCGCCGCCCACCGGGCGGCCGGGGCGCGCCGTGTCGTTCCATGCGAACAGGTCGATGTGCAGCCAGTCCTGCTGGGCGGGCAGGAAGTCTTCCAGGAACAGCGCCGCGTTGATGGCGCCGGCCAGTGCGCTCTTGCCGGTGTTGACGATGTCGCCAATGCCGCTCTCGATGCCCGCGTGGTACGGCGCCCACAGCGGCATGTGCCACAGCGGGTCGTCCAGCTTCAGCCCCAGGTCGACGAGGTCGCGGGCCGTGTCCATGTGCTTGGCGAACAGCGCCGGCAGCTGCGCGCCCAGCGCCACGCGTGCTGCGCCGGTCAGCGTGGCGAGGTCGATGACGAGGTCCGGCTCGCCCTCGGCCGCGTAGGCCAGCGCGTCGCACAGGATGACGCGGCCCTCGGCGTCGGTGTTGCCGATCTCGATGTGCAGGCCTTTGCGGGTCTTGATGATGTCGCCGGGCCGGTACGCGTTGCCGGCAATCGAGTTCTCGACGGCCGGGATCAGCAGCTGCAGCCGCACCGGCAGCTTGAAGGCCATGATGAGCCCGGCCAGCGCCAGCGCGTTGGCGGCGCCGCCCATGTCCTTCTTCATCTGGCGCATGCCCTCGCCGCCCTTGATGTTCAGCCCGCCGGTGTCGAAGCAGACGCCCTTGCCGACCAGCGCCAGCGTCGGATGCTTGGGGTTGCCCCAGGTCACCTCGATCAGCCGAGGTGAGCGCGTGCTCGCGCGGCCGACCGCGTGAATGCTGGGGAAGTTCTGCTTCAGCAGCGCGTCGCCGACGATTTCGGCGAACTTGGCGTCGTACTGCTTGGCCAGCGCCTTGGCGGCGGCGGCCAGCTCGGCCGGGCCCATGTGCTCGGCCGGCGTGTTGACGAGGTCGCGCGCGGCCGCGGTGGCGGTGGCCAGTGCCAGGCCGCGCTCGGCGTCGGCGCCGGGCTTGAGCCACAGCGTCGCCGGCTCGCGCTTGGCCGGCTTGTAGAGGTCGAAGCGGTAGCCGCCCAGCTCCCAGGACATCGCCGCGGCCTCCGGCTGCAGCGGCAGGCCGGCGTCGTCCAGCCGGTACTCGCCGGCCGGCAGCGCCAGCGGCAGGTGGCTCAGCGCGAACGGGTAGGCGGCGTGCGCGACGCCGGTAAACACCTGCGCCAGCCGGCCGTCGGCGCCGGGCACCAGCGCATGGCTGTCGGCCGCGCCGACGAAGCCGACGGTGGCCAGCCAGGCGCGGGTGGGCTCGGGCAGGGTGGGCGCCAGCGCCTGGAAGGCGGCGCGGTCGACGACGGTGACGGGGGTGGCCTTGGCCGGGAGGGATTTCTTCAGCTTGACGGTCATCGGTCAGCTCCGGGGATTCGAGGCCGCCATTGTGTCGGCTCGTGTCGGGCGGGAACGAGTGCAAAGAAGTGTGTGCGGCCTGTCAACCGCGCGGCGCAGACCGGCGTTGTGCCCTCAATCGCGCAGCAACCCACCGCGAGACGGCCCGCAGAAACGGGCCAGATGAGCACCATGAAGATCCATACCCGCCAAGAACATGCCCCGCGCCGCCTGCCTGTGCCCGAGATGGGCCCGGCGTGGACCACCGAGGAATCGGTCGAGAAGGGCCGCAAGCACGAGGCCTTCGACACCGGTTTCTACAGCGGCGAGCGCCGCGGCCTGGCCCGCGCGATGCGCTTTGACCGCAAGCGCTGAGCCCCCGCCGCCCGCTTTTTCTGCCCAGCCCGCCGCCCGGTTCACCGGCCGGCGGGCTTTGTTTTGCCCAGTGCTGCACAGAATTCCCGCGCGCCTGCCCCGAGAATGCGCGCCATGAAAGCTGCCCGCCGTTCCGTCGCCTTCGCCTCCGGCGTCCTGCTGTTCTGCACCGGTGCCGGTGCCGCGATGAAGTACTCCGCCATCGGCCTGCCCCGCCAGGTCTACGCGCAGTTCGGCGGGCGCAACAGCCTGCAGGTCATGTTGGGTGAGGCGCTGGTCATTGCACTGGTGCTGTTTGTCGTCGCCGCGGTGTGGGGCTATCTGACGCTGCGCCCCGCGCGGCGCCGCCACCGGCCCTATGTGGCCTGGATGATGTCCGGCGTGGGCGTGGCCTGGGCCGGCTGGCTGATCTTCGGCGCCTTCAGCTTCGCGGTGAAGCCGCGCGCCTACTCGGCGCCGCTGCAGACCATGCTGCTGTCCTCCAGCGCCGCGCCGCTGTTCGGCGCGCTGAACATCTTCGGCGTCATCGGCGGCGTCTGGGTGGCCGGTGCACTGGCCCGGCGCAAGCAGCTCAGCCTGCCCAGCACGCGTTCCCGGCGCCGGCCCAAGGACGTCGAGCCGACGCTGGAGCACGACTCCGCCGTGTCGACGGTGGGGCCGCACACGTTGCCGCCGCCGCATTGAGCCGTCGCACCTGCGCGCGCTGCGAGCGGCCGGCCGCCACCTGCCTGTGCGCCACGCTGCCGGTGCCGCCGCTGGCGCACCGCACGGCGCTGCTGATCCTGCAGCACCCGGCCGAGGCCGGCCATGCGAAGAACACCGCGCTGCTGCTGACGCTGGGGCTGCAGCACGCCCGGCTGCTGCGCGGCGAGATGTTCGACGCCGCGCTGGCCGCTCCCGGCACGGCGCTGCTGTACCCCGGCGAGGGCGCCCCCGCGGCGACGGCCGACGTACAACGTCTGATCCTGCTGGACGGCAGCTGGCGCCAGAGCCGCCGCCTGCTGGCCGCCAACCCGTGGCTGGCCGCGCTGCCGCGCGTGAGCCTGCCGGCGCTGCCCGGCCGCTACGCCATCCGCCGCGCGCACCGGCCGGGCCAGCTGTCGACGCTGGAGGCCGGCCTGCATGCGCTGGCGCTGCTGGAGGGCGGGGCGGAGCGCTTCGCGCCGCTGTGGGCGGCATTCGACGCATTTGTTCATGCGGCCCTGTCACGACGGGGTGAAACGGGTTTGACCTAGGATTTCGGGATGTTCTCGTTCCTGCGCCCCGTTTCCCTGGCCCTGCTGGCCGCCCCGTTGCTGGCCTGGGCCGCGCCGCCCGAGGCGGCGACCGAGCATGTGCAGGCCCGCCTCGTGTCCAGCCAGGCCGCCGTGGCGCCGGGCCAGCGCTTCACGGTGGCGCTGGAACAGAACATCAAGGCGCACTGGCACACCTACTGGCTGAACCCGGGGGACTCGGGGCAGGCCACCACCATCGACTGGACCGGCACCCAGGCCGGCCCCATCCAGTGGCCCACGCCGTCGGTGCAGGCCATCGGCCCGCTCGTCAACTACGGCTACGAGGGCCGCCCGGCGCTGCTGGTGGAGCTGACCGTGCCGGCCGACGCGAAGCCGGGTGGCCGCTTCCAGCCCGGCGCCGAGGTGCGCTGGCTGGTCTGCAAGGACGTCTGCATCCCCGAGCAGGTCAGCCTGGGGCTGGACCTGCCGGTGGCTGCCGAGCCCAAGGCCGGGCCGGACGCGGCGCAGATCGACGAATGGCGCCGCGCCATTCCGCAGCCGGCGCCGTTCGCGGTGCAACTGAAGGCGGCGCCGCAGGGCGTGCGGCTGAGCGGGCCGGTGGCGGGCGTCACGAAGGCGTACTTCTTCGCCGACACCTGGGGCGCCGTCGCGCACAGCGCGCCGCAGGCGCTGAAGGCCGAGGGCGGTGGCTGGGCGCTGGACCTGCCCGCGGGCGACGACCCGGTGAAGCCGGGCCAGCCGCTGTCCGGCGTCGTCGTGCTGACCACGGCGGCCGGCGAGCAGGCCTGGACGGTCTCGGCGCCCATGCCCGAAGGCGCCGGCAAGGGCCCCGGCCCGGCCGACCTGAGCGCCCCGGCGGCAGCCCCGGCAGCCCCGGCAGCCCCCACAGCGCCTGCGGCCGAGTCGGACCTGGGCTTGCTGCCCGCGCTGGCGCTGGCGCTGGTGGGCGGGCTGATCCTGAACCTGATGCCCTGCGTGTTCCCGGTGTTGTCCATCAAGGCGCTGGCGCTGGTGAAGCAGGGCGACCACAAGGCCGAGGGCCTGGCCTACACGGCCGGCGTGCTGCTGAGCTTTGCCGCGCTGGCCGGCGTGCTGCTGGCGCTGCGCGCCGGCGGCCAGCAGGTGGGCTGGGGCTTCCAGTTCCATTCGCCGGTGTTCGTGGGGGTGGTGGCCTATCTGCTGTTCCTGGTGGGCCTGAACCTGTCGGGCTTCTTCGACGTGGGCGGCAGCTTCACCGGCATCGGCTCCGGGCTGGCCGCGAAGCAGGGCCTGGCCGGCAGCTTCTTCACCGGCGTGCTGGCGGCGGTGGTGGCCACGCCGTGCACGGCGCCGTTCATGGGTGCGGCGCTGGCGTTCGCGCTGGCGCAGCCGGCGGTGGTCATGCTGGCCGTGTTCCTGGCGCTGGGCCTGGGCCTGGCGCTGCCTTTCCTGGTGCTGGCGTTCTGGCCGGCGGCGCAGCGCTGGCTGCCGCGGCCCGGTGCGTGGATGGACACCTTCAAGCAGGCGCTGGCCTTCCCGATGTATGCCGCCGTCGTCTGGCTGCTGTGGGTGCTGGCGCAGCAGGCCGGGCCGGACGGCGTGGCGCTGGCGCTGGGCGGGCTGGTGGTCATCGCGTTCGGCCTGTGGTGGCGCCATGCCAGCGGCGCGAGTGCGGTGGGCACCACCGCGGCGGTTGCCGGCGTCGTGCTGGCGCTGGGGCTGTCGACGGCGATCAAGCCGGTCGACGCGGCCATGCCGGCTGCATCCGCCACCCACGAGGCCTACAGCGCCGAGCGCCTGGCCGAGCTGCGCGCCCAGAACAAGCCGGTGTTCGTCAACATGACGGCGTCCTGGTGCATCTCCTGTCTCGTCAACGAGCGCGTGGCGCTGTCCCGCCCGGAGGTCAAGGACGCCTTCGCCAAGGCCGGCATCGCCTACCTCAAGGGCGACTGGACCCGCGAGGACCCCGCCATCACCGCCGTGCTGAAGGCCCATGGCCGCTCCGGCGTGCCGCTGTACCTCTTCTACGCGCCGGGCGCCGCCGAGGCGCAGGTGCTGCCGCAGATCCTCACGCCCGGCCTCGTCATCGAGGCCATTGCTTCCACCCCCGCCCCCCGGAGTTCGCCATGACGATGAATCCTGTTCGCCGTGCCCTGATCACCGCCGTGCTGGCCGCGCCGCTGCTGGCTGTCGCCAACGTCGACGTGGAGGCGCCCGCGCCCGCGTTCACGGCGACCACCGCCGACGGCAAGACCGTGAACCTGGCCGACTACAAGGGCAGGACCGTGGTGCTGGAGTGGACCAACCATGACTGCCCCTACGTGAAGAAGCACTACGGCAGCGGCAACATGCAGAGCCAGCAGAAGGACGCCACCGGCCAGGGTGTCGTGTGGCTGCAGGTGATCTCGTCGGCGCCGGGCCAGCAGGGCTTCGTCGACGGCGCGACCGCGAAGAAGCTCAACGCCGACCGCGGCGCCGCGCCCACCGCGACGCTGCTGGACCCCAAGGGCGAGCTGGGCCGCCTGTACGGCGCGCAGACCACGCCGCACCTCTACGTCATCAAGGGCGACGGCACGCTGGCCTACAAGGGCGGCATCGACAGCATTCCCAGCGCCAAGGTCGAGGACATCGCGAAGGCCGAGCCCTACGTGAAGCTGGCCCTGGCCGACGTGGCCGCCGGCCGCAAGGTGGAGAAGGCGTCGACGCGGCCGTATGGCTGCAGCGTCAAGTACGCGAGCTAAAAGACCGACAGCCCCGTCTTCGCGACGAACAGCTCCAGCGCCTGGCGCCCCAGCAGCGAGTTGCCGGTGTCGTCCAGCGCCGGGGACCAGACGCACAGCGTGAGGTGATCCGGCACGACGGCGACGATGCCGCCGCCCACGCCGCTCTTGCAGGGCAGGCCAATGCGGAAGGCGAACTCGCCGGCCGCGTCGTAGGTGCCGCAGGTCAGCATCAGCGCGTTCACGCGCCGCGCCTGTGCGGGGCTCAGCACCGGCGTGCCGGCCAGCGGGTGGCGACCGTCGCGGCACAGGTAGCCGGCGGCGCAGGCCAGCTGCTCGCACGTCATCGCAATCGCGCACTGGTTGAAGTAGACGTCCAGCACGGTGGCGATGTCGTTGTCCAGCGTGCCGAAGCCCTTCATGAAATTGGCCAGCGCGGTGTTGCGAAAGCCCGTCTCGGCCTCGGACCGCGCGACCTCGGCGTCGATGTGCACCGGCTCGCCGCACAGCCGTGACAGCAGCGCCAACAGCTCGGCCTTGCCGTCACCCAGGGAGACCAGCCGGTCTGCCACCGCGATGGCGCCGGCATTGATGAACGGGTTGCGCGGAATGCCGCGCTCCGTCTCCAGCTGCACCAGCGAGTTGAACGGCGTGCCCGACGGCTCGCGGCCGATGCGCACCCACAGCGCCTCGCCCAGCGCCTTGATGGCCAGCGTCAGCGAGAACACCTTGGACACGCTCTGGATGGAGAACGGCACGGCGCTGTCGCCGGCCTGCGCCACCTCGCCCGCGCAGGTGCGCAGCGCGATGCCGAACTGATGTGGCGACACCCGCGCCAGCGCCGGGATGTAGCGGGCCACCTGGCCTTGCTGGCCCAGCAGCGGGCGCAGTTCGGCGTTGATCTGGTCGAGCACGAGCTGGAAGTTCATGGGGCCGATTCTGTCGCCGGGACAATGACGCCCATGCAAGCCCTGCTCGACGCCATCGCCGCCGCCCCCGACCTGCCCACCGACGCCTGCCGGCTGTTCCACGGCCGCGGCGGGCGCTTCCCCGGCTGCGAACACCTCGCGCTGGATGTGTTCCCGCCGGTGTTGCTGCTGACGTCGTTCAAGCCGCTGGACGACGCGGCGCTGGCCGCCGTCGGCGCTGCGCTGGCCGCGCGCTTCGGCGCCGCGCTGAACTGGGTCTACCAATGCCGCGGCGAGGGCGCCGAGACGCGGTTGATGGCCGGCGCGGTGCCCGAGCCGCACGTCGTCACCGAGGCCGGCACGCGCTACCTCGTGCACCTGCTGCGCGGCCAGAACCACGGCCTGTTCCTGGACATGGCCGAGGGCAGGCGCTGGGTGCGCGAGCACGTGAAGCCCGGCGCCAAGGTGCTGAACCTGTTCGCCTACAGCTGCGCGTTCTCGGTCGTCGCGCTGCAGGCCGGCGCCGCCGAGGTGGTCAACGTGGACATGGCGTCGGGCGCGCTGGCCACCGGCCGCACCAACCACGAACTCAACGGCGTGAAGGCGGGTGCGAAGTTCCTGGCCCACGACATCTTCAACTCCTGGGGCAAGCTGACGCGCGGCGGCCCCTACGACCTCGTCATCTGCGACCCGCCCAGCTTCCAGAAGGGCAGCTTCGTCGCCACCAAGGACTACGCGCGGCTGGCCAAGCGCCTGCCCACGCTGCTGGCGCCGGGCGGCCAGGCGCTGCTGTGCCTGAACGCGCCGGAGCTGGGCGAGGCCTTCCTGCGCGACGTGGTGGCCGAGCATGCGCCGGAGCTGACGTTCGTCGGCCGCGTGGCCAACCCGGCGGTGTTCGAGGACGTCTCGCCCGACCGCAGCCTGAAGGTGCTGGCGTACCGGCTGTAAGAAATCCCGCAGCGCTGTCACTACCTGCTGCATGACCGCTGATTCCTCGCAGGACGCGCTGTACCGCCAGGCCCTCGCCGCCCATGGCGCCGAGCTGGCGCGCTGCTGCCACGGCTACGAGCGCGACGCGGCGTTGCGCCAGGAGCTGCAGCAGGAGCTGCACCTGGCGCTGTGGCAGAGCCTCAAAGGCTTTCGTGGCGACTGCTCGCTGCGCACCTGGGTCTACCGCGTCGCGCACAACGTCGGCGCGCGCCATGTGCAGCAGCACGCGGGCAAGGGCCCGATGCTGGCGCTGGACGAGATCGAGCACCTGCCCGACGAGCGGCTGGACCCCGGCCACACCGAGCGCCGGCTGGACCTGCAGCGCGTGATGGCGCTGGTGCACCGGCTCGCGCCGCTGGACCGTGAGCTGATGCTGCTCTACCTGGAAGGCCTGGACGCCGCCGGCATGGCCGACATCACCGGCCTGTCGGCCCGCAACGTGGCCACCAAGATCCACCGCATCAAGGCGCTGCTGGCCCGCCAGCTCGCCGCACCCGGGAGCCCCCGATGAGCACCGACGACGACGCCCGCCTGCTGTGGCGCGAGCAAGCCGTGCCCGCGCTTCAACCGCTGCCGGCCGACGCGCTGGCGGCGCAGGCCCGTCGGCTGCAGCACACCGTGGGCCGGCGCAACCGCCGCGAGACCGTGGCCGCCGCGCTGGTGGCCGTGGTGTTCCTGGGCTATGCCTGGTTCTTTCCGCACTGGCTGACCAAGCTGGGCGCGCTGCTCACCGTGGCGGGCGTGGGCGTCATGCTGAGGCAGCTGCGCCGCCGTGCGTCGGCCCGGCCGCTGCCCGAGGCACTGGCCGCCCCGCTGCTGCAGTTCCACCGCGCCGAACTGGCGCGCCAGCGGGACGCGCTGCGGTCGGTCTGGCGCTGGTACGTGGCGCCGCTGGTGCCGGGGCTGGTGCTGTTCCTGTGCGGGCGGCAGATCGAGAACGGGCAGTGGCGGCCCGGCGTGTTCGTCGTCACGGCGGCGGTGCTGGCCGCCATCGTGTGGATCAACCGCCGCGCGGCGAACCGGCTGCAGCGCGAGATCGATGACCTGGACACCCTGACCCGCGAGGAGACCCAATGAAACCCCTGACTCTTGCCGCCGCCGCGCTGGCGCTGCCGATGGGCCTGCAGGCCGCCGTGCCCGGCAGCGATGCCGATGTCGACCGGCTGCTGGCCGCCCGGCTGGACGGCGACCGCACCGGCGCCTGCGTGCAGGCTGCCGTCATCGACCAGGGTCAGGTCTGGCGTGCCCGCCGCTGCGCCGGCACGCGCGCCGACGGCCCGCCGGCGGCGGACGCGGCCTTCGAGATCGGCTCGGTCAGCAAGACGATGCTCGCCGCGCTGGTGGCCGGGCTGGTGGACAGCGGCCGCTGGTCGCTGGACGACGCAGTAGCCCGCCACCTGCCCGCCGGCACCGACGTGCCGCGGCAGGGCGAGCGCCAGATCCTCGTGCGGGACCTGCTCACGCACACCAGCGGCCTGCCCGCGCTGCCGGCCGACCTGCAGGGCGGCACGCAGGCCGACCCGTACGCGCGGCTGACCGAGGCTGGCCTGCTCGCGTCGCCGGGCAAGACCCGGCTCACCCGCGCCATCGGCAGCCAGGCCGAGTACTCCAACTTCGGCACGATGGTGCTGTCGCTGGCGGTGGCGCGCAGCCTGGGCGGCGACCTGGAGGCCGCGCTGCGCGAGCAGCTGTTCCAGCCGCTGGGCATGGCCACGGCCTACATCGCGAAGCCCGGGCGCGCCGCCCCGGCCGCCGGCCACCTGCCCGACGGGTCACCCGCGCCGGCCTGGACCATCACGACCAACCTGGCCGGCGTCGGCATGGTCAAGGCCACGCTGGACGACATGGTGCGCTACGCCCGCGCCCAGCTGGGCGACGGCCCGCCGGCGCTGGTGGCGCGGCTGCGGCGCACGCAGCAGCCGCTGGCGCATGGCTTCGGCATGAACTGGCTGCTGCAGCAGACGCAGGGCCGCGCCTGGGTGCTGCACGAGGGCGGCACCGGCGGCTTCTCGTCGGCCGTGATGCTGGAGCCGGCGAGCCAGCGCGCCGTCGTGCTGCTGGCCGACACGTCGCTGACCGACCTGGGCGGGCTGGGCGACCTGGGCGCCGCGCTGCTGGGCCCGCCGGTGCCGCTGCAGCCGCGCCGGGCCGTCGACACACCGCCCGCGCTGCGCCAGGCGCTGGCGGGCGACTACACGTTGGGCCCGATGACGCTGACGATCCGCGACGCCGACGGCCGGCTGACGGTGCAGGCGCCGGGGCAGCCGGCGTTCGAGCTGCGCCGCGACAGCCGGGGCGACTTCTACCCGCTGGGCCTGGCCGCGCTGCTGCGGCCCGAGCCGCCGGCCCCCGGCCAGCCCGTCGCGCGCTTCACCTGGCACCAGCTGGGCGGCATAACGCCGGCGCGCCGCGTGGGCCTCGTGGAGGCGCCGCCCAGCATCAGCAACCCCGCCTGGCGCGACTGGGCCGGCGAGTTCGAGCTGGCGCCGCAGTTCAGCCTGAAGGTGTTCGAGCGCGACGGCCAGCTGATGGTGCAGGGCAGTGGTCAGCCGGCGATCGTGGCGACCGCGGCCGGCAACGACCGCATCGAGGTGCCGGCGGTCGGGGCCGTCGTGGCGTTCGAGCGTGATGCCGGGGGCCGCGTCGTCGCCGCCGTGCTGACGCAGGGCGGCCGGTCGCTGCGAGGCCCGCTCAGGGCAGCTGTGCCAGCGCCTTCAGCAGCTTCTCGCGTGCCGCCGGATCACTGACCGCCTCGGCCAGCCGGTTGAAGAACACCGCGCGGCTGTCCGTGTCCGCGGCGGCGCGCTTGACCAGCACCTTGGCGATGGGTCCCACATGCTGCGCCAGCAGCGGCACGGTGCGGTCCAGCAGCGCGTCGTTCAGCGGCCCGCCCAGCGTCGTGGCGCCGGCCGACCCGGCCGATCCCGCCGTGCTGCGCGTGCCGGGCGACGACGGCGCGCCGCTGGTGCCGCCAGCCGTGCGGCCGCTGCCGCCGGTGACCTGGCTGGCCTGGCCCAGGAAGGCGTCGCGGGCGCGCGGGTCGGCCACCTGCTCGGCCAGCCGGGCGTACAGCTCGTGCAGGTCGCTGCACTCGCGCGCCGCGCGGCGCACCAGCACGCTGGCCAGCGGGCCCACGTGCCGGGCCAGCGTCTGCTCGGCCTGCGTCAGCTGGGCCTTGTCCCAGTGCGACGGCGGCGGTGCGCCGCTGGACGCGCTGGAGACCGACGGCGGTGCCAGCGTCGGCGTCAGCGGCGAGCGCGCCGGGCGGGGCGGCGCCATCAGCAGCGTCTGCTCCCAGGCCGAGTCGTCCACGCTGCGGCCGATGGCGCCGGCCAGCGCCTGCTTGAACTCGAACGTCGTCGCGAAGCGGTCGGTCGGCCGCTTGGCCAGCGCGCGGGCGACGATGGCGTCGAACCAGCCGGGGCGGTCCGCGCCCTCGACGATGGACGGCGGCTCCGGCGCGTCGTTGACGACCTTGTACATGAGCGCCTCGGTCGTGCCGGCGAACGGCGCGCGGCCGGTCAGCAGCTGGTACAGCACGACGCCGGCACCGTAGATGTCCACGCGCCGGTCCATGGGCTTGCCGAGGAACTGCTCGGGCGCCATGTGGCTGGGCGTGCCCACCATGTAGTGCGTCTGCGTGAGGTGCTGCGTCTCGATGCGGGCGATGCCGAAGTCCGCCACCTTGAGCCGGCCGTTGGCCATCAGGATGATGTTGGCCGGCTTCACGTCGCGGTGCCAGACGCCCTTCTCGTGCGCATGGCCCAGCGCGTCCAGCAGCTGGCTCATGATGCCGACGATGTCGGTGTCGGTGAAGCGCACCTTGGCCGTCAGGTAGCTGGCGAGCGAGCGGCCCTCGACGAACTCCATCGCGATGTAGGCCACCTGCTGGTCGCGCCCGAAGTCGTAGACGGCCACGATGCCCGGATGGCCCAGCCGCCCGGCGGCCTGCGCCTCGTTGCGAAAGCGCGAGGCGGGCGCGCCGGGGCTGTCGTCCTCGGCATCCAGCCCGGTGCGGATGGTCTTCAGCGCGACGGTGCGCTGGATGTCGGGGTCGAAGCCCTTGTAGACGACGCCCATGGCGCCCTCACCGAGCACCTCGGTGATGCGGTACTTGCCCAGCTGCGCGGGATGCTTCATGTGAGCCCCTCGTCCCGCGCGTGCGCGGACCGGTCCCCCGAGGGGACGGCGATGCTTGCCGGGTCGACCGGCAAGCACATCGCCAGAGGGGCCGGCTTGGGAGCGGCCCGGCGCTCGGCCCGAATGCCCCGGTTCAACAAGGCGAGTTCATCAGGCATCGAGCAACTTCATGGCCTGCACGACCGAGGCGCGCATGCGCGAGAACGAGTCGGACAGCGTGGCGATCTCGTCGCGGCCGCTGGCCTTGAACTCGGGCGCGTCCAGGTCGCCCTGGCTGACGCGGTCGGCCAGCGCCGACAGCCGCGTGACCGGGCGCACCACCAGCAGCCAGATCATCAGGTTCAGCACGACGCCCGCGGCGACGAACACGCCCACCACCGAGGTGATGAAGATCTTGAACACGTTGTCCGCGCGCTCCAGCGGCACGCCCAGCGGCACGGAGACGATCTGCGCGCCGATGACCTCGTTGAGCTGCCAGCCGAAGCCGTTGGCCGGGCCGTACTGGGCCACCATGCTGGCGGGCGCGGCCTCCACGCTGCTGTGGCAGGCCAGGCAGGCGGGGTCGGTGATGCGCAGCGGGCGGGCGATGTACAGCGACGGGCCGGCCGGCGTGTCGCGCGTGCCCACGGCTTCCTTCAGCTCGGCGGTGCTACGGAACTGGCCCACGATGTCGGCCTCCCAGCTGGTGGCACGGTCGCGCGGGTTGGTGGGGTTCAGCGTCGCCTCCTTGTAGGCGAACTCGGGGTGCTTGGCCAGCAGCGTGCCCAGCACCTCGGTGGCGGAGTAGCTGGGCACCGTCTGCGGAAGGAACTTCTCCGTCATCTGCGCCACCAGCAGCGGCTTGATCTGCGTGTTGGTGTAGTTGCGCACGGCCAGCGCCTTCTCCATCAGCATCTGCGCGCTGGCGATGGTTTCCTGCTTGGCGTTGTCCTGCAGCAGCTGGCGCGCGATGACGCCGCTCAGCGCAATGCCCAGGCTCATGACGACCAGGTAGACCAGGTTGAATTTGGCGAGCAGTTTCATGGGGACCTCGGGCGGCGGGTGTTGCTGTCGTTGTTGGGCTTGCCGGGCCAGGGGCCGAATGGTAGTGGCTGAGCGGCGGCGGGCCGGGCGCGGGTCCCCGAGAAAAGGGGCGGACCGGGCATGAAAAAAGGGGCGCCCGACTCTCGTCGGGCGCCCCTGAACGGACGGGCGTCATCAACCCTTCACGCACACTACCTGCTTGAGCGTGTGCACCACGTCCACCAGCTCACGCTGGGCGGCCATGACGGCGTCGATGTTCTTGTAAGCGGCCGGTGTCTCATCAAGCACGTCCTTGTCCTTGCGGCATTCGACGCCCTCGGTGGCGGCGCGGTGGTCGGCCAGCGTGAAGTGGCGCTTGGCGTCGCCGCGGCTCATCACGCGGCCGGCGCCGTGCGAGCAGCTCTCGAACGAATCGGGGTGGCCCCTGCCGCGCACGATGTAGCTGCGTGCGCCCATGCTGCCCGGGATGATGCCGAGCTGCCCCTGTTTGGCGCTCACCGCACCCTTGCGGGTCAGGTAGACCTCCTGGCCGAAGTGCGTTTCCTTCTGCACATAGTTGTGGTGGCAGTTCACCGCCTCGATGTGGCTCTGGAAATTCTTGTGGATGACGGTCTTGGCCGCCTCGATGACGCGCTTCATCATCAACTCGCGGTTGAGGGCCGCGAACTTCTGCGCCCAGCCGACCGCACGCACGTAGTCGCCGAAGTAGCGGCTGCCTTCCTCGAAGTAGGCGAGGTCGCGGTCCGGCAGGTTGGCCTGGTGGCGCAGCGCGTCCTGCTTGGCCAGCTCGATGAACATCGTGCCGATGAAGTTGCCCACGCCGCGCGAGCCCGAGTGCAGCATGAACCACACCGCGCCGGCTTCATCCAGGCAGACCTCGATGAAGTGGTTGCCCGAGCCCAGCGTGCCGAGGTGCTGGATGTGGTTGGTCTTGGCCAGCTTCGGGTAGTCGCGGCACAGCTCGGTGAATTCCGGCTCCAGCTGCGCCCAGGCCGTGTTGACCGAGCCGGGCGGCTTCTGCCAGGCGCCCGGGTCACGGTTGCCGGGCGCGCGGCCGTGCGGCACGGCGCGCTCGATGGCCGCGCGCAGCGGGCCGAGGTTGTCGGGGAGGTCCTCGGCCGTCAGCGTGGTCTTGCAGGCCATCATGCCGCAGCCGATGTCCACACCGACCGCGGCCGGGATGATGGCCTTGACGGTGGGAATGACGGAGCCGACGGTGGCGCCGATGCCGAAGTGAACGTCCGGCATCGCGGCGATGTGCTTGAAGACGATGGGCAGGCGGGCCGCGTTCTGCAGCTGGCGCCTGGCCGAGTCCTCGACCGGTACGCCCTGCGTCCACATCTTCAGCGGCACGCCGCCGGGGACGTCCTCGTGAATGTGTTGGGATTCCATGGTGTTTCCTTGTTGCGGCTCACAGCACCATGCCTTGGCGGGCTGCTTGCGCGTAGTTCTTGAGGTTCTGATCGGTGGGGTCGATCGAACGGATGAAGGCGGCGACGGTCTTGTCGATCTCGTCGCGCCGGTTCAGTCGCTGCTGTTCGTGGCCGATGCCGTGCAGCGCGGCGACTTGCACCTCGCGGCAGGGCACGTCCAGCATCTCGCGCAGCACCTGCCACACGGCGGCCTGCCAGCGCGGCTCGTGCTTCACGTGCCAGAACGTCGGCCAGACGTCGAACCACATGTAGCACACGTGCGCGAGCGCCCCCGTGCCCGACCCGATGGGCTGGTGCACATGCGCCAGCCGCGGGCCGATGCAGTCGCGCCACAGCGCCGGCATCGCTTCCATCATGCGCATGGCCTCGTCCAGCGGCACGCTGGCGTCGATGGCCGCGAACGGCACGTCGCTGAGGCCGTTGCTCATCACGTAGTTCAGGCCGTGGCCGACCTGCTCGTCGCTGTAGCCGGCCAGGTCGGTGCCGGCGTTGGCGAACAGCAAGGTCTGGATGCGTGTCCATTCCAGCGGCGTGGCGTCGAACGCGGCTTCTTCGGCATCCCAGTACCAGGCCTCGGCCTGGCCTTCGGGCCGGTCGAACAGGTAGCGCAGCGCCGCCGCATAGCGCTCGGGCGCGAGGCCCAGGCCTTGCGGCGTCCAGGCAAGACGGCGCTGCTGCGCGGCGGTGAATCGTTTGGTTTTCTTCATGAGGGGCTCGCGCCGGCAGGTGCCGGCAGATGCGTGCGATTCGAACCCAGTTCGGCGCCGCGGGGGTTGAGGAAGGCCCCCGCCGTCGCGCAGACGGCGGAGGCGGCGCTCAACGCAGCTTCACCAGCCCGTTGAGCACCTGGTCCAGACCTCCGAACACGGAGATCTTGTCGATGCGCTCGGCCACGCGTTCCAGCGTTTCCAGCTCCTTCAGGCGCAGCGCGACGGGGTTGTCCTCCATCACCTTGGCCGTGTTGAGCAGGGCACGCGTCGCCGCGGTTTCCTCGCGGCGGCGGATCAGGGCCTGTTTGCGCTGCGGTACCGGGCCGCGTTGCGGTCAGAAAGCCCGCGAGCAAGGCGCAAACCGGAGCCGGGTTGGGGACCCGGCGAGGATTTGCAACGCCGCGCGCGGGCTTTCTGACCACAACCCTCCGGGAAGGCTGCCAGCCAGAGGCCACTCGGCGTTGCAGCGCTTGACCGCACATGAGTGCGGTCGGCGCGCTGCGCCTTGATTCGCCTCTGGCTGACAGCCTTCGCGGCCCGGTACCGCAGCGCAAACGGGCCCTTGGCCTCAGCAGCCTTGCCGGCCTCCACCACCTGGGCCAGGATGGTCTTCATCTCGCCCGGCAGCACGATGTCCTTCACACCCACACCGTCCAGCTGCAGGCCCAGGCCCGCGAGCTTCGGGCTCACGTGGGCGGTCACGACCTCGTCGATGACCGACTTGTTCTCCAGCAGCTCGTCCAGCGTGCGCGTGCCCACCGCCGCCCGCAGCCCGAACTGCAGCTCGCGGTAGAGGTGGTCCGCCGGCTTGGCCAGCTGCTCGAACGCGCGCAGCACGTCGGTGTAACGCCAGGTCGCCGAGAGGTTGAGCCGCAGCGCGACCTTGTCGCGGGTCAGGATTTCCTGGCCCGTGACTTCGAGCGCCTGCAGCCGCAGGTCCACCAGGTCCACCGCGACGTTGCGGCCGAACTTCCAGAACGCATGCGCGCCGGGTTCGAGCAGCCGCACCACCTGGCCGTCCACGCGCAGCAGGCCGGCGCCGGCCTCCGGAACCTCCACCTGCAGCACGCCGGCCAGGCCGGTCACCGCGCGCGGCCGCAGTTGCGGCTGCACCAGGCGCGCCGCCACGTCGGCCGGCAGCTCGGCGGACGCGCGCAGGTCGATCACGTCGACCCGCACGTCCACCAGGCCGCGCCAGTACAGGCGCCGCGTGGACGGCGGCAGCACCTCGACCAGCACGCCGTTCTCGGCGCGCAGGCCGGCTTCGTGCTCGCCCAGCTCGACGCGCAGGAATTGCGCGTCGACGACGGCCGGCTCGCTGGCCATCAGGTAGTCGGTCAGCGGGTGCACGAAGGCCGGCGCGCCGAGGTTGAAGCGCTCGACGGTCAGCGTGTCCAGGCCGGCGAACAGCCAGTGCGTGCCGGGCTGCAGCACACGCTCGAAATCGCCATTGCGCAGCAGCAGGCCGCGCTCGTTCTTCTTCACAGTGACACGCTTGATCGTCATGGGATCCTCCTTGGTTGGCGTGTTCGTTTGGGAAAAGGGTGCCGTTACAGCAACCCGTGCGGACGCCGGATGCCTGGGCCCCGGGGGCCACGGTGCGCGTCGAGCGCCTCCTCCCTGAAGGTGCTCCCGGCTGGCCGTGGATACGGGGCCCCGCTTGCCCGGCGCGCGAGCGCGGGCCGCTGATGCGCGATCCGGCCGGGGCCGGGGCGCACGTTCGGCGGGGTGGTCTTGCGACCGTTGCTTCCTGCATGGGAAATGCAAGGTTTTGGAGTGGGAGTCGAACCCACGACACACGAATTACGAGTTCGTTGCTCTACCGCTTGAGCTATCCAAAGTGGTCGTGAAGATGGGAATCGAACCCACGGCCTTGCGGCCCAACCCTGCTTCACGGGCTATCCGCGATTCCAGCGGGCGCGGCATACGCCCGGACGACGGGCGGACCCGGTCCCGGCGCACCGGCGAGGCGTGGGAACCCCGACCTGTGAGCGCTTCGCCTTCCTCGGCAGATTCGTTGTCGCCTCAGCTGAGGCGGGATCCTTTCGGCAGCCGTGCGGCCAGCCAGTCGTGCACGTCGGCGCGGATGTGCCGGCCCTTCAGGAGGAAGTCCTCGAAGCGGCTCGGCACGAACGGCGCGAACAGCAGCGGCATGCGGGCCTCGTCCGGCGTGCGGGCTGCCTTGAGCGAGTTGCACGCGCGGCAGGCTGCGACGGTGTTCATCCAGCTCAGCGCGCCGCCCCGGCTGGCCGGCACGATGTGGTCCACCGTCAGCACGCGCGCCTCGAAGCGCTGGCCGCAGTAGGCGCAGGTGCAGCGGTCGCGCTTGAGCACCTTGGCCTTGCCGTAGACCGGCGTCAGCTCGAACAGGTTGACGCGGGACGCGCCGCGCAGCGCGACGATGGCCGGCACCTCCAGCCTCGACTGGCGGCCCGTGGCGCTGTTGAAGCCGCCCCGCAGCACGGCCAGCGGCCGGTCACCGGCGGACCAGACCACGGCGCCGGTGGCAACCAGGCAGGCCGCGTGCTCCACCGAGATCCAGGCCTGGGGTTGGCCGGTGATGTCCAGTTGCAAGACGTCGTGCATGGCGGCCTCCTTTCTGCGGGCTGGGCACGGTGGATGAAAAGGTTGTCGGTGACGGGTTCCGACGCCGCCCAATCGTTGCGGCCGGTTTGCGCCCCTCGAAGCATGAGTTCGCCAAGGGGCTTCGTGGAGTGGCTGGCCATGCAGGACTCGAACCTGCAACCTTCGATTTTGGAAACCGCAGCGCTGCCAGTTGCGCCAATGACCAAGGGGATTGGTGCCCCGTGCGGGAGTGTTGGCGCAGCGCGCCAAGCCTGCGGCCCGCAGCAAGCTGCGTCCTGATCGGCTACGCCGCTCAGAGTGAACCCGCCTCTTCAGCTTGAAGGGCTGAGGACCTCACCGGAAGTCCAACGGGGCCATGGAAAACCATCTCGGCTGTGTCCACACGCGACGCGGCCGGCCTGCGCAAGCCGGAGATGCGTCGCTGCACGCGACAGGCGGCCGCCCGAGCGCACATGCACACCGGGCCGGCCGGTGCTTGTGCGTGGGCACACCCGAGATGGGGCAGGGCCGCCGAGGCGAGCCTCGGTGCCTGCCAGGGGTGAGCGCGGTGCCGATGTGGTCGGCCCGCACTCGGTGCGAGTTGTGAAAGAGCAGGCGCCGCGCATGCGCAGCGGCAACGGGGCAGCCCCGTCGCTGTGGCCGTGGATCGGCCGGAAAAACAAAGGCCCGGTTCCTTTCGGAAACCGGGCCTCGAATGAGCGTGGAAGGACGGCGTCAGCCGGGTCCTTCACCCGATGGATGGATGTCATGGCGCTCACGACCGGAGTCATGTGCATAGGCGACGGGGGCGGCTTTGCCCGCCAGCTGCCATCCCTGCGCCTGCACCATGCGTGCGTCGCCGCACAGGCTCTGCGAGCCTGTGAATGCAATGACGGTGACGGGAGGGCGGTTCATGGCGGAGGGCGAAAGCGGTTCGGTCGTCGGTTGGGGTTGATCGTAGGCGCTCAAGTGCTTTGAGCGAATCCATGCATTGTGAAAAATGTTCACGCCGCGGTCAAGCGCTGTCGACCACCTAGAATGCGTGTGAAGTGTTTTCACAACACTCGCCGCCACTCCCGCCCACCGTGTCCAGCCCCACCACCATCCGCCGGCTCAACGCGCTCGCGTTGTTCCAGACCTTTGCCGAGGCCCGCATCACCGCGGGTGATCCGCCCAAGGGCCTGGAGGCCGCCTGGGCGGCGCGCATCGGCGTCAGCGGGGCGACGTGGTCCATGGCCAAGAGCGGCGCGCGGCCCATCGGCGACAAGCTGGCGCGCCAGATCGAGCACCACTGCGACAAGCCGGCCGGCTGGATCGACGAGGAGCGCGAGCCCACCGGCCTCACGCCGGCCGAGCAGCAGTTCCTGGCGCTGGCGCTGAAGACCTACCGCGCCACCAACAGCGACGGGCGCAAGCGGCTGCGGCTGCTGCTGAAGGAGTTTGCCGGCAGCGGTGCCTGACGTGAAAGCGCCTTTCCGCGGGCTGTCCGGGGCCGACAGCCCGGCGTCAGCGCCTGCCGGCGTCTCGCGCCATACTTGCCGCCATGCGCATCCTGCTCGTTGAAGACGACGAACAACTTGTCGAAACCACTGCCCGCGCGCTGCGTTCGCAGGGCTGGGTGGTGGACTGCACGGCCCGTGGTGAGCCCGTGCCACGCTCGTTGCGCGAGGACGCCTACGACCTGTTGATCCTGGACATCGGCCTGGCCGGCATCGACGGCTTCGAGACGCTGCGCCGCGTGCGCGCCGAGGGCCTGGCCGTGCCGGTGCTGATCCTGACCGCGCGCGACGCCGTCGAGGACCGCGTGCGCGGCCTGGAGGGCGGCGCGGACGACTACCTCGTCAAACCCTTCGCGCTGACCGAGCTGGTGGCCCGCGCCCGCGCGCTGGTGCGCCGCAGCCAGGCCCGCACCAGCAACCAGCTGCAGCTGGCCCGCCTGCGCATCGACCAGGAGGCGCGCCGTGCCTACATCGAGGACGAGCCGCTGGCGCTGTCCGCCCGCGAGTGGGACGTGCTGGGCTTCCTGATGGCGCGCGCCGGCAAGGTGGTGCCCAAGGAGCACATCGCGCTGGCCAGCAACGCGTGGGACCAGGGCGTCAGCGACAACGCCATCGAGGTCTGCCTGTCGCGCCTGCGCGCCAAGATCGAGCCGGGCGGCGTGCAGCTGCGTACCGTGCGTGGCCTGGGATACCTCCTCGAAGAAATAGGGTGACCGTGCCTGACCGGCCGCGCTCCAGCCTGCAGCGCCGGCTGTTCGTCTGGTTGATGCTGCCGCTGCTGGTGGTGCTGCCGGCGCTGGGCGCGGCGCTGTACCAGCAGGTGCAGCAGAGCGCGCAGAGCTGGCTGGACGAAGGCCTGGAGGACACCGCGCTGACGCTGGCCGGCCAGATCGACCTGCGCAGCGGCGCGCCCAGCATCGACATCAGCGCCACGATGGACCGCGCGCTGCGCTTCGACCGCCAGGACGACGTGTTCTACCTGGTGCTGGGCCCGCGCGGTGAGTTGCTGCAGGGCGACGCAGGCCTGGCGGAACTGCAGCCGCGGCCCCGCGCGCAGCCGGCGGGCAGCGCCTACTACGGCGACGTGCGGCTGCGCGACCGCGAGCTGCGCCTGGTGCAGCTGGGGCGCGACTGCGGCGACGGCGCCTGCCAGGTGCTGGTGGCCGAGACGCTGCACAAGCGCGATGCGTTGCAGCGAGAGATCGCCACCTACGTCGCGCTGAACGGCGGCGCGCTGGCCGTGCTGCTGGCGCTGGCCAGCTGGTGGGCCGTGCGCCAGGGGCTGACGCCGCTGACGGTGCTCAGCGCCGAGCTGGAGCGGCGCGACCTGCACCGCCTCACGCCGCTGACGGCGCGGTTGCCGCGCGAGCTGGTGCCGCTGCAGTCGGCCTTCAACCGGCTGTTCGACCGCCTGTCGCGCGCGGCCGGTGCGCAGCGCGAGTTCCTGGCCGATGCGGCCCACCAACTCCGCACGCCGCTGACCTCGCTGCAGACCGAGATCGAGCTGGCCCTGCTGGAGCCGCACGACCAGCGCGTGGACCCGCTGCTGGAGCGGCTGCGCGCCCGCGTCGTGCGCAGCGCGCGGCTGGCGCAGCAGCTGCTGTCGCTGGCGCGTGCCGAGGACCGCAGCGTGGACGTGGGCCAGCGCATCGACCTGCGCGACATCGCCACCGAGAGCGGCCAGGACTGGGCGCACCGCAGCCTGCCGTCGGGCGTGGACCTGGGCTTCGAGCTGGCCGAGGCACCGGCGCTGGGCCACGCCTTCCTGCTGCGCGAGGCGCTGGAGAACCTCATCCACAACGCCGTCAGCTATGCCGGTGCGGGCGCGCGCATCACGGTGCGCTGCGGCACCGACGCCGACGGCCCCTGGCTGGAGGTGGAGGACAACGGCCCCGGCATCGCACCGGCCGACCGGCCGGCGGCCATGCAGCGCTTCCGCCGCGGCGACAAGGCCACCGGCGCCGGCAGCGGCCTGGGCCTGGCCATCGCGGCCGACATCGCGGCCCGCCACGGCGGCCAGCTGGCGCTGCTGGACGCCCACGGCGGGCCGGGCCTGCGCGCGCGGCTCAGCCTGCCGCTGCCGCCGCAGGACCCGTCGCCAGCTGCTTGAACAGGTTCATCGCGACCACCACGCGCCGGCCCGGCGTCGCGGGCACCTCGTGCATCGCGATGCCCGGGAACATCACCAGCGTGCCCGGCTGCGGCTGGTAGGCGCTGGTCTTGGAGAACACCAGCGGCGCGCAGCCCGGCTCGGCCTCCAGGTAGACGACGCAGCTCAGGTCGGCCGGCCAGTGGTTGTGCGGCGCCGTGTAGTCGGCCTGCTCGTAGATGGCGCCCCAGCAGTGCGTGACGAGCAGGTCCAGCCCCAGCGCGGCCAGGTCGCCCGACCAGGCCGCCGGCGCCGCGGCGCGCGCGATCTCCACGACGCTCGCACACAGCGGCAGCAGCTTGGCGTTGAGCAGGTGGCTCTTCCACGGGCTCATGTAGGTCGCCTTGACGTTGGAGTCGGGCGACTGCGGGTGGCTGGTGCGCAGCTCGTCGATCGCCTCGCGCGCCAGCTGCAGGCGGTCGGCGATGGGGCCCAGCTCGGCGATGACGACGGGCAGCTCGGTCTGGATGCTGGCGCCGACCAGGCGCACGGGGGGGGTCATCGGCCCATTCTGCCCGTGACAAATCTGCCCGCTTGCCTACACTGACCGTTCCGCACGACGGAGAGCGACCCCACCCATGCTGCCCGCCCCCATCCCTGCCGACGACGCCGCGCGCCTGCAGGCGCTGCGCGAGCTGCTCATCCTGGACACGCCGCCCGAGGAGCGCTTCGACCGCCTCGTGCAGTTCGCGGCCGGCGAGTTCGACGTGCCCATCGCGCTCATCACGCTGGTGGACCGGCAGCGCCAGTGGTTCAAGGCCCGTGTCGGCATGGACGCCTGCGAGACCGCGCGCGACATCTCCTTCTGCGGCCACGCGATCCAGCAGGACGCGCTGTTCGAGATCGTGGACGCCGCGCTGGACCCGCGCTTCGCCGACAACCCGCTGGTGCTGGGCGAGCCGCACATCCGCTTCTACCTCGGTGCGCCGCTGGTGCTGCCGGGCGGTGCGCGCGTCGGCACGCTGTGCCTCATCGACACGCGGCCGCGCGCGCTGGATGCGATGGACCACGCCATCCTCGGCACGCTGCGCGACCTGGCCGTGGCGGAGCTGCTGGGGCGCGGGGAGGCGGCGTGAACGGCCGCGCCGCCAGCGGGCGGCTGCTGCTCTTGGAGCCCCAGTTCGTGCTGCGCCGCACCGTGTCGACGATGGCGCGCCAGATGGGCCTGGCCGAGGTGCTCGAGGCGACGACGGCCGCCGCCGCCGGGCGGCTGCTGCTGGAGCAGCGCTTCGATGCGCTGCTGGTCGCGCTGGATGACGACGGCGGCGCGCTGCTGCTGCTGGAACGCCTGCGCACCGGCCAGTGGCCCCAGCCGGCCGACCTGCCCGTCGCGGCGATGGCCAGCGTCTGCGGCGTGGAGCTGGCGCTGCGGCTGAAGGAGCTGAACGTCACGCGCCTGCTGCTCAAGCCGTTCAAGGTGCGGGGCGTGCTGGAGGCCATCTCGGCGCTCGGGGCGCCCGAGCGCTGAAAAGCCCCGCCCGGCCGCTGCTTTTCGCGGCCATGCCGGGGCCGCGCAGGCCTAGCATGGGCCACCCATGTCCCGCCTTGCCCTCATCCCCGCCGCGCTGCTGGCCGCCCTGCTGGCCGGCTGCGGCACGCCCAGCCAGCCGCTGCCCATGGTCGTCACGCCGGCCGAGGCGCTGCAGGTGCGCGGCTGGGTGCCGGATGCGCTGAAGGCCCAGGTCGCGCTGGCGCCCGTGCAGGGCGGCCTGGAGACCGGCCGCTGGTGGGGCTCCAAGGTCAGCGCCACGGCGCTGCAGCGGGCGTTGGAGGACTCCCTGTACGCGGTGGGCATGCGCCCGCCGTCGCCTGAGCCGCCGGCGCGCTTCGAGCTGCGTGCCGAACTGCTGGAACTGGAGCAGCCCACCGTGCCGGCGCTGGCCGTGACCGTGGGCGCGGCCGTGCGCTACACGCTGGTGGACACGGCCAGCGGCCGGGTCGTGTACCAGCGCCGCATCGCCAACGCCGAGGAGGCCGGCTTCACCGAGGCCGTCGTGTCGCCGTCCGAGCGGCTGCGCATCGCCAACGAGCGCACGCTGCGGGCCAACATCGGCCTGCTGCTGCGCGACCTGGTCACGCTGCGTCCCTAGCCGCCTGCTGCTGCTCGTGGTGGCGGCGCCCCGCCGTGAACCACAGCAGCAGCGCGCAGGCAAAGCCCAGCAGGCTGGCGGTGCCGAAGAACGCCATCATCGGCCCATAGCCGGCCGGGTGGGCTGCGCTGGCGCCGGCCTGGTCGTTCAGCCAGCCGGCCACGAGGTTGGCGCCGCTGATGCCGGCGTTCTGCGCCACCCACATCAGCCCGATGGCGGTGCCGAAGCGGCTGGGTGCCACCAGCCGGCTGGCCAGCGGCCACATGACGGCCGGCACCAGCGAGAAGCTGACGCCGATCAGCGCCGTCGACACCCACAGGCTCCACGGCGTCAACGCCATGACCGCCAGCGCGATGGGCAGCAGCAGCGCGCCGAACGCGAGGAAGGGCGCGTAGCGGTGCAGGCGGTCGCACAGCCAGCCGAAGGCCGGCGTCGCGAACACGGCGGCCAGGAACACGTAGCTGTTCATCTGGCCGGCCGCGGCCAGGTCCAGTCCGTGCACGTGCTGGAAATACTTGATCGAGTAGGTGCTGCGGAACGCCAGGATCACCGAGTACCACAGCACGCACAGCGCCAGCAGGTACCAGTAGGCGCGGCCGAAGTGCAGCAGGTCGCGCCAGACGAACTGCTCGGCCTTGGCGCCCGTGGGCAGCAGCCCGGCGCGGCGCGGGCCGCGGTCCAGCCACCAGTAGGCCAGCGACGCGAGCAGCGACGTCGCCGCGACGCCCGCTGCGATGGCCAGCGGCGGCTGCCAGCCCTGCGCGTAGGCACCGGCGAACCACGTCGGCGACATGTCCGCGCCGAACGAGCCCAGCCGGCCGATGGCCAGCGCCAGCCCCATCGCGAAGGCCAGGCTGCGGCCGCCGAAGTAGTCGGCGATGGCCGCCAGCGTCGCGATGCCGAAGGTCTCGGCGCCGATGCCGAACAGCAGCCGGCCCGTGGCCATGCCGAAGAAGTTCGGGCTGAAGGCCGTCAGCGCCGCGCCGGCCAGGCACACCAGCGCCGTCCACAGCGTCATGCGCGCCGCGCCGAAGCGGTCCACCAGCACGCCGCCGACGAGGATGAGCACGACGTTGGGCAGGCTGTAGATTGCGTTCAGCAGCCCCACCTGGCTGTCGCTGAACCCGCGCTGGCTCTGCAGCAGGTCGGCCACCGGGCCGATGGAGTCGTAGACGTAGTAGTTGCCGAACAGCGCCAGCGCGACCAGCGCGCCGATGAGCCACGAGGTGCCGCGCGGCGGCTGCGCCGTCGCGGTCACAGCTTGCGGTGCGCGAGCGCGGGCAGCTGCTGGCGCACCTGGGCCAGGCGCGCCGGGTCGGCGTCGGCCAGCGCAATGCCTTCGCCCTCGGGCACGACGGCCAGCACCTCGCCCCAGGGGTCCACCACCATGCTGTGGCCCCAGGTGCGGCGGCCGTTCTCGTGGCGGCCGCCCTGGGCCGGCGCGATGACATAAGCCTGGTTCTCCACCGCGCGGGCGCGCAGCAGCAGCTCCCAGTGCTTCTCGCCGGTCGTGTACGTGAACGCGGCCGGCACGGCGATCAGGTCGCAGGGGCTGTAGCCGCGGAACAGCTCGGGGAAGCGCAGGTCGTAGCAGACCGACAGCCCGGTGCGCAGCCCGCCGGCGTCGAACACGGTGGGCTGGCTGCCCGGCTCCAGCACGCGCGCCTCGTCGTAGCTCTCGCGGCCGTTGTCGTAGGCGAACAGGTGGATCTTGTCGTAGCGCGCCGCCACGTCGCCGGCGGGCGAGTACGCCAGCGTCGTGTTGCGCACGCGGTCCGGCGTGGCGGCCTGCATGGGCAGCGTGCCGCCGATGATCCACAGCCCGAGCTCGCGCGCGGCGCCGGCCAGCATGGCCTGGATGGGGCCGTGGCCGGGCGTCTCGGCGACGGCCAGCTTGTCGGTGTCCTGGTGGCCCATCAGGCAGAAATACTCGGGCAGCGCGGCCAGCGCGGCCCCTTGGGCGGCGGCGGATTCGAGCAGCCGGCGGGCGGTGGCGAGGTTGGCGGCCAGGTCGGGGCCGGAGACCATCTGGAGGGCGGCGATCTTCATAGGGTCGATGCTAGCGCCCGCGCCTCGCGGGGCGAGAAGGATGTCACGCGGCCGCCGCGGGCGCCGACCGAAAATCCAGTGGCGATGTCGTGCCCCTCCCGCCTGCGGCGCCAGCTCCTGGCCCTCCCCCTGGCCGCCGCGCTGGCGCCGGCCGGTGCGGCGGGCGCGCCGCTGACGCTGCGCCTGCCGCATGCCCAGGCCTACAGCGGGCACGGGCAGTTCTTCATCGACGTGCTGAAGCTGGCGCTGGCCCGCACGGCCGACGGTGAACCGCCGCCCACGCTGCTGCAGGCACCGCCGGACGTGCCGCGCGAGCGGCTGCGCCAGATGCTGCAGGACGGCCAGCTGGACCTGCTGTGGAGCACCACGACGCCGGAGCGCGAGGCCGCGGCGCTGCCGGTGCGCTTCAACCTGCTCAAGGGCACCAACGAGCTGCGCTTCCTGCTCGTGCGCGCGGCCGACCTGCCGCGGCTGCGCGGGCTGCGCTCGCTGGCCGCGCTGCGCCAGCTGCGCGCCGGTGCCGGCACGTTCTGGAGCGACACGCAGATCCTGCGCGCCAACGGCTTCGCGGTGGAGACGACGACCAAGTTCGAGGCGCTGTTCCTCATGCTCAAGGCCGGGCGCTTCGACTTCATCCCGCGCACCCGCGAGGAGATCGACTTCGAGCTGGACCGGCACCGCGAGCTGGGCTTCGCCGAGCTGCCGGGCGTGGCGCTGCAGTACCGCCAGCCGCTGTACTTCTTCGTCTCGCGCGAGCGCCCGCAGCTGGCCGCGCGGCTGCTGCGCGGGCTGCAGCTCGCCGCGGCCGATGGCAGCTTCGACGCGCTGTTCATGGCCGAGCCGGGGCTCAAGGCCGCGCTGGCGCAGCTGCGGGGCTACACCGGGCTGCGGCTGCCCTTGCGCCCGCTGGAGGCCGCGCCGCGCTGAACGGGGGCTACGGGGCGCTGGCCGCCTTGGCCGCCGGGCCGTCCACCTTCTCGACCTTGGGGTCGTCCCAGGTGCCGGTGATGTGGAACTCGCGCGTGCTGGCCGCGGACATGGGCCGGCTCAGGATCATCTGCGCCAGGAAGGCGCCCAGCGCCACGGCCGGGTTGATGGCCGCGTAGGCCAGCGACGCGCCACCGGCCGACACCTCCGGCACGACGACGACGCGCAGCTTCTGCGTCTCGGCGGCCAGGTCGGTGCTGCCCTCCACCAGCACGGCGGCCTGCAGGCCGCGGATGCGGATGTTGTCGCTGCGGGCCACGCCGGCGGCGATCTTCACGTCGCCGGTCACGCCGTCGAAGGTGAAGCCCTCGGCAAACACGTCGCGGAAGTCCAGCAGCAGCCGGCGCGGCAGCGACTGCAGGCTGAGCACGCCCAGCAGCCGCCCGACGCCGGGCTCGGCCTTCAGGAAGGTGCCGGTGTCGAGCTGGATGTTGAACGCGCCGGCCATGCTGGCGTAGTGCGGCGCCAGCGGCGAGCCATCCCAGCCCACCTGGCCGGCCAGCTGGCCCTTGCCGCCGCGCAAGGCCTGGCCCTGGCCCAGCCGCTCCAGCAGCTTGCCGGCGTCGGCGATGTCCAGCTGCCAGTCCAGCTGCGTGCGGCGGTGGCCCGTGCCGGGGGCTGCGCCCCCCCAGCGGCCGCTGGCCGTCAAGGTCGCGTCGGGGGAGCGCATCTGCAGCTTCTCCAGCTTCCAGTCGCGCGCCGCGGCGGGGGCCTGCGCCAGCACCTCCAGCCGGCCCAGGCGCTTGCCGCGCAGCTCGAAGTCGTCCACCTCAATGTCCAGCGACGGCAGCGGGCTGGCGCTGCCGCCCGCCTTGCCGGGGTCCATCAGCTCGCTGACGGAGTCGGCCTCGGAGCGCGGCAGCGACAGCCGCGCCAGGCGCGCCTGCACGGCGTCGATCTGGCCACCGCGCACGCCCTTGAGCTCGATGCGGCCCGTCAACTGCTCGGCGTCGACGTTGAGCCGCCAGGTGGCGCCGTCGCGCGCCACCGTGGCCGACACGCGGCCCAGCTGGCGTCCGCCCACCTTCAGCGCCTGGCTGCGCAGCCCGATCTGGCTGGGCAGCAGGCCGCCGTCACCGCCTTCACCGTCACCGGGCGTGCCGCCCAGCGCGGCCAGGCGCTGCTGCCAGGCGTCCAGGTCCAGCGTGGCGACATTGGCCTGCAGCAGCACGCCGGCAGCTGGCAGGGCGGGCAGCTTGTCCTGCACGGCCAGCGCGCCGCGCAGCACCTGCGAGCTGGCACCGGACACGTCGCGCTGCAGCTGGGCCTGCAGCAGCGGCGCGCCGGCCGTCCCCACCTCCAGCCGGATCTCGTCGCGACCCGGCCCCGTCGGCGAGATCAGCAGGCGCAACGGCAGCGCCGCGTCGGCCTCCTTGCGCGCCGGGGCGGGCAGGTCCAGCGCCATGCCCTGCAGCGTGCTTGCCACGCTCAGCTCGGGCTGGCCGTTGTTGGGCACGGCGAGCTGGAAGCGGTAGGCCGCCTGGCCGCTGGCCGCCTGAGCCAGGCGGGCGACCGCGCCCAGCTCGCCGGCGCGGCGCAGCCCGTCGGCGGTGGCCTGGCCCGGCACGGCGAAGCGCAGGCTGCCGTCGCGCTGCGTGCCGCCCTCCAGGCCGGCATCGCCGCCCAGCAGCCGGGCCGTCATGCCGGCCAGCTGCAGGCCACGCCGGTCGAAGTCGATGCGACCGCGCGCGCCGGCCAGCGCCGGCAGGTCGGCGCGCAGCTTCAGGTCCACGCCGCCCAGCTGCAGCTGGCCCTTCAGCGTGGTCTGGTTGGTGTCGTCCAGCGGGATGGCCAGGCCCAGCTTGAGCGCCACGGGGCCCTGGGCGGTGGTCGTGCTCAGCGCGTGGCCCAGCCACTCGTCCAGCGGCGAGCCGCGCACGAAGTGCAGCAGGTCGGCGCCCTGGCCGCGGCCGGCGCCGTCCAGCTGCAGCACGCGGCCGTGGTGCAGGTCCTTGATGCCGCCGTTGACGTTGACGAGTTCATAGCCCAGCACCCGGGTGCGGCCGTCCTTGATCTGCAGGCCGCCGCGCTCGAAGACGACTTCGGCGTCCACTCCTTCCATCACCGGCCAGTTGGTGGCGGAGCCCCCAGGCGCCGGCTGCGCCGACGCCACCCCCCGAGGGGGCTGAGCCGCCTCGGGGCGGCCCTTCGCCGGCTCGCCGACGTCGCTGGGCGGCACATAGGCCAGCGTCACGCCCTGGGCCTGCATGGACACGCGGAACTGGCCTGGCGAGCGCAGCTGGTCGAACGGGAAGTCCGCCAGCTCCCCCTTGATCCTGACGTGGATGTTGCGCGCCTCGCCGCCCAGCAGCGCACGGCTCAGGTAGCTGCGCGTGGCGGGCAGGCGCAGCGGGATGTAGCGCGCCACGCGGGTGGCATCGGCGCGTGGAGCCCGGCCGGAGAGGTCCAGGAAGCCGGCCGTCGTGGCGCCGGCCGGGCGCCGCCAGGTGACGTCGAACTCGCCGCTGAGGTCGGGCGTCTGCAGCTGCAGGTCGCGCAGCCTCACTTCCACGTCGCCGGGTGTCTTGCCGCCGGGCTGGGGCAGCTGCCAGGCCAGCTGCGTGGCCAGCCGCGTGATGGGCAGGCGCGGGTCCTCGAACAAGCCCGGCAGGTCGACCTCGCCGTTGTGCACGGCCAGCCGGGCCGAACCGCCGCGCTCGCTGGCGTCCAGCGACAGGCTGGCGCCGCTGAGCCCGGGGCGTCCCAGCGCGCCCTCCTGCTCGGCCGGCTTGGCGGCGATGGCCAGGCCGTCCAGCTGTGCCTTGACGCGGTAGCTGCGCGGGGCGTCCAGCGCCCCCTGCCACTGCCCGGTCAGCGCGGTCAGCACCCCGCGCGGCTCCAGCTCGCCCAGCAGCTGGTGGGCGCGCTCGCCCAGTGGCAGCCGCTGCGCGATCTGGGCCATCAGCGCAAAGTCCAGCCGCTGCGCATTGACCTCGCCGCCCAGCACCGTTTCCTCGCCGTCCGGGTTCTTGCCGAGCTGCAGCGCGACGCCCCAGTCCGAGCGCGGCCAGGCAACACCGTCGCCGCTGACGAAGCCCAGCTGGTGCGCCTGCAGGCTGAGCCGGTCCTTGGCACGGGCCAGGTCCAGCCGGCCTTCGATGTGGTCCAGGTCCAGCTCGGGGGCCGAGTCCAGCAGCTTCAGCCGCACGGCGCGCAGCGCCAGGTCCAGCGTGGCGGCCACGGGCTCGCCGTCCTTGATCTGGCCCCAGGCGCGCACGGCGCCGTCGCCCTCGCTGAGCTGGAAAGGCAGGTCCACATGCCGGCGCAGCTGGCGCAGGTCGGCGCGCGGCAGCTCGGCGTACAGCTCGCCGCTCCAGTGCTGGAACTCGCCGGGGCGCTTGAGCAGGCTCTGCGTGAACCTGCCGCGCACCGAGAAGCGCTGGCCCCAGTCGGCCGGCGGCGTCGCGTCCAGCCGCAGCTGGTGGCGGCGCAGGCTGTTGCGCAGGATGAAGTTCAGGTCCGACAGCTCCAGCGGCCGGGCATCGGCGCGTTTCTCGTCCACCCAGCGCACGCGGCCCGCCATGATGGCCAGCTCGGGCTGGCTGAACAGCCAGTCCAGCCCGGCGTCGGTGGTGCCGGTGTCGGCGCGCTGCGTGTCGTCCAGCCCCAGGCCGCCGATGAAGATGCGGCCCGCGGCATCGCGGCGGATGACGAGCTCCGGCGCGTCCACCAGCAGCTGCGAGAAGCGCGGCTGCAGCACCAGCAGCGAATGCGCCGACAGCACGGCCGACACGCGCGGCAGCGTCAGCGCCGGCCGGCCGGTGGCGTCCAGCATGCGCACGTCGCCCAGCTCCATGCGCGGCATCCAGCCGCCGGATTCGACCGTGATGCGGCCGATGCGCAGCTCTACCCCCAGCGCCGTTGAGGCTTCCTTTTCCAGCCAGGGGCGCCACTCGTTGGCGTGCGGGAGAATGGCCCAGTGCAACACCGCCCAAGCCACCACGCCCAGGCCCCACACAAGGGCCAGCAACAGCAACGCCCCACGCAGCAGCCGCCAGCACAGGCGCAGAGGCCAGCCGGCGGCGCGGGAGCAGTGGTGGAGGGCGGCCGAGAAGAAGGGCGACACGTTGTCCTGGGCACGTGGAGAAAAACCGGCCGGCAGGCAATCTAGCACAGGGACATGAGCGCAACGTTTCCCGTTATTGCTGAGCACAGCCGCTATGTGCAGCGTGTCCGGCGCCGTTACGCGGCCGAGCTGGCGCGGCTGCCGGCGGGGCAGCCCGACCGGGCCGTCATCACCGCACTGATCGACGACCTGGCCCGCGAGCGGCCGCTGGCCAGCGCGCTGCGCGTGGCCCGCCACCTCGTCATGGAGCGGCTGGCGGTGCTGGACATCGAGCAGGGCGCCACCGTGGCCGACGTCACGCTGGCCATGACCCACCTGGCCGAGGTGACGCTGGACAAGGCGCTGGCCGCCGCCCGCGCCGAGCTGGACGCCGTGCACGGCGCGCCGCGCACCGCCGAGGGCCGCGACATCGCGTTCTGGGTCATCGGCATGGGCAAGCTGGGCGCGCGCGAGCTGAACGTGTCGTCCGACATCGACCTCATCTACGTCTACGAGGACGACGGCGAGACGCATGGCGGGCGGCCCATCAGCGCGCACGAGTACTTTGCCAACGTCGCCAAGAAGCTCTACGCGCTGATCGGCGACGTGACCGACGACGGCCAGGTGTTCCGCGTCGACCTGGCGCTGCGCCCCAACGGCAAGAGCGGTCCGCCGGTCGTCAGCCTGGGCATGCTGGAGGAGTACTTCCTCGTGCAGGGCCGCGAGTGGGAACGCTTCGCGTGGCTGAAGAGCCGCGTCGTCGCGCCGCTGTCGGGCCTGGGCGCGCCGGCCGACCCGCGCACGCTGGCGCTGCGCGACCTGGTCGCGCCGTTCGTCTACCGCCGTTACCTGGACTACGGCGTCTTTGAGGGCCTGCGCCAGCTGCACGGCAAGATCCGCAGCGAGGCCAAGGCCCGTGCCGCCGGCCGCCCCGAGCGCGCCAACGACGTGAAGCTGTCGCGCGGCGGCATCCGCGAGATCGAGTTCATCGTGCAGCTGCTGCAGGTGGTGCGCGGCGGCCAGTTCCCCGAGATCCGCACCCGCTCCACCGTGAAGGCGCTGGGCCGCGTGGCCGAGCGCGGGCTGATGAAGCCCGAGACCGCCGCGAAGCTGGCCGACGCCTACGTCTTCCTGCGCCGCGTGGAGCACCGCATCCAGTTCCTGGACGACCAGCAGACCCACTGCCTGCCGCAGGCCGATGCCGACCTGGCGTGGATCGCCGCGTCCATGGGCCTCACCTGCTCGCGGGAAACCTGCGAGCTGTTCGAGCAGCTGGGCGAGGTGCGCGAGCTGGTGGCCACCGAGTTCGACGCGCTGCTGCATGGCGCGCCCCAGCAGTCCGGTGGCTGCACGGGCGGCAATTGCGGCGGCCCGAAGCCCACCGTCGACGGCGAGGACTTCCTGCAGCGCCTGCCCGAGGCGCTGGCCCGGGCGGTGCGCGCGCTGGCCGAGACGCCGCGTGTGCAGGGCCTGCGCGAGGAGTCGCGGCAGCGGCTGGCCAAGCTGTTCTACCGCGCGGCGCAGGCCGTCGAGGCGGATGAGTGCTCGCTGGACGCCGCGGTGCGCTTCGTCGACTGGGTGGAGCCGCTGCTGCGCCGCGAGAGTTATCTCGCGCTGCTGGTGGAACGCCCGGCCGTGCAGCAGCGCCTGCTGCGGCTGCTGGGCCTGGCGCGCTGGCCCATGCGCTACCTGATGCAGCACCCCGGCGTCATCGACGAGCTGGCCGACCCGCTGCTGCTGCAGGCCCGCTTCGACCGCGACGCCTTCCTCGCCGACCTGCGCGACCGCGAGCAGGGCTGGGCCCGCAGCGGCCAGGCCGACGAGGAAGCGCTGCTGGACACGCTGCGCCGCGCCCACCATGCCGAGGTGTTCCGCACGCTGGTGCGCGACGTCGAGGGGCGCATCACCGTGGAGCAGGTGGCCGATGACCTGTCGCTGCTGGCCGATGCGGTGCTGCAGATCGCCATCGGCTGGGCCTGGGCCCGCTTCAACAAGGCGCACCGGCCCGACCCGCGGCTGGCGGTCATCGCGTACGGCAAGCTGGGCGGCAAGGAACTGGGCTACGGCGGCGACCTGGACGTGGTGTTTGTCTTCGACGACGACGACGAGAACGCCAGCGAGATCTACGGCGCCTTCGTGCGCCGCCTCATCACGTGGCTGACGCTGCGCACGTCCGCCGGCGAGCTGTTCGACATCGACACCGCGCTGCGGCCCAACGGCAACTCGGGGCTGCTGGTCACGTCGCTGGCGCATTTCGAGGCCTACCAGACCGGCCGCGGCAGCAACACCGCGTGGACCTGGGAGCACCAGGCCATCACGCGGGCGCGCTTCTGCGCCGGCCACCCCGACCTGGCCGAGCGCTGCGAGGGCGTGCGCCGCCAGGTGCTGACGGCGCCGCGCGATGCGGACGCGCTCAAGCGCGAGGTGCAGGCCATGCGCGAGAAGGTGCGCACGGCGCGGCCGGTGAAGCCGGAGCTGTTCGACGTGAAGCACAGCGAGGGCGGCATGATGGACGCCGAATTCGCCGTGCAGTTCCTCGTGCTGGCGCATTCGGCGGCGCACCCGCAGCTGCAGGACGACCTGGGCAACATCGCGCTGCTGCTGCTGGCCGAGACGCTGGACCTGCTGCCGGCCGGCGTCGGCGTGGCCGCGGCAACGGCCTACCGCGAGCTGCGCCGCGTGCAGCACAAGGCGCGGCTGGATGAGCAGTCGACGGCGCTGGATGCCGCGGCGGCTGAGCCGTTGGCGGTGCATCGTCAGGCGGTGCGGGCGTTGTGGTCGGCTGTGTTTGGTTAGTGGCCAGGCCCATGCCGGGAGTTCGCCCCGGCGGGCGACCTACTTTCTTGTGCGGACAAGAAAGTAGGCAAAGAAACCGCCCCTGCAAAACCGGCCCTGCGGGCTGCCTTGCGATGCTCGGAACCCAGGGCC
>JAYSCT010000023.1:0-42349 GCA_041914785.1 Roseateles sp.
CTGCAGCTTGAAGCCGCCGGTGGTGCCCAGGCCCTGCACGGGCGGCGGCGGGAACATGACGATGAAGGCGTCCTCGATGGCGCCGTACTGCGCGTTCAGCTTGCCGGCGATGGCACCGGCGGACAGGTCCTTGGTCTTGCGCTCGTCGAAGGGCTTGAGCGTGGCGAACACGATGCCCGAGCTGGCGCTGTTGGTGAAGCCGTTGATCGACAGGCCGGGGAAGGCCACCGCATGCTCCACGCCCGGGGTCTTGAGCGTGATGTCGGTCATGCGGCGGATGACGTCCTCGGTGCGGTCCAGCGTGGCGCCGTCCGGCAGCTGCGCGAAGCCGATCAGGTACTGCTTGTCCTGCCCCGGCACGAAGCCGCCGGGCACGGCCTTGAACAGGCCGGCCGTCGCGGCCACCAGCACGAGGTAGACGACCATCATGACCGCCTTGCGCGACATCAGCGTCTTCACGCCGCTGCCGTACTTCTCGGAGCTGCGCGTGAACAGACGGTTGAAGCGCGTGAAGAAGCCGCCCAGCACGCGGTCCATGCCGCGGGTCAGCGCGTCCTTCGGCGCGTGGTGGTCCTTCAGCAGCATCGCGGCCAGCGCGGGCGAGAGGGTCAGCGAGTTGATCGCCGAGATCACCGTCGAGATCGCGATGGTCAGCGCGAACTGCTTGTAGAACTGGCCCGTCAGGCCGGTGATGAAGGCCAGCAGCACGAACACCGAGATCAGCGTCAGCGCAATGGCGATGATGGGGCCGGAGACCTCGCGCATCGCCTGGTACGTGGCGTCACGCGGGGACAAGCCATTGGCGATGTTGCGCTCCACGTTCTCGACCACCACGATGGCGTCGTCCACGACGATGCCGATGGCCAGCACCAGCCCGAACAGGCTTAAAGCGTTGATCGAGAAGCCGAAGCCGTGCATCACCGCGAAGGTGCCGATGATGGACACCGGCACGGCCAGCAGCGGGATGATGGACGCGCGCCAGGTCTGCAGGAACAGGATGACGACCAGCACCACCAGCGCGACGGCTTCCAGCAGCGTGTGGATGACGGACTCGATGGACGCGCGGACGAACTGCGTCGGGTCGTAGACGATGGTGTAGTCCACGCCTTCGGGCATCGCAGCCTTCAGCTCGGCCATCGTGGCGCGCACGTTGGCCGAGATGTCCAGCGCATTGCCGCCCGGGGCCTGGAAGATGGGCACGGCGACGGCGGACTTGTTGTCCAGCAGCGAGCGCAGCGCGTACTCGGACGCGCCCAGCTCCAGCCGGCCCAGGTCACGCAGCCGCGTGACGGCGCCATTCGCACCGGTCTTCACGATGATGTCGCCGAACTCCTCGACCGACTGCAGCCGGCCTTGCGCGTTGACCGACAGCTGCAGGTCCACGCCCGCCAGGCCCGGCGAGGCGCCGACGACGCCAGCCGCGGCCTGCACGTTCTGGCCGCGGATGGCGGTGACGACGTCGCTGGCCGACAGGCCGTGCTCGGCCACCTTCTGCGGGTCCAGCCAGACGCGCATCGAGTAGTCGCCCGCACCGAACAACTGCACCTGGCCCACGCCGGGGATGCGCGCGAGGCGGTCCTTGACGTTGAGCAGCGCGTAGTTGCGCAGGTAGGTCATGTCGTAGCGGTCGTTGGGCGAGGTCAGGTGCACGACCATGGTCAGGTCGGGGCTGCTCTTGACCGTCGTCACGCCCAGGCGCTTGACCTCCTCGGGCAGCCGCGCCTCGGCCTGGCTGACGCGGTTCTGCACCAGCTGCTGGGCCTTGTCGGGGTCGGTGCCGAGCTTGAAGCTGACGGTCAGCGTCATCAGGCCGTCCGTCGTCGCCTGGCTGCTCATGTAGAGCATGTCCTCGACGCCGTTGATGGCCTCTTCGAGCGGTGTGGCCACCGTCTCGGCGATGACCTTGGGGTTGGCGCCGGGGTACTGGGCGCGCACGACGACCGACGGCGGCACGACGTCGGGGTATTCCGAGATCGGCAGCGCGCGGATCGACAGCAGGCCGCCGATGAAGATCAGCAGCGACAGCACGCCCGCAAAGATCGGGCGGTCGATGAAGAATTTGGAGAGATTCATGAGGGCTCCTGGCGCGAGCGTTGCGGTTTCAGGCGACAACACGCCCCCCGCGGGCCGGTTTTGCCGGCCCGCAGACAGCGCTCGCGGGTGGGGTTGGGCTTCTTAGGTCAGGAGGTCTTGGCCGCCGCTTGCTGAGCGCTCAGTTCCGGTTTGGCGTCCATGGCCACGTCCTTGGGCGCGAGCACCGAGCCCGGCCGCACGCGTTGCACGCCACCGACGACGATGCGCTCGCCGCCCTTCAGGCCCGAGGTCACGACGCGCAGGCCGTTCACGCTGGCGCCCAGCGTGACGGGCCGCCACTCGGCCTGGTTGCCGGCGCCGACGACGATGACATAACGCTTGTCCTGGTCGGTGCCGACGGCACGCTCGTTGACGAGCAGTGCCGCCTCGTTGCGCGCCTGGCCCATGCGCAGCTTCGCGAATTGACCCGGGATCAGGGCGCCGTCCTTGTTGTCGAACTGCGCGCGCACGCGCAGCGTGCCGCTCTTGGCGTCCACCTGGTTGTCCACCAGCTGCAGGCGGCCGGTGGTGGCCTTGTCGCTGAGATTTCCATTCGGGGTCAGCATCTCGACGGGGATGCGCTCCAGGCCGCGGCGCTCCGCGGCGCCGCCGGGCAGCGAGGCCAGCGCGTCGCGCACGACCTTCTCGTCGGCGTCGAAGCTGGCGTAGATGGGGCTGACCGACACCAGCGTCGTCAGCACCGGCGCGCCGGCGCCCGCGGCGACGAGGTTGCCCGTCGTCACCTCGACCTTGCCGACGCGGCCGGCCACCGGCGCGCGCACCTGCGTGTAGCTCAAGGAGAGCTGGGCCGACTGCAGCGCGGCCTGCGCGGCGCGCAGGTTGGCGGCGGCCTCGCGGGCGGCGTTGTCCTTCTCGTCGAACTCGCGCTTGGCGACGGCGCGGTCGTCCCACAGCGACTTGGCGCGCTGCGCCTCGCTCTGCGTGTAGGTCACGCGGGCCTGCGCGGCGGCCACCTGGGCCTCCATGCGGGCCACCTCGGCCTGGTAGGGCGCGGGGTCGATGGTGACGAGCAGGTCACCGGCCTTCACGAGGCTGCCCTCGCGGAAGTGCACGGCCTGCACGGCGCCCGACACGCGCGCCCGCACGTCCACGCGCTCCACGGCCTCCAGGCGGCCGGAGAACTCGTTCCAGGCGGCCACGTCCTGGCTGACGACCTGGGCGACCGACACCGGCGTGGCCGGCGGTGCCGTGGGCGCGGCATCGGCCTGCGCGGCGCCCGCGCCGAACTGCGCGAAGCCGATGGCGCCCAGCGCGACGACGGCGGCGGCGCCGGCGATCAGGCCGACGCGACGGTTGAGGGGACTGGGGGTGGGCTGCATTTCTATTTCTCTCCGAGGGTCAAGCAGGATTCGTGGACAGGGCCCGGCGCGTGGCCTGGGCGAGGAACTCGTGGATGGGGGTCAGCGCGTCGCAGGGGTTCAGCGAGGCCAGCGTCAGGTCGCTGGCGCAGCCGCCGTGCGCGCGCAGCGCGGCGGCGTAGCGGCGCGCCTCGTCGTTCAGCGGGTGGCCCTGCACGCCCAACACCAGGGCCGGCGCCAGGCCCCCCAGGCGGGTGGCGTTCAGCGGCGCGGCGTAGGGGTGGTCGGCGCGCGTGCTGTCGCCGAGATAGACCTGCCAGCCCTTGGCGTACTGGCACTCGCAGCCGCCGCATTCGCCGTCGCGCATGGACGCGCTGCCCAGTGCCGGGTCCAGCATGGGCGTGATGAGCAGCTGGCCGGCGATCTGCGGGGCCTGCTGGTCGCGCGCCATCATCGCCAGCGCGGCGGCCAGGTTGCCGCCGGCCTCCTCGCCGGCCACGAACAGCGCGGTGTGCGGCGTGCCGGTCAGCTGCCCGGGGCGGACGGCCAGCGCCTGCAGCGCCTCGAACGCGGCGGCCAGTGCGGTCGGGAAGGGGTGGGCGACGGGGTAGTCCAGCGTGACGACGTCCGCGCCGGCGCTGGCGAGCAGCTCGGCGCGCTGGGGCGCGTCCGCCGGCGCGCCGCCGGTGAAGCCGCCGCCGTGCAGCCACAGCAGCAGCGCGCGCCCGCCGCCGGCCAGGGGCCGGCGAGCCGCGTGCACGGCCGCCGCCCAGCCGGGCGCGGGGCCCAGGCGCAGCGAGGTGGGTGTGGCGAGCTTGTTGTCCATGGCCCGAAAGATAGAGATCGCTGTCCCATAGATAAACGGCCTTGGCCATGACTCACTTTTCCTTCACATGGAACAATTTGCGCCAATCTGGGCAGCAAACTGCCGGCCACTCAACAGCGGAGCCGCTTATGGACCGTCTCACCGCGATGCAAGCCTATGTCCGTGTCGTCGAGGCCGGCACCTTCACCAAGGCCGCCGACTCGCTGGACCTGCCCAAGGCCACGGTCACGCGGCTGATCCAGACGCTGGAGACGCACCTGCGCACCAAGCTGCTGAACCGCACGACGCGGCGCGTGACGGTGACGCCCGACGGCGCCGCCTACTACGAGCGCGCGATGCGCCTGCTGTCGGACCTGGAGGAGCTGGAAGGCAGCATGAACCAGGCGCGCATGACGCCGCGCGGCCGCATCCGCATCGACGTGCCGGGCGTGGTGGGGCGCGAGATGATCATTCCGCACCTGCCGGAGTTCTATGCCAAGTACCCCGACATCCAGATCGAGCTGGGTGTCAGCGACCGCACGGTGGACCTCATCAGCGACAACATCGACTGCGTGATCCGTGGCGGCGAGCTGACCGACCAGAGCCTGGTGGCGCGGCGCATCGGCGAGTTCCGCTTCATCACCTGCGCCACGCCCGAGTACCTGCGCCGCCACGGCACGCCGGCGCATCCGCTGGAGCTGACGCAGGCGCCGCACCGCATGGTGGGTTATTTCTCGGCGCGCACGGGCAAGGTCATGGCCGACACCTTCCGGCGCGGCGAGGAAACGGTGGAAGTGGCCGGCAACCACATCCTGGCGGTCAACGACGCGAACGCCTATCTGAACGCCGGCCTGGCCCACCTGGGCGTGGTGCAGCTGACCTGTTTCATGGCCGGGCCGCTGCTCAAGCGCGGCGAGCTGGTGCGGGTGCTGGAGGACTGGGATGCCGAGCCGGTGCCGGTCTACGTCGTCTACCCGCCCAACCGCCATCTCAGCAGCAAGCTGCGGGTGTTCGTGGACTGGGTGGTGGAGCTGATCGGTCGCGAGGCGATGGGCGGGCTGAAGCTGCGCTGCACGACGGCCTGAGGGCCGTCAGGCCTCGCCGTCGCGGCTGGCGACCTGCGTCGTGTGGCCGAAGTCCTCGGCGCTGGGCGCCGGCGCGCTGATCGCGAGCAACATGCCCGCCGCCAACGCCGTGACGGCCGTCGCGGCGGTGATCAGCGTGAAAAGGGAGCGGGTGGTGTTCATGGTGACTCTCCTGTCGGCCACCTCTTGAGTGGGGTGTGTGCCGATGGTGGTCACTGTATGAATTGCGGCCCGCGGGAAAAAGCCGGTGGAATAGAACGGCGAGTTGCTGCGGGCGGAACAATCCGCGCGTTGACAGGCGATCAGGCCTTCTTCGGCGCGCCCCGCCCGCGCGCTTCCAGCCAGGCCTTGGCCGTCGAGAAATGCCCGCAGCCGATGAAGGGCCGTGGCGGCTTCAGCGCGGACAGTGGCGACGGGTGGTTGGCCTTCAGCACCAGGTGGTCCTGGCGTGCCGCCTCGATCAGCGGCGCCTTGGCCTGCGCGTAGCTGCCCCACAGCATGAAGACCTTGGGCGCCGGGTCTTCGGCCGCCGTCTTGATGAGGGCGTCGGTGAGCTGCTCCCAGCCGCGGTTGGCGTGGCTGGCGGCCTGGCCGTCTTCCACCGTCAGGACAGCGTTCAGCAGCAGCGTGCCACCCTCGGCCCAGCGCACCAGGCTGCCATTGGGTGGAGATGACTGCGGGAACGGCTTGCCGAGGTCGCGCTGGATCTCCTTGAAGATGTTGCGCAGGCTGGGCGGGAAGGGCACGCCCTCGGGCACGCTGAAGGACAGGCCCTCGGCCTGGCCGGGGCCGTGGTACGGGTCCTGGCCCAGGATGACGACGCGGGTCTGCGACAGCGGCGTCAGCGTCAATGCGCGCAGCGGCTCGGGCGGGTAGATGGTGGCGCCCGCCGCATGACGCTCGGCCAGGTAGGCCAGCAGCTTCTGGCCGACGGGGCTGGCGGCCCAGGCGTCGACGACGGGGCGCCAGTCGGTGTCCGGCAGGGTCAGCGGGAAGTTCATCCGAACAAGTTTGCCAGTGCGGCGCCGGGGTCCGGCGCCCGCATGAAGGTCTCGCCGACGAGGAAAGCGTGCACGTTGGCGTCGCGCATGCGCTGCACGTCCGCCGCGCCGAGGATGCCGCTCTCGGTCACCAGCAACCGGTCGGCCGGCACGCGCGGCAGCAGGCCCAGCGTGGTGTCCAGCGTCACGTCGAAGGTGCGCAGGTTGCGGTTGTTGATGCCCAGCAGCGGCGTCTTGAGCGCCAGCGCGCGGTCCAGTTCGTCGCCGTCGTGCACTTCCACCAGCACGTCCAGGCCGATGGCATGGGCGGCGGCTTCGAGGTCGGCCATCTGCGAGTCGGCCAGGCAGGCGGCGATGAGCAGGATGCAGTCCGCGCCCATCGCGCCGGCTTCCATGACCTGGTACTCGTCGACGATGAAGTCCTTGCGGATGACGGGCAGTTCGCACGCCGCGCGCGCGGCCTGCAGATAGGCCACCGCACCCTGGAAGAAGCGCTCGTCCGTCAGCACGGACAGGCAGGCGGCGCCGTGGCGGGCGTAGCTCTCGGCGATGGCGGCGGGCTGGAAGTCCGCGCGGATGACGCCCTTGCTGGGGCTGGCCTTCTTGATCTCGGCGATGACGCCGGCCTGGCCAGCCGCGACCTTGGCGCGCAGTGCGCGCTCGAAGCCGCGCTGCTCGCCCTTGCGGCCCTCGGCCTCCTCACGCTGCGAGGCCAGCGAGCGCTTCGCCTTGGCCGCGGCGATTTCTTCCCACTTGACCTCGACGATCTTCTTCAGGATGTCGGCCATCAGTGCGCTCCCAGGTTCTGCGTCACCTTGACGAAGCTGTCCAGCTTGGCGCGTGCGGCGCCGCTGTCCAGCGCCTGGCGGGCGCGGGCGATGCCGTCGGCGATGGTCGAGGCGACGTTGGCTGCGTACAGCGTCGCGCCGGCGTTCAGCAGCACGATGTCGCGCGCCGGGCCGGTCTGGCCGTCCAGCACGCCCAGCAGCATCTCGCGCGACTGCTCGGGGCCTTCCACCTTCAGGCTGCGGTTGCTGGCCATCTGGAAGCCGAAGTCCTCGGGATGCACCTCGTACTCACGCACGGCGCCGTCCTTGAGCTCGCCCACCAGCGTCGTCGCGCCGAGCGAGATCTCGTCCATGCCGTCCTTGCCGTAGACGACCAGCGCATGCTCCGCGCCCAGGCGCTGCAGCACGCGCACCTGGATGCCGACGAGATCGGGGTGGAACACGCCCATCAGGATGTTGGGCGCGCCGGCCGGGTTGGTGAGGGGCCCCAGGATGTTGAAGATGGTCCGCACGCCCAGTTCGCGGCGCACCGGCGCGATGTTCTTCATCGCCGGGTGGTGGTTGGGCGCGAACATGAAGCCGATGTCGCACTCGGCGACCGACGCGGCCACCTGGCGCGGCGTCAGCTGGATGTTGGCGCCCAGCGCCTCCAGCACGTCGGCGCTGCCGGTCTTGCTGCTGACGCTGCGGTTGCCGTGCTTGGCGACCTGCGCGCCCGCGGCGGCGGCGACGAACATCGAGCAGGTGGAGATGTTGAAGCTGTGCGCGCCGTCGCCGCCGGTGCCGACGACGTCGACGAGATGCGGCTGCGGGCCCAGCGGCACCTTGTTGGAGAGCTCGCGCATGACCTGCGCGGCGGCGGTGATCTCGCCGATGGTTTCCTTCTTCACGCGCAGGCCGGTGATGAGGGCCGCGGCGATGACGGGCGACATCTCGCCGGCCATGATGCGGCGCATCAGCGTCAGCATCTCGTCGTGGAAGATCTCGCGGTGCTCGATGACGCGGGTCAGGGCTTCGTTGTCGGTGATCGGCATGGTCAGGCCTTCAAAAACTCGGCGGCAGCCGCAATGGCGTGGTCGATGCCGGCGGCATCAACGTCGAGGTGCGTCACGAAGCGCAGGCCGATGAGGCCGGTGGCCAGCACGCCGCGCGACTTCAGGTGTTCCAGCAGCGCGGGGCCGCGGCCGTCGCTGACCTGGGCGAAGACGATATTCGTCTGCGGTGGCGTGACCGTGACACCCGGCAACGCTGCCAGGCCCTGCGCCAGCCGCTTGGCCAGTGCGTGGTCGTCGGCGAGGCGGTCGACGTGGTGGGTCAGCGCATGGTCCGCCGCGGCGGCCAGCAGGCCCACCTGGCGCAGGCCGCCGCCCACCATCTTGCGCACGCGGTGGGCGCGGGCGATGAGCTCGCGCGAGCCCACCAGCATGGAGCCGATGGGCGCGCCCAGGCCCTTGCTGAAGCAGATCGAGACAGAGTCGAAGGTCCGCGCCAGCTCGCCCACGGTGCGGCCGGACGCGACGGCCGCGTTGAACAGCCGGGCGCCGTCCAGGTGCGTGGCCAGGCCCCGCGAGCGGGCCAGCTCGCAGGCGTCGGCCACGTAGGTGGCCGGCAGCACGTGGCCGCTCCAGGTGTTCTCCAGCGCCAACAGCCGCGTGCGTGCGAAGTGCGGGTCATCGGGCTTGATGGCCGCGGCGATGTCGTCGAGCTTCAGCGTGCCGTCAGGCTGGTTGGGCAGCGGCTGCGGCTGGATGCCGCCCAGCACCGCCGCGCCGCCGCCTTCGTAGCGGTAGGTGTGGGCCAGCTGGCCGACGATGTACTCGTCGCCACGGCCGCAATGGGCCAGCAGGCCGCAGAGGTTGCTCTGCGTGCCGCTGGCCATGAAGAGGGCGGCTTCCTTGCCCAGCAGCGCGGCGACGCGTTCCTGCAGCGCATTGACGGTGGGGTCGTCGCCGAAGACGTCGTCACCCACCTGCGCAGCGGCGATCGCTTCGCGCATCGCTGCCGTCGGCTTGGTGACGGTGTCGCTGCGCAGGTCGACAGTGGCTGTTCCGCCACCGCCAGAAGACGGGGCGTAATCAGTCACGGCCGCAGCTCCAGGAAGTTGCGCAGCATCGCGTGGCCATGCTCGCTGAGGATGGACTCGGGGTGGAACTGCACGCCTTCCATCGGCGTTTGCGTTCCCGCCAGCTCACGATGCCGCACGCCCATGATCTCGCCGTCGTCGCTGCGCGACGTGATCTCCAGCACCGCCGGGCAGGTCGCTTCCTCGATGACCAGCGAGTGGTAGCGGATGACGCTGAAGTCCTTGGGCAGGCCGGTGTAGACGCCGCGCTGGTCGGTCGTGATCATGCTGGCCTTGCCGTGCATCTGGCGCTGCGCGCGGATGATCTTGCCGCCCAGCGCCTGGCCCATGGCCTGGTGGCCCAGGCACACGCCCAGCAGCGGCTTCTTGCCGATGAAATGCTGGATGGCTTCCACGCACACGCCCGCCTCGGTCGGCGTGCAGGGGCCGGGCGAGAAGACGATGTGGTCGGGGTTCAGCGCGGCCATCTCGGCGACGGTGATCTCGTCGTTGCGCACGACCTTCACGTCGGCGCCCAGTTCACCGAAGTACTGGACGATGTTGAACGTGAAGCTGTCGTAGTTGTCGATCATCAGCAGCATGTCAGAACCCCTCTTCCACCAGTTCGGCCGCACGGAGCAAGGCGCGTGCTTTCGCCTCCGTCTCCTGCCATTCCAGTTCGGGCACTGAGTCCGCCACGACACCTGCCGCCGCCTGCACGTACAGCGTGCCGTTCTTGATGATGCCGGTGCGGATCGCAATCGCCAGGTCCATGTCGCCGGCAAAGCTCAGGTAGCCGCAGGCGCCGCCGTAGATGCCGCGCTGCACGGGCTCCAGCTCGTCGATCAGTTCCATCGCGCGCACCTTCGGAGCACCCGTCAGCGTGCCGGCGGGGAAGGTGGCCTTCAGCACGTCCAGCTGGCCCACCTCGGGGCGCAACACGCCTTCGACGTTGGACACGATGTGCATCACGTGCGAGTAGCGCTCGACGACGAAGGCCTGCGTGACCTTCACGCTGCCGGTGCGGGCGATGCGGCCGATGTCGTTGCGCGCCAGGTCGATCAGCATCAGGTGCTCGGCGCGCTCTTTGGGGTCGGCCTGCAGTTCGGCTTCGAGTGCCAGGTCGCGCTCGGGTGTCGCGCCGCGCGGGCGGGTGCCGGCCAGCGGCCGGATCGTCACCTTTCGTGAGCCGTCGCTGGCGTGCTCCTCGCGCACCAGGATCTCGGGGCTGGCGCCGACGATCTGGAAGTCGCCCAGGTCGTAGAAGTACATGTAGGGGCTGGGGTTCAGCGCCCGCAGCGCGCGGTACAGCGCGATGGGCTCGGCCTTGTACGGCTTGGCGATGCGCTGGCCCACCTGCACCTGCATCAGGTCGCCGGCGGCGATGTAGTCCTTGGCCTTCTGCACGGCGGCCAGGTAGTCGGCCTTGGCGAAGGCGCGCGTGGGCGCATGGGATTCGCTGCGCTGCACCTTGGGCACGCTGACCGAGTAGGTCAGCTTGTCGCGCAGCGCCGACAACCGTTTCTTGGCGCGGAAGAAGGCCTCGGGCTGGCGCGGGTCGGCCCAGACGATGAGGTACAGGCGCCCGGACAGGTTGTCGATGACGGCGATCTCTTCCGACAGCAGCAGCACGATGTCCGGCGTGCCCAGGCCCTCGCCCTTGTGTGCGCGGTCCAGCTTTTTCTCGATGGCGCGCACGGCTTCGTAGCCGAAGTAGCCGGCGAGGCCGCCGCAGAAGCGCGGCAGGCCGGCGGGGATCCTGGGCTTGATGCGGTCCTGGTAGGCCGCGATGAAGTCCAGCGGGTTGCCGTCGTGCGTCTCGACGATCTGGCCGTCGGTCAGCACCTCGCAGTGGTGGCCGGTGGCGCGGATCAGCGTGCGCGCGGGCAGGCCGATGAAGGAGTAGCGCCCGAAGCGCTCGCCGCCGACGACGCTCTCCAGCAGGAAGCTGTTGCGCGCATGGCCGGCGCCGGAGCACAGCTTGAGGTAGAGGGACAGCGGGGTTTCGAGGTCCGCAAAGGCCTCGCTGATGAGCGGAATGCGGTTGTAGCCCTCGGCGGCCAGGCTCTGGAATTCGATTTCGGTGATCACGACGTCAAACCTTGAAAAGACAGTTTCAGGGCTTGGCGTGCAGCCCGGGGGAGAACGGGCAACGCGATGAAGAGCGCGTCAGGGCGCGCCAAGCGGCATCAGACAGCGGTGGCCCAGGGACGCCAGGGCCAGGCTCCCCGGTCGCTCGACCCCGTGATGTGCTTGCGCGTGATGAACATGGTCGGGCCAGTGTATCAGCGGGTCTTTCGCGCTGTCGGGCCATACTTCGGCTCACGGAGACGCCGCCATCGCGGCAGAACAATGGAGCGAGACATGCGCGCATTCGTCGTAGCGGCCCTGCTGGCCGCCGGCAGCCTGAGTGGGGGAGTGGCGTGGGGCGACACGGTCGAGGTGGCCAACGTCAAGTACGAGACCGCGGTGGACCTGGCTGGGCAGAAGCTGCAGCTCAACGGCGCCGGCATCCGCTACAAGTTCGTCGTCAAGGTCTACACGGCGGGCCTGTACCTGACCCACAAGGCCAGCACCACGCCCGAAGTGCTGAGCGCCCCCGGCCCCAAGCGCATCCACATCCAGATGCTGCGCGACATCGACGGCAACGAGCTCGGCAAGCTGTTCACCAAGGGCATGGAGGCCAATGCACCGCGCGAGGAGTTCGCCAAATGCATCAACGGCGTGCTCAAGCTCAGCGACGTCTTCGCGAGCCGCAAGCAGCTCAACTCGGGCGACAGCTTCTCGGTCGACTACGTGCCTGGCGTGGGCACCGCGCTGCTGCTCAACGGCAAGAACGTGATGCCTGACCCCATCAAGGAGCCGGAGTTCTTCGCGGCCCTGCTGCGCATCTGGCTCGGTGACAAGCCCGCCGACGATTCGCTGAAGGACGCGCTGCTGGGCGTCAAGCGCTCGTCGCGCCGCTGAGCCGGAGCTCGTCCAGCCGGTCCAGGTGCGCCAGGGCCGGCACGGCGCGAATGTCCTCGCCGTGGTTGTAGCCGTACGTCACCAGCACCACCGGGCAGCCTGCGCCGCGGGCCGCCTCGGCGTCGTTGCGCGAGTCGCCGATCATCCAGGTCGCCGACGGCGCCGTGCCCAGCGCCTCGCAGGTCTTGAGCAGTGGCAGCGGGTCGGGCTTCTTGCGCTCGAAGCTGTCGCCGCCGAAGACATGGGCGAAGTATCCGTCCAGCCCCTTGCGCCGCAGCAGGGCCAGCGCCGGTGCGGCGGGCTTGTTGGTCAGCACGGCCAGCGGCACGCCGGTGGCGCGCAGGGCGTTGAGTCCGTCGACGACGCCGGGATACACGGCGGCATGGGCGCCATTCACAGCCGCGTAGTGCTGCTGGTACAGCGACCACGCATGGTCGAACAGGCCCGGCTTGGCGCCGACGTGGGCCAGCGTCTTCTTCACCAGGTTCTCGCCGCCACGGCCGATGGTGCGCTCGACGAAGTCGCGGTCCACGGCGGGCAGCCCGAGGTCGTCGAGCGTCAGCGCCAGCACGGCGACGAAATCGCCCAGCGTGTCGACCAGCGTGCCGTCAAGATCGAGGATGAGGGCTTGCGGTGTCATGCCTTGAGCACCCCATCCGCCTTGAACATGGCCTTGATGCCCCGCACCGCCTGGCGGATGCGCGACTCGTTCTCGATGAGGGCGAAGCGCACATGGCCGTCGCCGTGGTCGCCGAAGCCGATGCCGGGCGACACGCAGACCTTGGCCTTCTCCAGCAGCTGGCGCGCGAACTCCAGCGAGCCCAGCTCGCGGTAGGGCTCGGGGATGCGCGCCCAGATGTACATGCTGGCCTTGGGGCAGTCCACCGCCCAGCCGGCTTCGGTGAGGCCCTTGTAGAGCACGTCGCGGCGTCGCTGGTAGCTGGCGGCGATGTCCTTCACGCACTGCTGGTCGCCCTCCAGCGCGGCGATGGCCGCCACCTGCAGCGGCGTGAAGGTGCCGTAGTCGTGGTAGCTCTTGATGCGCGCGAGCGCGGCGACGAGGTCGGGGTTGCCGACCATGAAGCCGACGCGCCAGCCCGCCATGTTGTAGCTCTTGCTGAGCGTGAAGAACTCCACCGCCACGTCCTTGGCGCCGGGCACCTGCATGATGGACGGCGCCACATAGCCGTCGAACACGATGTCGGCATAGGCGAGGTCGTGCACCACGAGGATGTCGTGCTTCTTGGCCAGCGCCACGACGCGCTCGAAGAAGCCCAGCTCCACGCACTGCGCCGTCGGGTTGGACGGGAAGCCGAACACCATCATCTTGGGCTTGGGGTAGCTGCCGCGGATGGTCTTCTCCAGCTCGGCGAAGAAGTCCACCTCGCTGCTGACCGGGATCGCGCGGATGTCCGCCCCGGCGATGACGGCGCCGTAGATGTGGATGGGGTAGCTCGGGTCGGGCACCAGCACGGTGTCGCCGCGGTCCAGCGTGGCGAGCATCAGGTGGGCCAGGCCCTCCTTGGAGCCGATGGTGACGATGGCCTCGGTGTCGGGGTTGATGTCGACGCCGTAGCGGCGCTGGTACCAGTGCGAGATCGCGCGGCGCAGCCGCGGGATGCCCTTGCTGGCGGAGTAGCCGTGGGTGTCGGGCCGCTGCGCGACCTCGGCGAGCTTGGCGACGATGTGCGGCGGCGTGGCCCCGTCGGGGTTGCCCATGCTCATGTCGATGATGTCTTCCCCGCGTCGGCGGGCGGCGAGCTTGAGCTCGGCCGTGATGTTGAAGACGTAGGGCGGGAGGCGGTCGATGCGCGCGAAGCGGCGCTTGCCGCCGGAGGCGGAAGACGAAGAGGTCATGGCTGTGTACGTGAGCGCCCGGAACCGTCCGAGCGACGTGGGCGGCGTGGCGCCGCGCCGGGGCCGACTCTAGCGCAGGGCTAAGCTGGTGTCATGAACCTCACGCTGACCGTCGATGACGCGACCACCGTGTCCGCGCTGTGGCTGCAGCCGCCGCAGCCTTGCGCCACCTATGTGTTCGCGCATGGCGCGGGCGCCGGGATGGCGCATCCCTTCATGGCCGCGCTGTCGCAGGCCTTGTTCGACCGGTCCATCGCGACGCTGCGCTACCAGTTCCCGTTCATGGAGCGCGGCTCGAAGCGGCCCGACTCGCCGGCCGTCGCCCAGGCGGCCGTGCGTGCCGCCGTGGCCGCGGCGCGCGAGCGCCTGCCCGCCACACCGCTGTTCGCCGGCGGCAAGTCGTTCGGCGGCCGCATGACGTCGCAGGCCCAGGCCGCCAAGGCGCTGCCGGGCGTTCGGGGCCTCGCGTTCGTCGGCTTCCCGCTGCACCCGGCCGGCAAGCCGGGCGTTGCCCGCGCGGCGCATCTGGCCGATGTGCAGCTGCCGATGCTGTTCCTGCAGGGCACGCGGGACGAACTGGCCGACCTGGGCCTCGTGCAGGGTGTCGTCGACGGGCTGGGCGGGCGGGCGACGCTGCACGTGGAGGACGACGCCGACCACGCTTTCCATGTGCGCGTGCGCAGCGGGCGCGACGACGCGCAGGTGGTGCAGTCGCTCGCCGCGGCGGTGGCCGCGTGGGCGGCTTCCTAGAATCGGGCCGATGACCACCTCCGCCGCCCCCATCGTCTGCATCGGCGGCCTCAACATCGACCGCAAACTGCGGCTGCTGGCGCAGGCGCTGCCGGCGTCGTCCAACCCCTGCGAGGCGCACGAGACGCCCGGCGGCGTCGTGCGCAACGTCGCCGAGAACCTGGCGCGGCTGGGCCTGCCCGTCTCGCTCATCGCGGCCGTGGGGGACGACGCCGGCGGCCGCATGCTGATGGAGCAGGCCGCGCGTGTGGGCATCAACACCGACGCCGTGCTGCGGCTGCGCCGCCATGTCAGCGACAGCTACACGGCCGTGCTGGCGCCCGACGGCGAGCTGCACTTGGGCCTGGCCTCCATGCCGCTGGTCGAGCGGCTGAACCCCTGGGCGCTGGCAGCGAGCCAGCAGCTGCGTGCCACGGCGGCGCTGGTCGTCGCCGACGGCAACCTGCCCACCGATGCCTGGCCGCTGCTGCTGGCCGAGGCGCGTGCCAGCGGCATCCCGCTCGTCGGCGTGGCGGTGTCGGAGGCCAAGATGGACCGCCTGCCCGAAGACCTGCAGGGCCTGCACCTGCTGATCCTGAACGCGGGGGAGCTGTCCACGGTGGCCGACACACCCGCCGCGGCGCTGGCGCGGCTGCATGCGCGCGGCGTGGGCTGCGTGCTGGTGTCGCATGGCGGCGCGGGCCTGATGCTGAGCCAGGCGGGCGGCGAGCCGCGCCACTGGGCCGCGCCGCAGGTGCGCGTCGTCGACGTGACCGGTGCGGGCGATGCGCTGTCGGCCGGCGTCTGCGCCGGGCTGCTGCGCGACCCGAACGACTTCGATGCCGCCGCCCGCCTGGGCCTGGACCTCGCCGCGCTGACGCTGCAGACCGAGGACAGCGTGCATCCCGAACTGACCCCCAGCTTCCTGACCGACCGATAAATGAACGACCTGATCCAGCTCTCGCCCGAAGTGGCCGCCGCCCGCGCCGAGGGGCGCCCCGTCGTGGCGCTCGAATCCACCATCATTGCTCACGGCATGCCCTGGCCCCAGAACCTGGAGACGGCCCGCGAGGTGGAGGACGTCATCCGCGCCGAGGGCGCCGTGCCGGCCACCATCGCCGTCATCGGCGGGCGCATCCGCGTGGGCCTGACGGACGCCGAGCTGCAGCAGCTGGCCCAGGCGCCCGACGCGATGAAGCTGAGCCGCCGCGACCTGCCGTACGCCATCGCCACCGGGCGGCTGGGCGCGACGACCGTGGCTGCGACGATGATCTGCGCGCACCTGGCCGGCATCGCGGTGTTCGTGACCGGCGGCATCGGCGGCGTGCACCGCGGCGGGCACGAGAGCTTCGACATCTCCGCCGACCTGCAGGAGCTGGCGCGCACGCCGGTGGCGGTGGTCTGCGCCGGCGCCAAGTCCATCCTGGACCTGGGCCTCACGCTGGAGTACCTGGAGACACACGGCGTGCCGGTGCTGTCGGTGGGGCAGGACAACTTCGCCGCGTTCTTCACGCCCGACAGCGGCCTGAAGGCCGACTTCCGCATGGACGATGCCCAGAGCCAGGCGCGCTTCATCCGCGCCAAGTGGGCGCTGGGCCTGTCGGGCGGCGTCGTGGTGAGCAACCCGGTGCCGGCGGCGCAGGCGATGCCGCGCGTGGAGATCGATGCCATCACCGCGCAGGCGCTGGCCGAGGCCGAGGCGCAGGGCATCCAGGGCAAGGCGATCACGCCCTTCCTGCTGGCGCGCATCAAGGCGCTGACGGGCGGCCGCAGCCTGGCCACCAACATCGCGCTGGTGAAGCACAACGCCGTCGTCGGCGCCCGCCTGGCCCGCGCGCTGGCCGCCTGAGCAGCGACGAAAACGCCGGCGAAAAACGCGCGAGCGGTACCTGCCAGCAATCTGCGAGCAAAAGAGCGCAGATAGGCTGACCTGTCATTACAGTCAACCCCCTTTACGTTTCGGCAGGCTTGCATGCGCGCGACCTCTCCCCTGATCTTCTGCGGCCTCGTGCTGGCACTCCTGGCCGGTTGCGGGCGCAAGGACGACACGGCCGGCGCCGCGGCGCCGGGGGCGTCGGCCCCGGCCGGCGCGGCCAGCGCAGCGCCGCCGCAGAACGTCACGGTGGTGCAGGTCCGGCAGGCGGACGTGCCCATCACCGTGGAGGCCAGCGGCACCGTGACGGCGCTGCAGAGCGTGGACCTGCGCGCGCAGACCACGTCCACCGTGGCGCAGGTGCTGGTGAAGGACGGCCAGACGGTCAAGAAGGGCCAGCTGCTGTTCCGTTTCGACGACCGCGCCGACCGCGCCGCGCTGGACAAGGCCCGCGCGCAGCTGGCGCGTGACCGCGCCAGCCTCAGCGACCTGGAGCGCCAGCTCAATCGCGCGAAGGAGCTGCGCGCGCAGAACTTCATCGCCCCGAGCGCCGTGGACACCGCGCAGGCCAACTTCGACGCCGGCCAGGCGCTGGTGCGCAGCGACGAGGCCGCCGTGCAGGCCGCGCAGGTGACGGCCGGCTACAACGAGCTGCGCGCGCCCATCAGCGGCCGGGCGGGCATCGTCAACGTCTACCCCGGCAGCCTGGTGCAGGCCAATGCGACGGCCGCGGCGCTGGTCAACATCGCGCAGCTGGACCCCATCGGCATCACCTTCACGCTGCCCGAGACGCAGCTGGCGTCGCTGCTGGTCGCCACGCGCGCCGGCGAGCTGGACGTGGAGGCCGTGCCACCGGTGGGCACGCCCAAGGGCACGCCGGCCATCAAGGGCCGCGTGACGGCGGTGGACAACCTCGTCGACACGAGCACCGGCACCATCAAGGTCAAGGCCGAGTTCGACAACCAGGCCCAGGCGCTGTGGCCGGGCCAGTACCTGCGCGTGCGCATCACGCTGCGCACGCTGAAGGGCGCCACCGTCGTGCCGCAGGCCGCCCTCATCATGCGTGGCAACGACCGCTCGGTGTACGTCGTGGGCCCCGACGGCACGGCCAAGCTGGTGCCGGTGCAGCTGCGCCAGGCGATGGGCGAGCAGGCTGTCGTCGAAGGGCTGGAGGCCTCGGCCCAGGTCGTCATGGACGGCAAGCAGAACCTGCGGCCGGGCACGCCGCTGCGCATCCAGGCGCCGGGGGCGGCCGGCGCGCCGGCCAGGCCCGCCTCGGGGGCGAGCAAGTGACGCGGGCCGCGGGCAAGGGGCTGTCATGAGAATCACCGAGGCCTTCATCCGGCGGCCGGTCATGACCGTGCTGCTGAACCTGTCGCTGGTCATTGCCGGCCTGGCCGCGTGGAGCAAGATCCCGGTCGCCGCGCTGCCGTCGTACAACACGCCCATCATCAACGTCGGCGCGTCGCTGCCGGGCGCGTCGCCCGAGACGATGGCCTCGTCCGTCGCGCTGCCGCTGGAGAAGCAGTTCTCCACCATCCCCGGCCTGCAGACGATCTCGTCGACCAACACGCTGGGCAACACGTCGCTGACGCTGGAGTTCGACCCGTCGCGCGACATCGATGCCGCGGCCGTGGACGTGCAGGCGGCGCTGTTCCGCAGCTTGCGCGCGCTGCCGACGGAGATGACCTCGCCGCCGAACTACCGCAAGGTCAACCCCGCCGATGCGCCGGTGCTGCTGGTGGCGCTGACGTCGCCGTCCATCGACCTGACCGAGCTGAACGACTACGCCGAGAACCTGCTGTCGCCAGGCCTGTCCACCATCGACGGCGTGGCCCAGGTGTCCATCTACGGCCAGAAGCGCTATGCGGTGCGCATCAAGGTGCGCACCGAGCTGCTGAACCAGCGCAACATCACGCTGGACGAGCTGCAGAACGCCGTGCGCGCGGCCAACGCGAACACGCCGGTGGGCGTGCTGGACGGCTCGCGCCAGACGCTGACCATCCAGGCCAACAAGCAGCTGCGCAACGCGGCGGAGTTCGGCCGCATCGTCGTCGCCTCGCGCAACGGCGCGCCGGTGTTCCTGCGCGACGTGGCCGAGGTGCAGGACAGCGTCGAGACCAGCAAGACCTACTCCACCTACAACGGCGAGCGTTCCATCGTGCTGGCCATCCAGCGCCAGCCCGATGCGAACACTGTGCAGGTGGTGGACAAGGTCAAGGCGCTGCTGCCGCGCTACGCGGCGCAGATGCCGGCGTCGGTGCAGATGAGCATGCTGAACGACCGCTCGCTGTCCATCCGCGAGTCGCTGCACGACGTGTACTTCACGCTGGCGCTGACGGTGGGCCTGGTGGTGCTGGTGATCTTCATCTTCCTCCGCCGGGCGGTGGCCACGCTGATCCCCACCGCGTCGCTGCCCATCTCGCTGATCGGGGCGCTCACGCTGCTGTACGCGCTGGGCTATTCCCTGGACAACATCTCGCTGCTGGGCATCACGCTGGCCGTGGGCCTGGTGGTGGACGACGCGATCGTCATGCTGGAGAACATCGTCCGCCACGTCGAGGACGGCATGAAGCCGTTCGACGCCGCCGTGCGCGGCGCGCGCGAGATGGCGTTCACCATCATCTCCATCTCCATCTCGCTGGTGGCGGTGCTGATCCCCATCTTCTTCATGCCGGGCGTCATCGGCCTGCTGTTCCACGAGTTCGCGGTGGTGGTGGGCCTGTCCATCCTGGTGTCGGCCGTCGTGTCGCTGACGCTGGTGCCCATGCTGTGCAGCCGGCTGCTCAAGGCCGGCGAGCACCATGAGGACGGCCGCCTGGGCCAGCTGTTCGAGCGCGGCTTCACGGCCACGCTGAACGCCTACACGCGCACGCTGGACCTGGCGCTGCGCCACCGCGTCTGGGTGCTGGGCGTGGCGGGCCTGAGCTTCGTGGCCACCGTCTGGTTCTACATGGCCATCCCCAAGGGCTTCTTCCCGGAGGAGGACATCGGGCAGATCCAGGCCAGCACCGAGGCGCCGGAGGACACCTCGTTCGCCGCGATGACGGCGCTGCAGGACCGCGTGGCCGCCATCGTCCGCAACGACCCCAACGTGAAGGCGCTCAGCTCCGCCGTGGGCGGCGGCGGTGGCGGTGGCAGCACCAACACGGGCCGCATGTTCATCAACCTGAAGCCGCGCGGCGAACGCGAGGCCATGCCCAAGGTGCTGGAAGGCCTGCGCAAGCAACTGCGTGCGGTGCCGGGCATCCAGGTCTACCTGCGGCCGGTGCAGAACCTGCAGCTGGGCGGCCGCCAGAGCAAGAGCCGCTACCAGTACACGCTGCAGTCCGTGTCGGCCGGCGAGCTGAACACCTGGGCGACCAAGATGCAGGAGAAGCTGCGCGGTGACCAGCGCTTCCGCGACGTGACGACCGACTCGCAGATGCGCGGCCTGCAGGCCAGCCTCGTCATCGACCGCGAGCGCGCGTCGCTGCTGGGCGTGGACATGGGCGAGCTGCGCACCGCGCTGTACGGCGCGTTCGGCGAGCGCCAGGTGTCCAGCATCTACGCCGAGAGCAACACCTACCAGGTCATCATGGAGGCGGGTGACGACGACCGCAGCAGCGAGACCGCGTTCGACAAGATCTACCTGCGCGGCAACAACAACGCGCAGGTGCCGCTGACGGCCTTCGCCACCGTGCAGCGCACGCTGGGCCCCACGGCCGTCAACCACCAGGGCCAGCTGCAGGCCATCACGATCAGCTTCAACCTCGCGCCGAACGTGCCGCTGGGCGACGCGACGAAGCAGATCACCGCCTTCGCGCAGGAGATCCAGCTGCCGCCCAGCATCATCACGAGCTACGGCGGTGATGCGGCGGTGTTCCAGGACTCGCAGAGCGGCCAGCTGCTGCTGATCGGCCTGGCCGTGGCCGTCATCTACGTGCTGCTGGGTGTGCTGTACGAGAGCTACATCCACCCGCTGACCATCCTGGCCGGCCTGCCCTCCGCGGCGGTGGGCGCGCTCATCACGCTGCAGCTGTTCGGCATGGAACTGACGATCATCGCCACCATCGGCATCGTCATGCTGATCGGCATCGTCAAGAAGAACGCGATCATGATGATCGACTTCGCGCTGGACGTGCAGCGCAGCCAGGGCCTGCCGCCCGCCGAGGCGATCCGGCAGGCCTGCATCCTGCGCTTCCGCCCCATCATGATGACCACGCTGGCCGCGCTGATGGGCGCGCTGCCCATTGCCCTGGGCCTGGGCGCCGGCGCTGAGCTGCGCCAGCCGCTGGGCCTGGCGGTGGTGGGCGGGCTGATCCTGTCGCAGGCGGTGACGCTCTACATCACGCCGGTCATCTACCTGGCGCTGGACCGCTTCAGCGGCACGGGCCCGGACATGCGCGAGGTGGCCGAGGCCACCAGCAAGGTCTGACGATCAGCCCAGCTTGAGCCGCCCCTCGCGGCTCTCGGCGAGCAGCCGCTGGGCGGCGCGCTCGATCATGCCGATGACGGCGTCGAAGCCGGCGACGGGGCCGAAGTAGGGGTCGGGGATGTCCTGGCCGGCCATGTCGGGCAGGAAGTCGGTCAGCAGCAGGATGCGGGACTGCAGTTCCGGCGCGGCCTTCCTGCGCAGTGCCTGGACGTGTTCGGCCTCCATGGCCAGCACGAGGTCGTACTTGCCCAGCGCGTCGAGCTCGGCACGTCGCGAACGCCAGCGACGCTCCAGGCTGTAGTTGTGGCGGTTGAGCGCGGCGGCTGCACGCGCGTCCACCGGGCCGCCGCGCGGGTCTGCGTGCACGCCGGCCGACTCGATGGTCTTGAACACGTCGCCCAGCTTCGCCTTGAAGATGGCCTCGGCCATCGGCGAGCGGCAGATGTTGGCCGTGCAGACGAGCAGGACGGCGGCCATGGTGCTCACGCCTGGGCGAGTTCGGCGCGCATGGCGTCGATCACCGACTTGTAGTCCGGCTTGCCGAAGATGGCCGAGCCGGCGACGAAGGTGTCGGCGCCCGCGGCGGCGATCTCGCGGATGTTGTCCACCTTCACGCCGCCGTCGATCTCCAGCCGGATGTCGCGGCCGCTCGCATCGATGATCTCGCGCACGCGCCGCAGCTTGGCCAGCGACGACGGGATGAAGCTCTGGCCGCCGAAGCCCGGGTTCACGCTCATCAGCATGATGACGTCCACCTTGTCGATGACCCACTCCAGCACGTCCAGCGGCGTGGCGGGGTTGAAGACGAGCCCGGCCTGCTTGCCCTCGCCGCGGATGAGCTGCAGCGTGCGGTCCACGTGCGTGCTGGCGTCGGGGTGGAAGGTCACCACGTCGGCGCCGGCGCGGCAGAAGGCCTGGGCCAGGCTGTCGACGGGCTGCACCATCAGGTGCACGTCCAGCACGGCCGGCGTGCCGTCGGGCTTCACGGCGTGCTTGCGCAGCGCCTCGCAGATCATGGGCCCGAAGGTCAGGTTGGGCACGTAATGGTTGTCCATCACGTCGAAGTGGATCCAGTCGGCGCCGGCGGCCAGCACGGCCTTCACCTCGTCGCCCAGGCGGGCGAAGTCGGCGGACAGCAGGCTGGGGGCGATCAGGTGGGAGCGTGCGGCAGGCATGGCCGCCATTCTAGGGAGGCGCCGTGCCGGTGCCTCGCCGGTGCCGCTACGCGCCGAGGCCGCGGAAGCAGTGCTCGACGAGCCAGATGACCACCTGCTCGTCGCTGTGGCTGCCGCTGGCGCGCATGGCACCCAGCACGGGGTCGCAGGCGCGGGCGTAGATCAGGTAGAGCACCAGCTCGGGTGGCACGGTCGCATCCAGCCGGCCGGCCGTCTGGGCCTCGGTGATCCAGTCGCCCAGTTCATCGGACAGCTGGATCAGCCGGTCCATGTAGGCCTTGTCGCCCATCAGCGCACCGCGCAGCGACGAGCTCTGCGAGGGCAGCGTGGGCATCTGGCCCGCGATCTGCTGCTCGTACGCCCAGCGTGCCAGCGCCTTCAGCCGGCCCACGGCGCCCAGATCCATGCTGCGCAGCCGGGCCACCTCGTCCAGCGCCCGGTCCAGCACACGCACCATCGCGGCGGCGGCCAGTTCCTCCTTGGACGTGAAGTGCTTGTAGAGGCTGGCCTTGCCGATGCCGACGTCGGCGACGACCTCGTCCACCGTCATCGCGTCGAACCCCTTCTCGGCCAGCAGCCGGTTCACCGACGCGACGATGGCCTCCTCACGGGCCTGGAGGACTTGTTCCTTGAAGCTGGGTCTGGCCATGGCGCGATTCTAGTCGGGGCAGTCCCCGGCCGAACTTGCCGGTCGCATACAAAACTTTCAATTTCAGAATTGGACTGATCAGTTGACATATAGAACTGAATAGTTCACATTCTGCACCGCTCAGTCTTCGGCGGTGCAGGCGGGCGGCTCTTCCAGTCGTCTGCATGCCCGCCACGGCCTTTCCTGCGGCGGCTGAGCCGTTGTCATTCCCGGTTGCTGCGGCGCCCCGCGAAACGGCGCCGCCGCGCCTTTCACCCCAACAAGTCCCAAGGAGATCTCCATGCTCGGAACGAACTGGTTGAAGCGTCTCGGCCTGGCGCTGATGTTCAGCGGCCTGACCGCCTGCGGTGGCGGCGACCCCGAGCCCAACATCGTCGAGACGGCCCAGGCCGACGCCCGCTTCAGCACGCTGGTGGAGGCCGTGCAGGCGGCCGGCCTGGCGGACACGCTGTCCGGCCCCGGCCCGTTCACGGTGTTCGCGCCCACCAACGACGCCTTCGCCGCGCTGCTGACCGAACTGGGCGTCACCAAGGCCCAGCTGCTGGCCGACAAGGCGCTGCTGACGCAGGTGCTGCAGTACCACGTGCTGTCCAGCCAGGTGCTCAAGGCCAACGTGCCGCTGGGCAAGGCCATCACGCCGCTGGCCGGCGGCATCTTCAAGGTGGACTCGCGCGGCAGCGACCTCGTCATCACCGACGGCCGCAACCGCACCGCCCGCATCACGGCCACGGACCTGCAGACGCGCAACGGCGTCATCCATGTCGTCGACCGCGTGCTGCTGCCGGCCGACAAGACCATCGTCGCCACCGCACAGGCCACGCCGGACTTCAGCATCCTCGTGGAAGCCGTCGCCGCCGCCGGCCTGGTGGACATGCTCAACGGCACCGGCCCGTTCACCGTTTTCGCGCCCACCAATGCCGCCTTCGCCAAGCTGCTGACCGAGCTGGGCGTCACCAAGGACCAGCTGCTGGCCGACAAGGCGCTGCTGACCCAGGTGCTGACCTACCACGTGCTGCCGGCCCGCGTGCTGAAGGCCGACGTGCCGGTGGGCAGCGCCATCGCCACCGTGCAGGGCCAGACCTTCACGGTGGATGCCAGCCTGGCCATCACCGACCAGCGCGCCCGCAAGGCCGCCATCACCGCTACCGACGTGCTGGCCCGCAACGGCGTCATCCATGTGATCGACACGGTGATCCTGCCGCGCCCCTGAGTGTTTCCATCCCGGCCCGTCCCGGGCCTGTTCCTCCCCGCCCCCCCGGCAATTTCTAGGAGTTTTTCGATGAAGCGCTATCTCGCCATCTGTGCCCTGTCCCTGCTGTCGGCGGCCGCCCAGGCCAAGGACATCGTCGACACCGCGGTTGCCGCCGGCAACTTCAAGACGCTGGCCACCGCGCTGCAGGCGGCCGGCCTGGTCGACACCTTGAAGGGCCCCGGCCCGTTCACGGTGTTCGCGCCCACCGACGCCGCCTTCGCCAAGATCCCCAAGGCTGACCTCGACGCGCTGCTGAAGGACAAGGCCAAGCTCACCGCCGTGCTGACCTACCACGTCGTGCCGGGCAAGGTCATGGCCAAGGACGTCAAGGCCGGCAAGGTCAAGACCGTGCAGGGCAGCGAGCTGACCATCGGCACCATGGGTGGCGTGACGGTGGACAACGCCAAGGTCACGGCCACCGACATCGCCGCGGACAACGGCGTCATCCACGTCATTGACACGGTCGTGCTGCCGAAGTGAGGCCCCCGGCCCAGCCCGCCATCGCTGGACGCGAGGCGGTCTGGTCCGCCCCCCGAGGGGGCGGCGATGCAAGCGGCATCGAGCCGCCTGCATCGCCCAACGGGCCGGCTTGGGAGCGGCCCGGCGCTCGGCCCGAAGTTCAAACCGGGCGCGTGAACACGTCGCGCGCCCGCTGCGCCTCGGCCCAGTGATGGCAGCCGGGCTGGTGGTCGTTGATGAGGCCCATGGCCTGCATCAGCGCATGCATCGTCGTCGGGCCGACGAACTTCCAGCCGCGTTTCTTCAAGTCTTTCGACAGCGCTTCAGACGGCGCCGACGTCGCCAGGTTGTGCGCCACCGAGTTCTGCGGCGGCTCGAAGCGCCACAGGTAGGCGGCCAGCGAGCCTTCCGCCGCCACCAGCTCCACGCAGCGCGCGGCGTTGTGGATGGCGGCCTCGATCTTGCCGCGGTGGCGCACGATGCCGGCGTCGGCCAGCAGGCGGTGCACATCGGCCTCGCCGAACTTCGCCACCGCGTGGAAGTCGAAGCCGGCGAACGCCGCCCGGAAGGCTTCGCGCTTGTTCAGGATGGTCCGCCATGACAGCCCGCTCTGGAAACCCTCCAGGCACAGCTTCTCGAAGAGCCGGAAGTCGTCCGCCACGGGGCGGCCCCATTCCTCGTCGTGGTAGCGCAGGTAGAGATCGTCACTTGGCGCGGCGGCACACCAGGCGCAGCGCGGCCGGCCATCGGGCGGCAGGTACAGGGGTTTGGGGCTCATCGGTATTTGTCGGTCAGCTGCCGCAGCACGCCGTCGCGCTCCAGCTTGCGCAGCGCCAGTGTCAGCCGTTCTTCCTGCGCGGCCGGCAGGTCGGGGCGCAGCGCCAGGAACTGCGGCTCCTCCTGGAACACGGTGCTGCCGAACTTGAGCCGGTCGTGCATGCGGTGGTCGCCGATGTGGCGCTGCAGGTTGATGTCCTGGCCGTAGATGAAGTCGGCCCGTCCCATCGCCAGCATCTGCAGCGCCTCGCGCTCCGAGGCGACCTCGGCGATCGCGACGTCGGCGTTCACCAGATGCCGCGCGATGGCCGTGCCGCGCATGACCAGCACCCGCTTGCTGCGGCTGGCCTGGGCCAGCTGCTCCAGCGTGCCGATCTGGCGGGCATCGTCGGCGCGCTGCACGACCACATGGCGGATGATGTAGAGCGGCACCGGCACGTAACGCCACTGTCGCTCGCGCTCGGGCGACTTCAGCAGGCAGAAGAAGGCGTCCACCAGGCTCTCTGCCAGTAGCCGCTCCACGCGCTTGAGCGGCACCTGCTGCTCCAGCCCCGTGAAGTGCAGCCCAGGGTCGGCGCGCTCCACCGCGCGCATGATCTCCAGGCACAGCCCGGGGCGCTGCTTGTTGTCGGGGTCGTACTTGACCAGCGAGCCGCTCTGCTGCGCGGTACGCAGCGTCAGCTCTTGCGCGTGGGCGCACGGGCCCAGCAGCGCGATCAGCAGCCAGAGCCGGTGCAGCACTTAGGATCACGCATCCTGATCGACATGGGTCGAGCATAGCGCCCGGCCGGCAAAATCACCCGATGGCCAACCCCCGATTCAGCTGCAGCGTCGCCGTGCACGCGCTGCCCGAGCAGACCCACCTCGAGCAGGGTCTGTACGCCTACAGCTACACCATCACCATCGAGAACACCGGCGACGTGCTGGCCCAGCTGATCGGCCGGCACTGGGAGATCACCGACGCCCGCGGCCAGGTGCAGGTCGTCGACGGCCTGGCCGTCGTGGGCCACCAGCCGGTGCTGGCACCGGGCCAGAGCTTCCAGTACAGCTCCTGGGCACAGATCTCCACGCCGCAGGGCACCATGCGCGGCCGCTTCCTGTGCGTGACGGACGCCTGCGAGATCTTCCACGCCGACGTGGCGGAGTTCCTGTTGGCCGACAGCGCCAGTCTCCATTGAGCGCGCAGACCTGGGACCTCACGGCGCTGCTGAACGCCGCCGACCCGCAGGCGCCGCTCGCCGAGCGCAACCTGTGGCTGGTGCGGCTGCTGGAGTGGCTGCGCCATGCGCCGCGCGAGGCGACGGCGCCCGGCACGCCGCTGCCGCGGGTGCGGCTCAAGCACCTGCTCAACGTGCTGGAGCGCCACCCCGAGCATGCGCACAAGTTCGCCGCCGTCATCGCCGGCGTCTGGAACGACGTGGACGCCGTCAGCCTGTTCGCCGAGGTGGGCTTCGCGCCGCGCATGGCGCTGTGGCACGAGTTCCTCGGCCGGCTGCGCCGCCGGCTGCTGCCCGCCACCACCGACACGCGCGACCTGGCCGAGCTGTTCGAGCTGCTGTTCGGCGACGAGGGCGATGAGGCCTGGATCACCGACATCGATGACGAGCTGCTGGGGCGCCTCAGCCTGCTGTTCGCCGCGGCGCCGGACGAGGGCTGGCGCGTGGAGATGCAGGCCGCCGTCACCGTGCTGGTCAGCAGCGTGCATGCCGCCGGCCTGGCCGGGCCGCTGCGCGTGCGCATGGACGAGCAGCTGCTGCAGGACAAGCCCTTCCACCAGCTGCCGTCGGCCTGGGAGGCCGTGGAGCGCGCGCTGGTGCGGCACGAGGACGCCGCGCTCGCGCCCGCGCTGCAACTGCTGCGCGCGCTGCTGGACCGCTGCCGCGCCGCCGCGCAGACGGTGCCCGAGCACCTGGAGGCGCATGGCGTGTCGGTGGACCTGATGTTCTCCGTCGAGCAGCTGACCGCGCGGCTGGACCGCATCGAGGCACTGCTGGCCTGCCTGCTGTCCGAGCAGCCGCAGCGCGAGCTGCTGCGGCTGGTGGCGGGCCTGGTGCGCGTCGTGCACGAGCGGCGCAGCCTGCGCACGCTGTTCGCGCGCCACTACTCGCTGCTGGCCCGCAAGGTGGCCGAGCGCAGCGCCGAGACGGGCGAGCACTACATCACCCGCAACCGCGCGGAGTACCGCGACATGCTGGCCCGCGCGGCGGGCGGCGGCGCCGTCATCGCCGGCACCACCTTCCTGAAGTTCTTCATCGGGATGCTGGGCTTCACCGCGTTCTGGGCGGGCTTCTGGGCCGGTGTGAACTACGCGGCCAGCTTCGTGCTCATCCACCTGCTGCACTGGACCGTGGCCACCAAGCAGCCGGCCATGACCGCACCGGCCATGGCCGACAAGCTGCTCTACATCGACCGTGACGATGGGGTGCAGGGCTTTGTCGACGAGGTCACGCACCTGACCCGCTCGCAGGTGGCCGGCATCCTGGGCAACCTGGCGCTGGCCGCGCCGGTGGTGCTGGCCGTGCAGGGCCTGTGCTGGCTGGCCTTCGGTGCGCCGCTGGTGGGCGAGCGCGATGCGCACTACGTGCTGCACTCGCTGAGCCTGGGCGGCCCGTCGCTGCTGTTCGCGGCCTTCACCGGCACGCTGCTGTTCGCGTCCAGCCTGATTGCCGGCTGGGTGGAGAACTGGTTCGTCTTCCACCGGCTGGACAGTGCCATCGCGTGGAACCCGCGCCTGGTCACGCTGCTGGGCGGCACGCGGGCGCAGCGCTGGTCGCGCTGGTGGCGGGCCAACATCTCGGGCCTGGCGGCCAACACCAGCCTGGGCCTGATGCTGGGGCTGGTGCCGGCGCTGTTCGGCTTCCTCGGGCTGGGCATCGAGGTGCGGCACGTGACGCTGGCCACCGGCCAGCTTGCGGCCGCCGTCGGCGCACTCGGTGTGGGCGTGCTGCAGACGTGGGCGTTCTGGTCCTGCGTGCTGTGCATCGCCGGCATCGGCGTGCTCAACGTCGGCGTCAGCTTCCTGTGCGCGTTCAAGGTGGCGCTGCGCTCGCGCGGCGTGCGGCTGGCTGACCGCAGGCGCGTCTACGCCGCCATCCGGCAGCGGCTGCGCAGCGAGCCTCTCAGCTTCCTGATCCCGCCGAAGTGAGGCCCCCCGTCCAAGGCGTACCTTGGCCGGCCCCCGGGGGGGGTGGCGATGCTGGCGGCTTCGAGCCGCCAGCACATCGCCTGAGCGGGCCGGCTTGGGAGCGGCCCGGCGCTCGGCCCGCGGTCAGTGGTCGTCGCGACGCTCGCCCTTGTTGCGGCCGGCGAACATGGTCCACCAGATGATGAAGACGAAGATCAGCAGCGCGCCGAGGGCTTCGAGGGCGAGGAGCAGCATGGCGGGATGGGCGCGTGTGGGGCTGGCGGCGATTCTAGGAAGCCTGGTGGCCTGCTCGACCCCGCCGACGCCGTCGCCCGCGCCGGTCACGCCGCGGCCCGGCATGCCGGCCGCCACGCCGCCCGCCGCGTCGGCGGCCCGCTGGGTGGCCGCAGACTGGAAGGACCTGCCCGGCTGGGGCAGCGACGACCTGTCCGCCGCCTGGCCCGCGCTGCTGGCCGGCTGCCAGCGCCCCGCGCCGGGCTGGGCCGAGTTCTGCGCCCGCGCCGCGCTGCAGTCGCCAGCCGACGGCTTCGAGGCGACGCTGCTGCTGATGAAGCACCTGCGTCCGTGGCGGCTGGCAGGCGAGGGCGGCGACACCGGCCTGCTGACCGGCTACTTCGAGCCGCAGCTGGCCGCCAGCCGCACGCGCCAGGGCGCCTTCCAGTGGCCGCTGCACGCGCTGCCGGCCGACTCCGCGCTGCGCCGCCTGCCGCGCCGCGACATCGACGCCCACCCGCGCTTCGCCGCGCTGGCGCTGGCCTGGCTGGACGACCCGTTCGCGCTGCTGCAGCTGCAGATCCAGGGCTCGGGCCGCCTCGTCACGCGCGATGCCGACGGCGCCGAGCGCATCAGCCGCGTCGCGTTTGCAGGCCACAACGACCAGCCGTTCGAGTCCGTCGCCAAGGCGCTGCTGGCGCGCGGCGAGGTGCGCGATGCAAGCTGGAAGGGGCTGAGCGACTGGGCCCGCAGCAACCCGGCCAAGGTGCGCGACGCGCTGGCCGTGAACCCGCGCGTCGTCTACTTCCGCGAGGAGGCGCTGGCCGACGCGGCCCAGGGCCCGCGCGGCGCGCAGGGCGTGCCGTTGACGCCGGGCCGCTCGGTCGCCGTCGACAAGGCCTTCATCGCCCTGGGCACGCCGCTGTGGCTGGACAGCACCGAGCCGCTGTCCAGCACGCCCATGCGCCGCCTCGTGATGGCGCAGGACACCGGCGGCGCCATCCAGGGCGCCGTGCGGGCAGACCTGTTCTGGGGCTGGGGTGACGACGCCGCGCTGCAGGCCGGCCGCACGAAGCAGCCGCTGCGGCTGTGGGCGCTGCTGCCCGAGGGCATGAGGCCCTGACTACTCCGACACCTTGACGCCCTTCCAGAACGCGTAGCGGCCCTTGATCTCGGCCGCGGCCGGCAGCGGGTCGGGGTAGTACCAGACGGCGTCCGGGTTCATCTCGCCGTTGACGAGCAGGCTCAGGTACTTGGCCTCGCCCTTCCAGGCGCAGCGGCTCACGTGGTTGCTGAACGTCGTGTACTGGGTGTTCAGCGACTCGGCGGGGAAGTAGTGGTTGCCTTCGACGACCACCGTGTCGTCACTCTCGGCCAGGGTGATGCCGTTCCACACTGCTTTCATGTCGTCTCCTGGGGACAATGGACCGGATGAAACGCTACCACTCCCACCAGGGCCGCGACATCGTCGTCACCGGCGGCAGCGCCCGCGACCTGGCGCCGGGCCAGTTCGGCGTGCTGGCCGTCGACGGCGGCGCGGGCGGCTGGTCCGTCGTGCACAAGGGGCCGGACGGCGAGGTCGTCGAGCTGAACAACGAGATGCACTTCGAGCTGCCGGAGGACGCACTGGCGTTCGCGAAGGAGCTGATCGACCTGCTGCCGCCCGCCGACGGCGATGCGCCATGAAAGCGCTGGCTGCGCTGCTGCTGCTCGTGCCGCTGTTGGCCGGTGCCGCGGGCGACCCTGCAGCCGGCCGCCGGCTGTTCGCGTCCTGCGCCAACTGCCACGCCGTGGGCCCGTCGGCCCGCCACGGCTTCGGCCCGCAGCTGAACGCGCTGGTGGGCCGCAAGGCCGGCAGCCTGCCGGGCTTCGCCTACTCGCCCGGCATGAAGGCGTCGGGTCTGGTGTGGAACGAGGCCACGCTCACGGCCTTTCTGCGCGACCCCGGCGGTGTCGTGCCCGGTACCAAGATGCGCTACTGGGGCGTCGGCATCAACGAGCAGAAGGTGGCGGACCTGCTGGCGTATCTGGCGGCGCAGGAGCGCTGACGGGGCGGGCGCCTAGACTTGGTCGCACGCTTCACCCGCCTGGAGGATGGCCCGCTTCACCCGCCCAACGATTCAACGTCTTCGGCCGCCTGTTCGACATCGAGCGCCGTGAGGCTGGCTGGTCGGTGCTGCAGGTTGGCAACGACGGCAAGCGCGCGCCGGCCGGGTTCGTCATCCCGGCGTTCGTCGTGGACGACGAACTGGAGCAGTTCCTGTTCGACCTGTTCCATGAGCAGGCGGCGTACAGGAAGGGCGGCATTGCCAGGGTGCAGCGGTAGCCGCGTCGCCGCGGCCTTCGCTTCTATCATGTTCACCTCGCTGGAGAACTGCCATGTCGGACCTTGTCGCTGAACTTGCTGAACAAGCGCGCAGCCTTTCTGCCGAGGAGCGCTCGCGTCTCGTCGATTTGTTGCTGGAGTCGCTTCATGCTTCACCGCTGGGTGAAGTGGAAGCGGCTTGGGCGAAAGAGATCGAGCGTCGCGTGGCAGCCTACGAGCGGGGAGAGGTGCAGACCTACGCCGCCGAAGACGTCTTTGCCGAAGCCCGCCGCATCGCGCCGTGAAGCGGGCGCGCTTCACGGCGGATGCTCGCTCGGAGTTGCTGGCACAGATCGCCTACTACGAAGCCATTCGCAAGGGACTCGGGTCCCGCTTCCGGGCGGAAGTGGAGCGTTCGGCGCAGCTGGCTGCCGCTTTCGGCCAGCATGGCAAGCCTGGCCCGGCGGGGACGCGTCGCCGCATCGTCGCGGACTTCCCGTTCAAGCTGATCTACACCGAGATCGCGGATGGCGTTCTCATCCATGCGGTTGCGGGTGATCACCAGCTGCCGGAGTACTGGCTGAGTCGCGTTCCCGTGGCGCGCTGATGGCTGCGCCGCCGGCCCACTATCAGCTCGCCGACCGCGCCCGCTTTGTCCGTCGGTGAAGGAAATATGCCCATCGTCCGCCAAGGCGCGTTCTTTGTTTCGCAAGACCTTACCGCGGTGCCGAGCCTCGGCCTGGCGTCTTCCAATCTGGCTGTCTGGCACTACGCGCCAAAGGAGAAGAGCTTTATCTGGTCGTCGACGCCTGTGGGCGGGTCGACCCTGAGGAGGGGCGGCGTGTGGCACGCCTGGGTTCAAGGCAAGAAGTTCGTATGACCGGCCTCGCGGGCCAACGTCTGCTGCCACCTCACACCTGCCCACCCGCCTTCGCCCCCTTGCCCTGCAGCACCGGCGCATCCGGCAGCCCCAGCAGATCCGCCACCAGCGCCTCGGCCACTTCGATGCCATCGACGCCGGCCGACATGATCCCGCCCGCATAGCCCGCGCCTTCACCGGCCGGGAACAGCCCGCGCACGTTGAGGCTCTGGTAGTCGCGGCCGCGGTTGATGCGCAGCGGGGAGGAGGTGCGCGTCTCCACGCCGGTCAGCACGGCGTCGGGCCGGTCGAAGCCGCGGATCTGGCGGGCGAAGGCGGGCAGGGCTTCGCGGATGGCTTCCAGCGCGTAGGTCGGCAGCGAGCCGCGGCCTTTTTCCTGCAGGTTGGTCAGCGTCACGCCGGGCTTGTAGCTGGGCAGCACGTCGCCGAACTCCTTGCTGACCTGGCGCTTGATGAAGTCGCCCACCAGCGAGCCCGGCGCCAGGTAGCCGCCGCCGCCCAGTTCGTAGGCGCGGCTTTCCCACAGGCGCTGGAAGGCCATGCCGTCGAGAGGATTCACCGGGCTGCCGTCGCGCTTGCCGTCCTGGCGGTAGTCCTCGGGCGTCAGGCCCACGACGATGCCGGCATTCGCATTGCGCTCGTTGCGCGAGTACTGGCTCATGCCGTTGGTGACGACGCGGTGTTCCTCGCTCGTCGCGGCCACGACGGTGCCGCCCGGGCACATGCAGAAGCTGTAGACGGCGCGGCCGTTCTTGGCGTGGTGCACGAGCTTGTAGTCGGCCGCGCCGAGGATGGGATGGCCGGCGCTGGGCCCGAAGCGCGCCGCGTCGATGAGCGACTGCGGATGCTCGATGCGGTAGCCGATGGAGAAGGGCTTGGCCTCCATGTGCACGCCGCGCGCATGCAGCATCTGGAAGGTGTCGCGCGCGCTGTGGCCCAGCGCGATGACGACGTGCGTGGCGGCGATCTGCTCGCCGGATTCGAGCGTGACGCCGCGCACGGCGCCGTTCTCGATCTGCAGGTCGGTCACCTTCTGCTGGAAGCGTATCTCGCCGCCCAGCGCCTCGATCTCGGCCCGCATCTTGATGATCATGCTGACGAGGCGGAAGGTGCCGATGTGGGGCTTGCTGACGTAGAGGATCTCCTCCGGCGCGCCGGCCTTGACGAACTCGGTCAGCACCTTGCGCGTGAGGTGGCGCGGGTCGCTGATCTGGCTCCACAGCTTGCCGTCGGAGAAGGTGCCGGCGCCGCCCTCGCCGAACTGCACGTTGCTCTCGGGGTGCAGTTTCTGCTCGCGCCACAGGCCCCAGGTGTCCTGCGTGCGCTCGCGGACCGACTTGCCGCGCTCCAGCACGATGGGGCGCAGGCCCATCTGCGCCAGGATCAGCGCCGCGAACAGCCCGCAGGGCCCGAAGCCGATGACCAGCGGCCGCGGGCCGGTGTACTCACCCACCTGCGCGAGGAAGTGGTAGCCGGTGTCCGGCGTGGGGCGGATGTGGTGGTCGCCGGCGAAGCGGGCCAGCACGGCGGTCTCGTCGACACCCGGGCTCAGCGTGCAGTCCAGCGTGTAGACGAGCTGGATGTCGCTGCGCTTGCGCGCGTCGTAGCCGCGGCGGAAGACGTGGACGGCGGCCAACTCGGCGTCGGCCAGCTTCAGGCGCGCCAGCACGGCCGGGCGCAGCGCGTCCTCGGCATGGTTGAGCGGCAGGCGGAGTTCGGTGATGCGGATCATGAAATTTGGGTCAGGAGTTAGCCGACAACAAAAACAAACAGGCCCCGCAGGGCCTGTGTGTGGGGGATCTCCAGGCGCGTGGCCCGAAGGATCAGCCCGAATGCGGGCGCTTGCCCGGGTTCTTCTTCGAGCGGGTGTGCGCGCCGCGCTCCAGGCTGCGCAGCTGGCCGCGGCCGGCGGTGTAGGTCACGCCCTTGGGGGCGGCGGGACGGGGGGTGGCCTTGCGGTCCGCTTCGGTGACGATCTTGTTGCCCATGAATGGCTCCGGTGAAACTAGCCCACAGCAGGGGCAAAACAACGAAAGGCGCGGATTTTAGCCTGTTGTGCGCAGCCAGTCTTCCAGCGCGGGCAGGTCCATGGGTTTGGCCAGCAGATAGCCCTGGATCAGGTCGCAGCCGCAGCGCGTGATGACGGCCAGCTCGGCGTCGTTCTCCACGCCCTCGGCCGTCACCGTCAGGCCCAGGCCCTGGCCCACGCCGACGATGGATTTCAGCAGCGCCTCGCGGCGCGGGTCGGTGTGCACGTCCTGGACGAAGCTGCGGTCGATCTTCAGCTCGTCCACCGGCAGGTGCTGCAGGTAGGCCAGCGAGGATTGCCCGGTGCCGAAGTCGTCGATGGCCAGCCGCACGCCCCAGCTCTTCAGCGCATGCAGAACGGCGATGGGGTCGGTGCCGCTGGACATCAGGCCGGTCTCGGTGACTTCCAGCTGCAGCTGCCCGGGGTCCACGCGGTACTCGGCCAGCAGTGCGGCCAGGCGGGCGGGCAGCGTCTGGTCCTGGATGTCCAGCGTGGAGATGTTGACGGCGATGTACAGCGGCGCCAGGCCGGCGGCCTCGCGCTCGGCCAGCGTGCGCACGGCGCGGGCCAGCATCCAGTCGGTGATCTGGCGGATGCGGCCGCTGCGCTCGGCGAACGGGATGAAGTCGCCCGGCGGCAGCCAGCCGCGCTGCGGATGCTGCCAGCGCACCAGCGCCTCGGCGCCGACGATGCGGCCGCTGGCCAGGTCGCGCTTGGGCTGCAGGAACTGGCGCAGCTGGTCCTGCTGGATGGCGGTGTGCAGGTCGGACAGCAGGCTCAGGTGCAGCGCCCGCGCGGCCTCGGCGCTGGGGTTGTAGACGGACACCGGCTGGCGCAGCCGCTTGGCCTCGAACATGGCCTGCTCGGCGCGGCGCAGCAGCGTCTCGGTGCCCAGGGCATGCTCGGGCCAGTGGGCCACGCCCAGCGACACGGACAGGTCCAGCGACTGGCCCTGCCACGACAGCTTGTGCTCCACCTCCTCGCGCAGCTGCGCGGCGAGCGCCGCGCCATGCTCCAGCCGGGACACCGGCGCCAGCGCCGCGAACGTGCCGCCGGCCAGCCGCCCGTAGGCCGCGGCGCCCTCGTCGAACAGCGACGCGAGCTTGGTGGCGGCGCCGCGCAGCAGCGCGTCACCGGCGTCGAAGCCCAGCACGCCGTTGACGGCTTTGAGGCGGTCCACATCCAGGCAGATCAGCGCGGCCAGTTGCCCGCGCTCCGCCAGGCCGGCCAGCAGCCGGTCGCCGTCGGCGATGAAGCGGGCGCGCTGCGGCAGGCCGGTCAGCAGGTCCACGTCGGCGAGGCGGCGCAGCTCGGCCTCGCGCTCGCCCACGGCGATGGCCATGGTGTTCATCGCCGCGGCCATGTGGCCCAGCTCGTCGGCCGAGTCCACCTCGATGCGGTGGCCGTACTGGCCTTGGGCGATGAGCTCGGCGCCGTCCTCGGCGCGCTTGAGCGGCTGCACGATGGAGCGCGTGACGCTGACGGCCAGCAGCGCGCCGGCCACCAGCGCGCCCACGCACAGCACCAGCACGCCGGTGCGGTCCCGGTCGATCTGGTCGCGCAGCTCGCGGGCCTTGGCGGTGCCGGTGCGCTCCTCGCTGGCGGCCAGCTGGAAGATGGCGCCGACGAACAGCGACAGCGCCTCCTCGGTGTTGCCGCCCAGCTGGGCGCGAGCGGCCAGGAAGTCGTCGACCTCGATGAGGTCGCGCACGGCGACGTAGCTGGCGCGGTAGTCGGCCAGGCTCTGGCGAACCTCGGCCAGGCGCTCGCTGCGCGGCCCGGGCGGCAGCATCAGCGCCAGGCGCTGCATCGCGTCCTCCAGCCGTGCATTGGCGGCGTTGATCTCGGGGTAGGCGGCCAGGCGCAGCTCGTCGTCCGGGCTCATCAGCACCAGCAGCTTGCGTGCGACGGACTCGGCGTTGCGGTTGATCTCGTTGACGGCGTCGCGGATGGCGGCCTGCTCGTCGACGATCTGGTTCAGCGCATCGGACAGCCCCGCCAGGCGCACCACCGACAGGGCCGCCAGGCCCATCAGCAGCATCAGCAGCAGCCCGAAGGCCAGGCCCAGCCGGGTGCGGATGCGCAGCCGCCGGGACAGGCGGGTTGGCGGCCGTGCGCCCAGGGTCACTGCTGGGGGCTCCGGCCGCCTGCCGTCACGCCTGGCTCCAGCGCTGCAGCAGCAGCCGCGCGGTGGCCACGTTGGTGGCGCAGGGCACGTCGTGCACGTCGCAGGCGCGCACCAGCGCGTTGATGTCGGGCTCGTGGGGCTGGGGCGTCATCGGGTCGCGCAGGAAGACGACGCCGTCCAGCTCGCCCACCGCCAGCCGCGCGCCGATCTGCAGGTCGCCGCCCCACGGGCCGCTGAGCATGCGCTCCACCGCCAGGCCGTGGGCCTCGGCGAGGCGGGCGCCGGTGGTGCCGGTGGCGATCAGCGAGCAGCCGCGCAGCAGCGGCAGGAACTCGGCGGCAAGGGCGATCATGGCGTCCTTCTTGCCGTCATGGGCGATCAAGGCGAGTCTCATCGGGCGTGGCAGCGGGTCGAAAGCGGCCACGTTACACGCAGTCCGCGCCGCCCGGTGCGAAGAACTTGGCAGTTCGCCCGCCTGGCGAGGTCACGCGACCTTCGCCACGGGCCGCTCAAAGCTGGATCGAGACCCGCAGCTGCAGCTCGCGCTCGGCCTGCCCGGCCGCGTCGCGGCTGCTGACAGTGCCGCGCGGCACGGGCGCTGCGGCGCCGCCGACGCGTGCCGCGGTGTGCCAGCGCTCCATGGGCAGGTCCAGCGTGGCGTGGAAGGCGTTGTCGCCCTCCTGCACATCGAACACGACGCGCACCGGCGCCGACCCGCCGGCCCAGGTGGGCGTGACCATGAAGCTGTGCGTGACGGCGCGGTCCTGCGCCGCCGGACGGGCGTAGACGCGCCGGGTGGCACGGCCGGCGTCCAGCTCCACGGTGGTGTCCACCCATTGCAGCGGCTCGCGCGTCGTCAGCCGCACGTCGGCGCGCTGGCCGTTCTGCACCAGCAGCCGCTGCGTGGGCAGCGACACCGCGGGAACGCTGGACGTGACGGCCCCCGGGCCGCGGGGCGACACGCTGCCCGCCGTGCCCACGACGGTGGCGCCGTCGCGCACGCCGGCCTGGGCCGCCGGCGGCAGGCTGGTGTCCACCCAGCGCAGCTCGACGAGCAGCTGCACGTCCGGCGGCGCGGCGTGGGCCACCAGCGGCAGCCACATCAGCGGGAACAGGGCGCGGCGTTTCATGCCCGTGAGCTTAGCCCCGCGCGGGCGGCCTGCCTGTCGGCAAAAGCCGCGGCCCGAACAGATTGATCGCCAGACCGGCCATGACCAGCGCCGCCGCCAGCAGCTTCCAGCCCGGCAGCGGCTCGCCCAGCAGCACGGCGGCGGCGCCCATGCCGAACACCGGCACCAGCAGCGCCATCGGCACGATGCGCGCGGCCGGGTGCCGGGCCAGCAGCCAGGCCCAGCAGCCGTAACCGAACAGTGTGTTCGCGAAGCTCTGCCACAGCACGGCGGCCCAGGTGCCGGCGCCGGCCGCGGCAAGTGCCGGCGCGATGCGATCGGGGCCGTCCACCAGCAGCGCCAGCACCAGCAGCGGCGGCACCGCGAACGCGCTGCTCCAGACGACGTAGGCCAGCATGTTGACGCCGCCCGCCCGCTTGCCGACGAGGTTGCCGCAGGCCCACGAGAACGCCGCGGCCAGCACCAGCCCCAGGCCCAGCGGCGTGGTGCTGCCGTCGGTGTGCGCGACGATGACGGCGATGCCCGCGACGGCCAGCGCCAGGCCGAGCCAGGTGCTGACCGGTATGCGTTCGCCGCTCAGCCGCATGGCCAGCAGCAGGGTGAAGAACACCTGCGTCTGGACGACCAGCGAGGCCAGCCCCGGAGAGATCTCGCTGCGCATGGCCAGGTACAGCAGCCCGAACTGGCCCATGCCGACGAACAGCCCGTAGCCCGCCAGGTTGCGCCAGCCCACGGCCGGCCGCGGCAGGAAGAAGCAGGCCGGCACGAACGCGATGGCGAAGCGCAGCACGGCCAGCGTCATGGGCGGCATGACGGCCAGCGCGTACTTGATGACGACGAAGTTGCTGCCCCAGATGGCCACGACGGCGAGGGCAAGCAGCAGGTGGCGCAGGGGCAGGGGGGTCATGGAGTCAGCCATTGTGCGGGCGGGGCGCCGCCCCCGCGGTCCCGGCCGAGCCGCGCCCCGGGACGGGCGGCTCACGCATCCGTGCAGACGCGGTTGCGGCCTGCGGACTTGGCCTGGTAGAGCAGCCGGTCGGCGCGCTCCAGCGTTTCGCTCAGCGGTTCGCCCGGGCGGTGGCCGGCCACGCCGATGGACACCGTGACGGTGACGGGCCGTGGCTCGCCCACGTCGATGCGCAGGGCCGCCACCTGCTGGCGCAGCCGCTCCATGCCGGCGCCGGCCAGCGGCAGCGGCGTCTCGGGCAGCAGCACGAGGAACTCCTCGCCGCCCCAGCGGGCCAGCACGTCGGTGGCGCGCAGCGCGGCCTGGCCGGCGCGGGCGAAGGTGCGCAGCACGGTGTCGCCGGCTGCATGGCCGTGCTGGTCGTTGACGAGCTTGAAGTGGTCGAAGTCGACGATGGCGATGCAGAAGTCATGGCCGTGGCGTTCGGAGCGCAGTTGCTCCTGGTCCATCAGCGCCTGCATCTGGCGGCGGTTGGGCAGGCCGGTGAGCTCGTCGCGCGTGGCGATGGCCTGCAGCTGGGCCAGTGCGCGGGCCAGCTCGGCGCGCTGGTGCGACAGCCGGCGGCGGATGCGGCTCAGCCGCGCCGTCAGCACGGCCACGGCCGGCAGCATGCAGGCCAGCATCAGGAAGTGGCCCACCTCCACCTCCGGCGGGTAGGCCGCGGGCTGGCGCACGGCCATCGTGGCCATGACGCCGCCGAACAGCGCCAGCGCGAACAGGCACAGCCCGTAGGCGTGGCTGGCGCGCAGCTGGAACATGCCGAACATCAGGATCAGGTTGAGCACCGGGAAGCAGGCGCCGCGCAACGGCCCGGCCTGCGCATAGCCCAGCGCCGCGGCGGTGAGGGCGAAGGCGATCTGCTCGCGTGTCAGCGACGGGTCGGCCAGCCGGCGCGACCAGCCGCTGCGGATGGCCGCGTAGAACACGCCCATGCCGCCCAGCGAGAACACCGACCAGGCCCACAGCGCCGTGCCGGCGACGCCGCCAGACAGCCGCACGGCGTAGTGCAGCACCGCCACGCTGAGCACCATGAGCAGCATCGCCAGCGACGTCTGCCTGAGCCGCAGCCGCTGGTCGGCATCGGTGCCCAGCCAGAATGTGACCAGCCGTCTGAGGTGCGACATCGCCATGGCCCCTAGCCTACCGCGGCGCCGGGGCCAGGCCTTGCCGGCCGGGCGTCAGAACAGCTCGGAACCGCCGTAGCTGGGGGCCTCGACCTCGCCCTGGCGCACCAGCGCCTGGTAGTCGCAGACGCGGTTGCGGCCGGTCTCCTTGGCCTGGTAGAGCGCGCGGTCGGCCCAGGCCAGCACTTCCTGCGGCAGGTCGTTGGGGTCGGCATGGCTGAGCCCGATGCTGATGGTGGCGCGGCCCACCTGCGGGAAGACGTGCTGCTCCACGGTCTGCCGCAGGCGTTCGAGGATGGCCATGGCGTCCTGGGAGTCCTTGGCCGAGAACAGCAGCACGAACTCCTCGCCGCCGTAGCGGAACAGCAGGTCCGACGCGCGCAGCGCCGACATCATCAGCCGCGAGATCAGCAGCAGCACCTCGTCGCCGACGACATGGCCGTAGGTGTCGTTGACTCGCTTGAAATGGTCCACGTCGACGACGGCGATCCAGTGCGACGACGGCGCCTGGACACGCCGCCCGTCCGGCGCCGCGCCGGGCTGCTCGCTGCGCGACAGGATGCTCCAGATGCGGTCGAAGCTGTTCTCCAGCGCCTGGCGGTTGAGCAGCCCGGTCAGCCGGTCGCGCTGGCTGACGTCCAGCAGGTCGTAGTAGTTCGCATAGACCTCCAGCACGCCCTTGATGATGGCGTCCTCGGTCAGCGTGACCTCGCGGTCGCGCGTGAAGACGAAGTAGCCGCAGATCTCGCGGCCGCCGAACAGCGGGTAGGCGACGAGCAGGTCCTGCGCTTGGGCGCGCTTGCGCGTGCAGGGCTTGCCCAGCAGCCGCACGTTTTCCAGCAGCGCACGGACTTCGGGCTCGATGTTGGCGTCGTTGAACACCTCCTCGTTGCGCTCCACCAAGCGGGCCATGCCGTCGGACTCGACGACGCGGGAATGATGGTGGTGCAGCACGCGCAAGGCGGAGGTGAGGTCGTCGATGCTGTACAGCGACGAGTCGAGCACGCCCAGCATCGGGCACAGCGTCTTCAGCAGGCTCTGCTCCAGCAGCGCGGTGTCGCGGATGGAGGTCATCTTGCCCAGCTTGCTCAGCAGGCCGGGCATCTGCATCTTGGGGGTGTCGCTCGAGATCATGGCGGGCCTTTACAGCGGCGGCGAGCGGTGCAGTCTATGCCGGCGCCACCGCCCCAGGCTGTCGTCAACCCGCCAGATGCGCCAGCGGCAGCGCGCCGCCGGCCTTGACTTCGCCCAGCGAGAAGCTGGTGTGGATGTCCTTCACGTTGGGCAGCTTCAGCAGCGTGTTGATGGAAAAGCGTGAGAAGGCGTCCAGGTCCGTCGCCATGACCTGCAGTTCGAAGGTGCCGGCGCCCGAGATGTAGTGGCAGGCGATGACTTCGGGCAGGCGGCGGATCTCGTCCTCCAGCGCCTTGGTGGCCGTGGCGGCGCTGCGCTCGGTGTCCACGCGCACGAAGGCCAGCACGCCCAGGCCGATCTTGCGGCGGTCCAGCTCGGCGCGGTAGCCGGTGATGTAGCCCTGCTCCTCCAGCCACTTCACGCGCCGCCACGTGGGCGCCGCCGACAGGCCCACGCGCTGGGCCAGCTCGGCGTTGGACTGGCGGGCGTCGCGCTGCAGCTCGGCCAGGATGGCGATGTGGTACCGGTCGAGAGCGTCGGAACTCATGGTTTGCCCTTGTCGGCGTGTTTGCGATATAGATTGAACGAATTTTCTCAGAACGAGCAAGGATGTTGCTGAAGAGGGCGCCGGCGGGCGCAAATTGGAAAGCAACCGGCGCCCCCCTTTCCCTACACTGACCGGTCCGGCCATACTGGCCAGAGACCTGTTCGATCGCCTCACAAGGGCCTGCCGCACGGGTCGCCACTCAGGAGCCCCACCCGATGAACGCCCCGCTGCCCGACCACATCCTGCGCGCGCTGCAGACTGTCACCCTCGACGACAAATACGCGCTCGATTCCGGCCGCGCCTTCATGAGCGGCGTGCAGGCGCTGGTGCGGCTGCCCATGCTGCAGCGCACCCGCGATGCGATGGCCGGGCTGAACACGGCCGGCTTCATCAGCGGTTACCGCGGCTCGCCGCTGGGCACGTACGACCAGGCGCTGTGGCAGGCCAAGAAGCATCTGGCCAAGCAGAACATCGTGTTCCAGCCGGGCGTCAACGAGGAACTGGGCGCCACGGCCGTCTGGGGCACGCAGCAGCTCGATCTCTTCCCCGAGAAGGCCAAGTTCGACGGCGTGTTCGGCCTCTGGTACGGCAAGGGCCCGGGCGTGGACCGCTGCATCGACGTCTTCAAGCACGCCAACATGGCGGGCACCAGCAAGCACGGCGGCGTCATCGCCATCGCGGGTGACGACCACATCGCCAAGAGCTCCACGGCGGCCCACCAGAGCGACCACGTCTTCAAGGCCGTCGGCTTCCCGACCTTCTTCCCGAGCAGCGTGCAGGACATCCTCGACATGGGCCTGCACGCGTTCGCGATGAGCCGCTTCTCCGGCCTGTGGGCGGGCATGAAGACCATCCAGGAGATCGTCGAATCGTCGGCCTCCGTCAGCGTGGACCCCGACCGCGTCAACATCATCCTGCCCGAGGACTTCATCGTGCCGCCGGGCGGCCTGCACATCCGCTGGCCCGACCCGCCGCTGGAGCAGGAAGCGCGGATGATGAACTTCAAGTGGTACGCCGCGCTGGCCTACATCCGCGCCAACCGCCTGAACTACAACGTCATCGAGGGCCCGAACGACCGCTTCGGCATCATCACCAGCGGCAAGGCCTACAACGACACCCGCCAGGCGCTGCACGACCTGGGCCTGGACGACGACACCTGCCGCCGCATCGGCATCCGGCTGCACAAGGTCAACGTGGTGTGGCCGCTCGAAGCCCAGGTGGCGCGCGAGTTCGCCAAGGGCCTGCAGGAGATCCTCGTCGTCGAGGAGAAGCGCCAGATCATCGAGTACCAGGTCAAGGAAGAGCTCTACAACTGGCGCTCGGACGTGCGGCCCAACGTGCTCGGCAAGTTCGACGCCGGCGACGGCGAGGGCGGCGAGTGGAGCGTGCCCAACCCCAGCGACCACTGGCTGCTGCGCCCGCAGGCCGACCTGACGCCGGCCATCATCGCCCGCGCCAT
>JAYSCT010000024.1:0-41409 GCA_041914785.1 Roseateles sp.
CGCGCTGGCCATCGAGATGGGCGCCGACGCGGTGGACATCGGCAAGACCATCCATCCGCACCCGACGCTGGGCGAAAGCCTGGGCATGGCGGCGGAAGTGGCGCACGGCTCCTGCACGGACGTGCCGCCGGTGCGCAAGAAGTAAGCCTTCAGTCGCGCTCGCATCGAGCAAGGCCCGGCACCGCAAGGTGCCGGGCCTTCTTCATGGTGCAGCGCGCCGGCACCTGGGGTGACGCCGGGGGTGAGGCGACGCCGCGCGCCGCCACAATGCCGCCATGAGCTTTTTCTACGGCCTGATGGCTTTCGTGATGGCGGCGACGCTGCTGCCTTCGGTGTTCTACCTCGGTCTCTATCTGGTCACCGGCGAGGACCGGGCCCTGGAGCGGGCCGCCAAGCTGTGGAACTTCCTGCGCGCGTTCACGTTGGCGGGCTTCAACATGATGGTGTGGGGGCATGTCATCGTCGGGTTCTGGCAGCTGATCCGCTGAACCTGCGACCGCCAGAAAAAAGGCCCCTGCCGCGCAACGGCAGGGGCCTTTGTCATGCGGCTCGGGCTCAGGGCGTGACGCTGAGCTGCAGCGCCTTCAGCGCGTCATCGATGGGGATGAAGAAGTTGAAGCCCTTGCCCGCCTCGACGCCGTTGCGCGTGATGGCGACGACGCGGCCGTCGCCGTCCAGCAGCGGGCCGCCGCTGCTGCCGAAGGTCACCGCCGCGTCGCTCTGCAGCACACGCCGGCCCTGCAGCACGCGGTCGGCGCTGAGCACGCCGCGCGTCATGGAGTTGTTCAGCACGCCCAGCGGCGAGCCGATGGCGTAGACGTCCGAGCCCACCTCCAGCGCCGCGCCGTTGCGCAGGGCCAGCGCGTCGCCGTCGGTCAGCGTCGTCTTCAGCAGCGCGACGTCGGTCTGCTCGTTGACCTTGACGACCTCGGCCACCGCCTTGTCGCCGTTCTGCAGCTTGATGCGCGCGTACTTGACGCCCTTCACGACATGCGCGTTGGTCAGCAGATGGCCGCTCTTGTCGATGAAGAAGCCGCTGCCCGAGCCCGACGCGGTTTCCAGCGTGACGACGGCGTTGCGCAGCTGGGCCTGGTTCTTCAACGCGCCGCCGGCGGCCAGTGCCACGCCCTTCAGCGTCGTGCCACCGGCCACCGCCGCCGGGGGTTCGACGGCTGACGCCGCGGATGCCGCTGCACCGGGGGCAGCGGTCGTCGCCGCTTCGCCGTCGTTGGCCTTGAGCGCTTCCAGCACCGCCGGCGAGGCCAGGAAGTTGCCCAGCGACGCGACGATGGCGCGCTTGTGCAGGTCGGGGATCTTCTCCTTGCTGACGCTCAGGCCCTCGGTGCTGGCCTGGTAGACCACCTTCTGCTTCTTCTCGGAGAACAGCGCCCAGTCGATCTTGTAGAGCGCCCAGCCCTCGGCCTTGCCGGGCTCGGTGCAGACCTCCTGCTTCAGCTCCGTCAGGATGCCGCCGATGCGGAAGTCCGGCGCGGCGTTGACGTCCACGTCGAACGCGTTGGCCTTGCCCTTGCCCGCCAGCGGGTAGCCCAGGCGCTTGAGTTCCTGCGTCGTGATGCTCGCCAGGTAGGTGCCGGCGGCCTTGATGAAGTTCTCGTTCGCCACCAGCGCCTGGCGATTGCTGCAGAACCAGCCGATCGCGTTGCCGCCGATGTCATCGCCCTGCAGGATGGACACCTTGAGCTTGTCCACCGATAGCGTGACCTTCAGGTCCGCGCCCTGGGCGCTGAGGGGTTGCTTCGTTTCCACCTTGGGCGGTGGCGGCAGGTCGGCCGCCAGCGCAGAGCCCATGGCCAGGGCCAGGGTCAGGGCGAGCGAAGGGGTCAGCGGGGCGCGCAGCGCGAAGTCATGATTCCTCCTCAGATGCGGTCCGGGGCTGTTGCCCGGCCGAGGCTCGCGATGGTAGCGGCCCCGCGGAGGTGCCGATTCACAGTGCCGATTCGTACATGCCCGGGCAGTTGGCCGTGCCGAAGCGGTCCACCGGCAGGCGAAAGCGCTGGCCCACGCGCAGCTGCTGCCAGCGGGCCGGGTCGACGCGGCAGACCCACGCATGGTTGGCGCGGTCGCGCAGCTCGATCTCGTAGAAGGCCTCGCGCCGGCCCAGCCGTTCGCTGCCGGCCTCGCCGGGTGCGGCCATGCGCAGCGGCGGGCGCGGCCAGTCGGGCCGGTCGCCGGGGCCGCCCTCGGCCTTGACGATCCAGCTGCGCCGCCAGGCCAGCTGCGTGTAGCGGCAATGCTCGGCCGGCTCGGCGCGGCGGCCGCTGGGATCGGCCATCACACGGCGCGTGACGTCGCGGGCGTCGGCGGGCAGTTCGTCGCACCAGTCCGAGCCGGACTCGGCGCGCAGCCGCTCTATGACGATCTCGTAGCGCCAGCTGCGCTTGACCAGTTCCACCGCCACGCCCGACGGGCCGAAGAAATGCCAGCCCAGCGTCAGTGTCGTGCCCACCACCATCGCGGCGAGCACGATGACGCGCAGGCGCGGGAGCCTACGCTGCATCGAACTGCGCGTTGACCGCCTCTTCCCAATGGCTCAGCTCGTCCCAGCCGATGTGCAGCCAGTCCATCGCGACCTGGTGGTGGCCGGCCCAGTCGGCGTCTTCCGGCAAGCCCTCGTGGCGTCGCATCAGGTGCTCGGCGATCAGCCCGGCGGCGATCAGCGTGTGCACCTCGGGGTCGATGTCGCCATGGCCCAGCGCGGCGTAGTCATGGTGCAGCCGGATGGCGGCCATCAGCGGCGGCGGCAGGTTCCACACGCGCACGACGAGGGCGCCGACGACGGCGTGGTCGGTGCGGTGGTTCGCGTTCTCGGTGGCGATGTAGGGGCGGTCGATGCGCGCGCCGGCCTCCACCATCGTGGCCGCGTAGCCGCGCACGCTCTGCAGCAGCACCGGCGTGCCCACGTGCAGGAACAGCCCGAAGCTGTGCGCCAGGTCGGGCGACAGCCCCGGCAGTTCGCGCGCGATGGTGGCCATCGCGATGGCGCGCTTGGTGCTGCGTTCCCAGAAGCGCGCCAGCTGCGGCGAGTTGACGGGGATGGCGTGCTGCACCAGGAAGCCGGTCATCACGGCCACGCTCTCGCGCAGGCCGATGCGTGTCATCGCCTGGCCCACCGTCGTGCACGGCAGGCCCACGGGCTTGAACAGCGGGCCGTTGGCGATGCGCAGCAGCGTGGCGGCCATGGCCACGTCGCTGGACGCGATGCGGGCGACGAGGTTGAGGTCGGGCTCCGGCTGGCTCATGGCCTGCTGAAGCTGCGCGAGCAGCTCGGGGCAGGGCGGGATCTGGATCTGCTGCAACGGGCCGCGGCGGCGCGACTGGTCGAGATCGTCGCGGATCTGCTGCGTGCGGGCGCCCGCGGCGGGGCGGGCGTGGGAAGGTGCCGGGTTCTGCATGATCCGAAAATCTTAGAGGTGCAACCGGCGGTTACAGTGAAATCAACCCCTGCCCGCCGTCAATCTTGCCGACTTCGCCCACCTGTTTCACCCTGGCACTGCGCCCGCGCCGCTGGTGGCTGGCCGTACTGGCGGCCGTGCCGGTGCTGGTGGCCGCCGCCTACGACGCGGCCCGCGTGCTGGAGGCCGCCGCCGAGCGGGGCCCGCGCGTCGTGGAGCAGGCGCAGGCGCTGGTGCAGCAGATCGACCGCAGCGGCACCCAGCCCGACGAGCTGCAGCGGCTCAAGGACATCAACGACTTCTTCAACCGCCGCCTGGCCTTCCGCGACGACGCCGCCACCTGGGGCCTGCCCGACTACTGGGCCTCGCCGCTGGAAAGCCTGGACAAGCGCGCCGGCGACTGCGAGGACTACGCCATCGCCAAGTACTTCAGCCTCGCCGCCACGGGCGTGCCGACGGCCAGGCTGCGCATGGTGTATGTGCGGGCGCGGCTCGCGGGCCAGTCGCTGGCGCACATGGTGCTGGCCTACTATGCCCAGCCGGGCGCGGAGCCGCTGATCCTGGACAACCTGCGCCCCGAGGTGCTGCCCGCGTCGCAGCGCCCCGACCTCACGCCGGTGTTCAGCTTCAACACCGAGGGGCTGTGGCAGGGCACGGGCCAGGTCACGGCGGGCGACCCGCTGGCGCGGCTGTCGCTGTGGCGGGAACTGGTCGCGAAAGTGCGCGCGGAAGGCTTCTTATGAGGGACACAACATGTCGTTGATGCGGCAGATCGCCTGGCTGGTGCTCGGCGTGGTGCTGGCGGCGCTGGTGGGCGCGGTCGGGCTGTCCACGCTGTCGGCGCGGCAGCTGATGCAGACCCAGCTGCAGACCAAGAACGCCGACAACGCGCAGGCGCTGGCGCTGGCGCTGTCTCAGCAGCAGGGCGACGCGGAGCTCATCAAGCTGCTGATCTCGGCGCAGTACGACACCGGCGCCTACGAGTTCGTGCGCTGGCGCGATGCGCAGGGCCAGCTGCGGTTCGAGCGCACCGGTGCGGCGCGGCCGGGCCAGGCGCCGGCCTGGTTCCGCGACCTGGTCGCCATCGACGCGGCGCCCGGCGTGGCGCAGCTGTCCAACGGCTGGAATGCCATCGGCGCGGTGGAGTTGAAGAGCCATGCCAGCTATGCCTACGACACGCTGTGGCTGGCCTCGCGCCGGCTGCTGGCCTGGCTGCTCGGCGTGGGCATCGTCGCGGCGCTGGTGGCCTGGGCGGGCCTGCGCCGCATCCGCCGCCCGCTGGACGCCGCGGTGGCCCAGGCCGAGGGCGTGCTGGCGGGCAGCTACGGCCAGGTCGTCGAGCCGCGCGTGCCCGAGCTGCAGCGGCTGACGCGCGCGATGAACGCGATGGTGCAGCGCGTGCGCGAGCTGTTCGAGGCGCAGGCCGGCCAGTTGCTGGTGCTGCGCGAGCAGGTGCATCACGATGCGCTGACCGGCGTGTCCACGCGCCGGCATTTCCTGGCCGAGCTGGACGCGGCGCTGCAGCGCGACGACGGCCCGGTCATCGCCGGCCTGGTGCTGGTGCGCCTGCGCGACCTGGCCGGCCTGAACGCCCGCCTGGGCCGTGCCGCGGTGGACGACGTGCTGCTCACCCTCGTGACGGCGCTGCAGGCCTACCCGGAGTCCGTGCCCGGCTGCCGTGTCGGCCGGCTCAATGGCGGCGACTTCGCACTGTGGCTGCCGGCCCAGGGCGTGGCCGCCGAGACGGCCCATGCGCTGGCCGACGCGCTGCGCGCCAGCCTGCCGGCCTTCGGCCCCGGCGTGCAGGTGGCGCTGGGCGCCATCGAGCTGCCGCGCGAACGGCCCGGCAGCGTCTGGCTGGGCGAGGCCGATGCCGCGCTGGCGCGGGCCGAGCATTTGAGCGAGGCGCATGGCGGCTTCGTCGTCGAGGTGGTGGCCGACCCCGGCGTGGGCCGCGAGCAGGGCGAGGGCCTGTGGCGGGCGCAGCTGCAGGAGGCCGTGGCGCAGCAGCGCGGCCGGCTGGTGGAGTTCCCGGTGCACGACCGCGCGGGCCGCGTGCTGCACCTGGAATGCCCGCTGCAGCTGCAGCTGGACAGCGGCTTCCTGCCCGCCGCCGGCTGGGTGCCGCTGGCGCTGCGCGCCCGCATGACGGCCGCGGTGGACCTGCTCGCCGTCAGCCTGGCGCTGAAGGCCATCGCGGCCGACGGCCAGGCCCGCTGCATCAACGTGGCGCCGGCGTCGCTGGCCGATGCGGGCTTCCTGCCGCAGCTGCGCGAGCTGCTGAGCCAGTGGCCGCAGGCGGCGCGCGCGCTGCTGCTGGACCTGTCCGAGGCGGCCGCCACCGATCATTTCGAGCGCCTGCTGGAGCTGGGCCGGCAACTGCGGCCGCTGGGCGTCAAGCTGGGGCTGGAGCATGCCGGCGCCGGGCTCGCGCATGTCGAGCGGCTGTACCAGGCGGGGCTGGACTACGTGAAGCTGGATGCCTCGGTGCTGCTGGGCGTGGCCGGCGAGGCGGGCCGCGCGGCCTTCGTGCGCGGCATGGTCATCATGCTGCGCAGCCTGGCGCTGAAGGTCTACGGCGAGGGCGTCGTCGACGAGATGGACGCGCAGGCGCTGTGGGACTGCGAGCTGGACGGCATCACGGGGCCGTGGGTGACGGCGAGTGGTGGTCTTTGATTGGCTCTGCGTAGCGGGCTGCTGATCGCTCCGCTAAACCACCCAAGACAAGCGGCCAAAAGACCGGGGCTCAGCCCCGAACTCGCAACATCAGATCTTCATCTCCCACCGCAACTGCCACTGCGTGTAGCTCGGCCCGCCGCTGCGCGACGTGACGATCTGCGTGTCCGTCGTGCTGACGCTGCCGGTGTAGTAGTCCAGCGGCGACAGGTTGCTGGCCGACAGCCGCAGGGACTGCTCCTGCGAGATGTTCCACGTCGCGAACGCGTCGGTGACGAGCTTGCGGTTGGTCGTGATCTCGGTCAGTGCGGTCTGCTGGATGGTGGACGACGGCGTCCAGTTCAGGGATGCGCCGATCGACACCGGCACCGACCGCAGCCGGTAGTCGAAGCCCAGGTTGGCGGTCGCCTTGGGCTGGCCCTCGATGCGGTTGTTGGGGCCCGGCAGGCCGTCCACCTTGGACGTGAAGAAGCTCAGGTTGCTGCGGATGTTGATCGGCAGCGCATCGTCGAAATACTCGTCCAGCCGGAACTTGGCCTCCAGCTCCAGCCCCATCGTGCTGGCCTTGCCCAGGTTGCGCGGCCGGGCCACCCAGCGCGGCGTGGCGCTCCACGGCACGGTCTCCAGGTCCACCACGTTGCGCATCAGGTTGCTGATGCGGCGCGCAAAGAAGTTGGCGCCCAGCATGCCGCCCTTGCTGAGGTACTTCTCCCAGCCGATCTCCACGCCCGTGGCCAGCTCGGGCTTCAGGTCGGGGTTGCCGGCGCGGTCGGGCGTCGTGATGTCGTGCGGCACGCTGGCGTTGATGCTGGGCCGCGCGATCAGGTCCTGCAGCTGCGGGCTGCGGTAGCTGCGCGTCAGGCTCATGCGGATGGCTTCCTTGCCGTTCGGGTCGAGCTTGTACCGCGCATGCGCCAGCGGCGTGAACACGCTGGACGTGTTGCTGACGGCGTAGTTGGCCGCGCTGCTCTCGGTCCTGATGCCTTCCCAGCGCAGGCCGGCGTAGAAGTCCCACTGCTTGCCGACGTTCCACTCGTCCTGCGCGTAGGCCGCCAGGCGCGTCGTCGACGCGTCCATGTCGTCGCCGAAGTCGCCCAGGCCCGGCTGCGGCTGGTTGTCCACCAGCGTCGTGCGCGTGGCGTGCCGCGTCGTGCCTTCGCCCTCGGCGCCCAGCACCAGGCTGTGGTCGTTCTGCAGGCTGCGCGAGTACTTGCCGACGAGGTTCCAGCTGCGGTCGCGGGTCTGCGTCGTGTCCTGCTGCACGCGCGAGACGGCGCCGGCCGTCGTCTCGGTGCGCAGGCTGTGGCTGCTGCCGCTGGCGCCGCCCAGGCCGCCGCGCACGTCGATGCGGGTGTCGGCGTCGGGCCGGGCCAGCCACTGCGTGTTCAACCGCGCCATCGTGAAGCGGTTGTCGCCGTCGGTCACCGCGCGGTCGAAGTCGCCGGGCGGGCGGGTCGCCGGGTCGGGCGCGGGCGTCGTCGTGCGCGTGATGTCCGAATGGTTGTCCGACTTGCTGGCCACGATGAAGGGCTGCACGGTCAGCGTGTCCTGGCCGCCCAGCTTGAACTGCACGCGGCCGTTCAGGTTCAGGCCCTGGCGCGAGTCCTCGCTCTGGCCGCGCGTGACCTGCAGCGACTCGGCGCCCGTCGCGCGGTTCAGCCGCGTGACGTCGGTGATGACGTCGTCGATGCGCTCGCCGCGCATCGCGTTGAGGCTGAAGTTGTAGGTGTGGCTGTTTCCGAAGCTGTCGTTGCGGCTCCAGCTGATGTTGGGGCTGAGCTTGCCGCGCTCGACGCCGACGCCGGCGCGGAACTCGTTGAGCCGCTTCTTCAGCGGCTCGCGCAGCACCACGTTGATGGTGCCGGCGATGGCGCGCGTGCCGTACTCGGCGGTGGGCGCGCGCAGCACCTCGATGCGCTCCACCTGCTCGGGCGGCAGCTGGTCCAGCGAGAAGCCGGGCGGCATGCGTTCGCCGTCGACGAGGATCTGCGTGAAGCCGCCGCCCATGCCGCGCATGCGCACGTCGCCGCCGCGGCCCGGGCGGCCGCCGGTGGTCACGCCGGGCAGGCGCTTGAGCACCTCGCCCACGGTGGAGTCGCCGAACTTCTCGATCTCCTCGCGCGTGATGACGATCTTGCTGGCCGTAGACGCGCGGCGGATGGACTCCTCGCTGGCCGTGCCGCTGACTTCCACGCGGTTGAGCTGCTCCGGGGCGGCGGCCGGCCTGGCCGGGCGCGCGGTGGGCGCCGAGGCCGCCGCGGCCGGCGGCGCGGGCTGCGTCTGGGCGAGGGCGGGCAGGCAGCCGCAGGCCATCAGGGCCGCAGCAGTGGTCAGGCGAAGGCGGGGCAGTTGCATGGCCGGCAGTGTGCCGCCGGCCCGGAAAACGCTTGTGGCCGCTGCGTTAACGCAAGAATTCTTTACAGGCGCTGTCTCGTTCTGCTCAGCGGCTGCTGTTGACGATGTCGCGGTGCATGGGCGCCAGCCGCGCCAGCATCGCGTTCTGCGCGGCGAACGGGATGCCGCGCGCCTGCATGGCCTGCTGCAGCACCTCCACCAGCGCGTTGAAGTCGCCGCGCGTGATCTCCAGGTCCTCGTGCGCCAGCTTCATCGGCGGGCCCTGGTAGGCGCAGGGGCCGCCGGCCTGCTGGCACAGCTGCTCGGTGAGCTGGGCGGCCAGGTGCTGGCGGTCGGTCTTGACGAAGAAGGGCGCCGTGCGCGGGTCGGCGGCCAGGCGGGGCACGAAGTCGTCCATCACGGCGCGTATGCCGGCCTTGCCACCCCAGGCCTGGTAGAGGGCGTCGGCGGCGGGTGGCTGCGCGACGGCGGTGGTGGCCAGCAGCAGGCCGGCGAGGACGGGGGCACGCATGGCTTTCCTCCTAGAACGCGAACTGGGCCGACAGGTAGGCGCCGGTCTGGCGCCGAGGCTGCACGGCCGGCGCGATGCGGCCCAGGTCCACCCACGCGGCCGTGATGGACACCCGCTTGCTGGGCGCCCAGGCGATGAAGACGTCCTTCCAGTCGTCCTCGGCCAGCGCGCCGGCGCCCAGCGCCGAGTCGTGCAGGTTGTCCGGCTTGGCGCGGAACTCCACGCCGATGGCGAGCTGGCTGGACAGCAGCTTGGCGATGGACAGCTCGGGCTGCAGTCGCGTGCCGCGGCCCTGCGCGCCGCCGAAGCCCAGCAGGCCGTTCTGGTTGGCCTTGGTCGCGCGCAGCGTCAGGTTCACGAGCACGCCCTCGGCCAGCAGCAGCTTGGTGGCGCTGACGTAGAAATCCGTGCCCGACGGCTTGGCGCCCAGCGGGCCGAACAGCGTGGAGCCCAGCGCGCCGGCGTGGGTGCGCTTGTGCTCGATGCCGATGGCGATCTGCGGCATCAGCGTGTCGCTGTCCAGCACCGCGTCGCCGGCCACGCGCAGCTTGGCGGCGACGATGTCCTGCTTCAGGTGCAGCCCGGGCAGCCCCAGCGGCGCGAGGTTGTCGCGCGTGTCGAGGTCCTGCCGGGCGATGCTGAACTCCACCCGGTCGTGCACCGACAGCGCCGCGCCGTACGTCCACAGCCCGTAGTTGCCGGTGCTGGCGCGGGTCACGAAGGCCGTTCCGCCCACCTCGCCGGCGGTGGCGTAGCTGCCGGTCAGCGCCCAGGGCGTCAGGCCGCCGCCGGCCGCGCCGTCGATGCTGGAGACGCCGCCCGTCAGCAGCAGCTTGCCGCCGGGTTGCGCGAACGCGGGGGCGGCCAGCAGGGCGGCCAGCAACAGGAGGGGGCGGTGCATGGTCTTGTTCTCCGGGTGGGCACGAGGGCCCGGTCACTCTACGCATGCGCCGGCCCGGCGGATGCAGAACCGCGGGGCTAGACTGCCGGACCCGTCCAAACGCAGTACTTTTGCCCATGACCGCCATCTCCGAAGCCCAGCTTCAACCCCTGCTGAACGCCGTGACCGACCCCGGCAGCGGTCGCACGCTGGGCGAGTCCCGGGCGATCAAGTCGGTCCAGGTCAACGGCAGCGACGTGGCCATCGCCGTCGAGCTGGGCTACCCCGCCGCCAGCCAGCACGCGGCGCTGGCCGAGGCGCTGACGGCTGCCGTCAAGGCCCAGCCGGGCGCCGGCAACGTCAGCGTCACCATCACGACGAACATCGTCGCGCATGCCGTGCAGCGCGGCGTGCAGCTGCTGCCGGGCGTCAAGAACATCATCGCCGTGGCCTCCGGCAAGGGCGGCGTGGGCAAGAGCACCACGGCCGCCAACCTGGCGCTGGCGCTGCATGCCGAGGGCGCCCGCGTGGGCGTGCTGGACGCCGACGTCTACGGTCCCAGCCAGCCGCTGATGCTGGGCGCCAGCGGCCGCCCCGAGAGCCATGACGGCCAGACGATGGAGCCCCACGTGGCCCACGGCCTGCAGGTCAACTCCATCGGCTTCCTCGTCGACGACGACCAGGCCATGATCTGGCGCGGCCCCATGGCCACGCAGGCGTTGGAGCAGCTGCTGCGCCAGACCCACTGGCAGGACCTGGACTACCTCATCATCGACATGCCGCCCGGCACCGGCGACATCCAGCTCACCCTGTCGCAGCGCGTGCCCGTCACGGGGGCCGTCATCGTCACGACGCCGCAGGACATCGCGCTCATCGACGCCAAGAAGGGCCTGAAGATGTTCGAGAAGGTGGGCGTGCCCATCCTCGGCATCGTCGAGAACATGGCGGTGCACATCTGCAGCCACTGCGGCCACGCCGAGCACATCTTTGGCGCCGAGGGCGGCCAGAAGATGGCGGCGCAGTACGGCACCGAGCTGCTGGGCTCGCTGCCGCTGGCCATGAGCATCCGCGCGCAGGCCGACAGCGGCACGCCCACCGTTGCCGCCCAGCCCGACGGCGAGTTCGCCGCGCTCTACAAGGCGCTGGCCCGCAAGGTGTCGTCCAAGATCGCCGCGCAGAGCAAGGACTACTCGTCCAAGTTCCCCACCATCTCCATCTCCAAGAACAGCTGAGCCATGACCACACGCCGCCGCCTGATCCTCGCCAGCCTGGCCTTTGCCGCCACCACCGCGCACGCCCAGCAGGTGCTGCGCGTGACGGCGATTCCCGATGAATCGCCCACCGAGCTGGCGCGCAAGTTCGCGCCGCTGGGTGCCTACCTGGAGAGCAAACTCGGCATGAAGGTCGAGTGGACGCCGGTGACCGACTACGCCGCGGCCGTCGAGACCGTCGTCAACAAGAAGATCGACCTGGCCTGGTTCGGCGGCTTCACGTTCGTGCAGGCCAGCGTGCGCTCTGGCGGCAAGATCGTGCCGCTGGTGCAGCGCGAGGAGGACGAGAAGTTCCGCTCCGTGTTCATCACCGACAAGGCCAGCGGCATCGCGAAGCTGGAAGACCTGAAGGGCAAGACGCTGTCCTTCGGCTCGCAGAGCAGCACGTCGGGCCACCTGATGCCGCGCAGCTTCCTGCTGGCCGCCAAGGTCAACCCCGACGTGGACCTGAAGCGCGTGGCCTTCAGCGGCGCGCACGACGCGACCATCGCCGCCGTGGCCAGCGGCAAGGTGGACGCCGGCGCGCTGAACATCTCGGTGTGGGAGAAGTTCGTGGCCGAGAAGAAGGTGGACCCGGCGCAGGTGAAGGTGTTCTACACGACGCCGGCGTACTACGACTACAACTGGTCCGTCCACGTCGACATGCCGCAGGCGCTGCAAGACAAGATCAAGGCGGCCTTCCTGGCGCTGGACCCGAACACGCCTCAAGGCAAGGAAATCCTCGGCCTGCAGCGCGCGACGAAATTCATCCCCACCAAGCCCGAGAACTACACCGGCATCAAGGGCGCTGCCGAGAACGCCGGCCTGCTGAAGTGATCTCGCTGAGCGGCATCGACGCGGCCGCGCTGGGCGGCACGTCAGCGGTGCTGAGCGGCGTGAACCTGGACATCGCCGCCGGCGAGGCGGTCGCCGTCATCGGTGCGTCGGGTGCCGGCAAGACGACGCTGCTCAACCAATTGGCGCTGATGCAGGCGCCGCTGGCCGGCCGCCTCGTGCTGGACGGCGCCGAGCCCTGGGCGCAGCCGCGCCGCGAACGCCAGCGGCGGCGCGCCGGCATCGTGCTCGCGCCGCAGCAGCCCCCGCTGCCGCCGCGCCAGCGCGTGGCCGTCGCCGTGCTGGCCGCGCGGCTGCCGCAGATGTCGCTGGTGCGCAGCCTGCGCACGCTGTGGAGCCCGCCGGACGCGCCGCTGGCGCTGGCCGCGCTGACGCCGCTGGGCCTGGCCGACAAGCTGTGGCTGCGCGTGGACCGCCTCTCCGGCGGTGAGCGCCAGCGCGTGGGCCTGGCGCGGCTGCTGGTGGCCGACGCGCGCCTGTGGCTGGCCGACGAACCGCTGGCCGCGCTGGACCCGACCCGCGCCGGCACCGTGCTGGCCGTGCTGCGCCAGCAGGCCGCCGAGCGCGGCGCGGCGCTGGTGTGCAGCCTGCACCAGGTGGACCTGGCACTGAAGCATTTCCCCCGCGTCGTGGCGCTGCGTGCCGGCCGCGTGGTGTACGACGGCGCGCCCGACGGCCTCGATGAAGACCTGCTGGACGAGCTGTACCGCAGCCAGCACGAGGCGCCGCCCGAGCTGGCGCCGCTGGTGCAGCCCGTTCCCTTGCCCCAGGCCATGTGCCGATGACGCGCGACCCCGCGCTGGCCCGGCGCTGGGCGCTGCTGCTGGGCATGCTGGTGCTGGCCTGGCCGCTGCTCGTGCTGGCCGAGTTCAAGCCCTGGACACTGCTGGACGAGCGCAGCTTGCGCGCGACCGGCCGCTTCCTGGCGCAGTTCTTCCCGCCGCGCAGCGACGCCGAGTTCCTGGCGCTGCTGGCGCGCGAGACCTGGCGCACCGTCGCCATCGCTACCGCGGGCATGACGCTGGCGCTCGCCCTCGCGGTGCCGCTGTCGCTGCTGGCCACCACGCGGCTGTCGGCCAGCACGCTGGAGGGGCGCCCCGGCCCGGCGCGCTGGGGGCGCCGCGCGGTGCGCGCGCTGCTGGTGGCGTTGCGCTCCATCCCGGAGTTGGTGTGGGCCCTCGTCTTCGTGCGCGTTGTCGGACTGGGGCCCACGGCGGGCGTGCTGGCCATCGCCATCGCCTACGGCGGCATGCTGGGCAAGGTCTACGCCGAGATCCTGGAAAGCGCCGACCCCGCGCCCACGCAGGCGCTGCTGCGCGGCGGCGCCGGCCGGCTGCAGGCGCTGCTGTTCGGCGCGCTGCCCAGCTGCGCGCCGGAGCTGCTGAGCTACACCGTCTACCGCTGGGAGTGCGCGGTGCGCTCGTCCGTCGTGCTGGGCTTCGTCGGCGCGGGCGGGCTGGGGCAGCTGCTGGACAGTGCCTCCAAGATGTTCGCGGGCGCGGAGGTCAGCGCCATCCTGCTCGTCTTCATTGCGCTGGTGATGGCGAGCGACGCGTTCAGCCGCTGGCTGAGAGGGCGCCTGGCATGAGGACATTGACCGTCGCCGTGTTGCTGGCCCTGGTCTTGCTGGTGGTCGCCAGCTTCTGGTCGCTGGACCTGCAGTGGGCCGCCTTCCTCGGCGCCGACGCGCTGGCCAGCATGGGCCGCTTCGCGCTGGGCTTCTTCCCGCCCGAGGCGGCACCGGCCTTCCTCGCCAAGACGGGCTGGGCGTTGCTGGAGACGCTGGCGATGTCGGCCGTCGGCACGGCGCTGGCTGTCGCGGGCGGGCTGGCCCTGGCACTGCCGGCCGCGGGCTCGGGCGTCGCGCGCGGTGCGGCGCGGCTGGTGCTGAACGTGCTGCGCAGCGTGCCCGAGCTGGTGTGGGCCGTGTTGCTGCTCATCCTCGCCGGCCTGGGGCCGCTGCCGGGCACGCTGGCGCTGGCGCTGCACACCAGCGGCGTGCTGGGGCGGCTGTTTGCCGAGAGCTTCGAGAACGCGCCGCCCGACGTGGCGCTCGCGCTGCGCCAGCGGGGCGTGGGGGCGGTGCGGGTGTGGCTGTTCGCCACGCTGCCGCAGACGCTGCCGCAGCTGGCCAGCTACACGCTGTACCGCTGGGAGAACAACATCCGCGCCGCCAGCGTGCTGGGCGTTGTCGGCGCCGGCGGGCTGGGGCAGATGCTGAGCTACCACCTGGGCCTGTTCCAGATGCGCGAGAGCTGCACCGTGCTGCTCGCGATGGTGGTGCTGGTGGCGGGAGTGGATGCCTTGTCCTGGCGCCTGAGACAACACCTGACCCGATGACGATGACCTCTCTGGACGCGTTGCTGACTCGCTATTCGGTCGGCCCCAAGCACCTCGTCGAGCCCGGGCCGGGCGATGCCGAGCTCACGCTGATGGCGCAGGCCGCGCTGCGTGCGCCCGACCACGCCGAACTGGTGCCTTACCGGTTCAAGGTGGTGCGTGGCGACTCAAAGCAGGGCATGGCTGCCCTGTTTGCCGACGCCGCGCGTGCTTCGGCCAAGGGCGAGGAGGGCGCCGCACTGGACGCCGAGCGCGCGCTGCGCCCGCCGGTCACCGTGGCCGTCGTCGCCCGCATCGACCTGGGCCACCCGCTGGTGCCCGCGCACGAGCAGTGGGCGGCGGTGGGCGGCGCGGTCGCGAACTTCCTGTCCGCGGCGCATGCGCTGGGCTTCGGCGGCAAGATGCTCAGCGGCGCCAAGGTGCGCAACGCAGCCATTGCCGCCGCCTTCTGCGAGCCCGGCGAGACGCTGGTGGGCTGGATCGCGCTGGGCACGCCGGCGCGCCAAGCCGCCGGCCCGGCCCGCAAGCCCGACCCCGGGCAGGTGCTGATCGACTGGCACCCGCCTTGCAAGTGATAGTGGATTGATGGAACCCACCCCTCGAGCTCGGCCGGTATTTGCGGCCGCACGTGCTGACTGAAAGAAATCGAGCCAAGCGAGATGGAATTAACTCCGCGTGTTCGGCCGGCCTCGCCGGCCGCTCGGTCCGACTGACAAATATCGAGCGAAGCGAGATGGAACTCACTCCCCGAGAAAAAGACAAGCTGCTGCTGTTCACGGCCGCGCTGCTTGCCGAGCGCCGCAAGGCCCGTGGCCTCAAGCTCAACTACCCGGAGGCCGTGGCGCTGATCAGCGCCGCCATCCTCGAAGGCGCGCGCGACGGCAGGACCGTTGCCGAGCTGATGAGCGACGGGCGCACCGTGCTGACGCGCGAGGACGTCATGGACGGCATCGCCGAGATGATTCCCGAGATCCAGGTCGAAGCGACCTTCCCGGACGGCACCAAGCTCGTCACCGTCCACCAACCCATTGCCTGAAGCCCCACCATGCGCGTACTCGCACTGCTCCTGATCGCCGCCCCCGCGCTGGCCCACGACGGCCACGGCGCGCCCACCGCTCATCTGCACGGTTGGGACGGCACCGGCCTGATGGCGCTCGCCGCCGCGGCCGGCGTGGCCGTGTGGTGGCTCGTCAAGGGCCGCAAGTGATGATCCCCGGCGAGCTGATCACCGCCGAGGGCGAGCACGAACTGAACCCCGGCCGCCGCACGCTGACGCTGAAGGTCGCCAACACCGGCACGCGGCCCATCCAGGTCGGCTCGCACTACCACTTCGCCGAGACCAATGCGGCGCTCGGCTTCGACCGTGACGCCGCGCGCGGCATGCGCCTCAACATCTGCAGCGGCACGGCGGTGCGCTTCGAGCCGGGGCAGACGCGCACCGTCGAGCTCGTCGACCTCGGCGGTGACCGCGCCGTCTGGGGCTTCCGCGGCCTGGTTCAGGGCAACTTATGACAACCCCCACGCTCACTGCGTTCGCTGCCCCCCGAGGGGGCGCTCGCCTCCTCCGGGCGGCCGAGCGGAGGCTCAAATGAAGATCAGCCGCCGTGCCTATGCCGAGATGCTCGGCCCCACCGTCGGCGACAAGCTGCGCCTGGCCGACACCGCCCTCGTCATCGAGATCGAAAAAGACTTCACGCTGGCCGCCGGTGGCTACGGTGAGGAAGTGAAGTTCGGCGGCGGCAAGACCGTGCGCGACGGCATGGGCCAGTCCCAGCGCGTCAACGGCCCCGGCCCGGGCGACGCGGTGGACACCGTCATCACCAACGCCGTCATCGTCGACCACTGGGGCATCGTCAAGGCCGACATCGGCCTGCGCGGCTGCCGCATCGCGGCCATCGGCAAGGCCGGCAACCCCGACGTGCAGCCGGGTGTGGACATCGTCATCGGCCCCGGCACCGAGATCATCGCGGGCGAAGGCTTCATCGTGACGCCCGGCGCCATCGACACGCACATCCACTTCATCTGCCCGCAGCAGATCGAAGAAGCGCTGATGAGCGGCGTCACGACGATGATCGGCGGCGGCACCGGCCCCGCCACCGGCACGCTGGCCACCACTTGCACGCCCGGGCCGCACCACATCGCGACGATGCTGAAGGCGGCCGAGGCCTTCCCGATGAATCTCGGCTTCCTCGGCAAGGGCAACGCGAGCCGGCCCGCGGCGCTGATGCAGCAGATCGATGCCGGCGCCATCGGCCTGAAGCTGCACGAGGACTGGGGCACCACGCCCGCGGCCATCAGCAACTGCCTGGACGTAGCCGAGCTGACCGACACGCAGGTTGCCATCCACACCGACACGCTCAACGAGAGCGGCTTCGTCGAGGACACGATCGCCGCCTTCAAGGGCCGCACCATCCACAGCTTCCACACCGAAGGTGCGGGCGGCGGCCATGCGCCGGACATCATGAAGGTGGTGGGCGAAGCCAACGTGCTGCCCAGCTCCACCAACCCGACGCGCCCGTTCACCGTCAACACGCTGGACGAGCACCTCGACATGCTGATGGTGTGCCACCACCTGGACGCTGGCATCGCGGAGGACCTGGCCTTCGCCGAAAGCCGTATCCGCCGCGAGACCATTGCCGCCGAGGACATCCTGCACGACCTCGGCGCCATCAGCATGTTCAGCTCCGACTCGCAGGCCATGGGCCGCGTGGGCGAGGTGTCGCTGCGTTGCTGGCAGACCGCGCACAAGATGAAGGTGCAGCGCGGCGCGCTGCCGGGCGACGGCGCCGGCAACGACAACGCCCGCGTGAAGCGGTATCTGGCCAAGCTGGCCATCAACCCCGCGCTGGCGCATGGCATCAGCCACGAGGTCGGTTCCATCGAGGTCGGCAAGTGGGCCGACCTGGTGCTGTGGAAGCCCGCCTTCTTCGGCGTGAAGCCCGCGCTGATCCTGAAGGGCGGCTTCATCGCCGCCGCCGCGATGGGCGATCCGAACGCCAGCATCCCCACGCCGCAGCCGGTGCACTACCGGCCCATGTTCGGCAGCTTCGGCGGCGCGCTGTCGCAGGGCTCGCTGACGTTTGTCAGCCAGTCCGGCCAGGCGCATGCCGAGACGCTGGGCCTGGCCAAGACGCTGGTGCCGGTGAGGCGCTGCCGCTCGGTCAGGAAGACCGACATGGTGCTGAACAACTACCTGCCGACGATGGAGATCGACGCGCAGACCTACGAGGTGCGGGCGGACGGCGTGCTGCTGAGCTGCGAGCCGGCGAAGGAACTGCCGATGGCGCAGCGGTACTTCTTGTTTTGAGCTGTCGATCGCGCCGACAGCGTTGGGAAGGTTCGTGGAGTGAGCGTTGCGAACCTCAACGATCTTGACGTGAGAGCGCGTGCTGGCAACTGCATTGCCCCTGCTGCTGGGCCAGCGGCCGGCTAGCATCGCCGTCATGCCGCACGATTCGTCGTCTGCCGCCCGACCTTCCTGGGCCCGGCGCAACCCGGTGGCGGCCTTCGTGCTGCTGGCCTTCGGCCTGTCGTGGAGCTACTGGCTGTCGATGGGTGTGCTGGGCTGGCGCGTGGCCCCAGGCTCGGCGGCGACGCATCTGCCCGGGCTGCTCGGCCCGGCACTGGCGGCGCTGCTCGTCACGGCCTGGTCCGATGGTGGTGCCGGCCTGCGGCGGCTGCTGGCGCGCTGCGTGCGCTGGCCCGAGCCGCGCGGACGCACGCTGGCACTGGCACTGTCGCCAATTGGGGCTGCGGCGCTGATGTTTGCCGCGCTGTGGCCGGTGCGCGGGACGCTGCCCGCGTGGGTGCAGTTCAAGCACTACCCGGGCTTGCCGGCCGACGGGTCGTGGCTGGTCGTTGTGGCGGCGGCGCTGCTGCTCAACGGCTTCGGCGAAGAACTGGGGTGGCGCGGCTTTCTGCTGCCCCGGCTGGCCGCGCAGCAGGGGCCGCTGCGGGCGGCGCTCGCGGTGGCGGGCATGTGGGCGCTGTGGCACCTGCCGCTGTTCTGGGTGCATGCCGGCATGGCAGCGATGGTTGGGCCGCTGCTGCTGGGCTGGGTTGTGGGGCTGGTAGCGGGCTCGCTCGTGCTGGGCTGGTTGTTCCTGGCGACCGACAGCGTCTGGGTGGTGGCCGTCTGGCACACGGCGTTCAACTTCATGGTGGCCACACCGCCGGGCCGCGGTGTGGTGGCCATGGCGCTGAACGCCGCAGTGGTTGTGGCGGCCGTGCGGGTGTGGCGGGCCTGGCAGCGACCCGGCTGAGTGGTACGCGGCCCGTGCCTGCGAGGTGGGCCGCGCGCCGGCTCAGGGCTTTCCCGGTGTCACTTCGGTCAGGCTCTCGCAGCTCGTCGACACTGTTGCTCTCGAGTCTTTCGCTGCGTTGTGATGAACCGTTCACTCTCCCCCCGCGCCCTGGTCGTCGGCCTTGCCCTGGCCCTGGGCGGCGCCGCGGCGGTGCATGCCGATCCGCTGCCCACCACCTGGAACCTCGCCCCGCTGTACGCCTCGCCGGCCGACTGGGAATCCGCCCGCAAGGCGCTGCTGGCCGACCTGCCCAAGCTGGCGGCCCTGAAGGGCACGCTGGGCAAGAGCGCCCAGAGCCTGCGTGCCGGGCTGGACGCGCTGAGCGCCGCCAACCTGCGCTTCGAGCGGCTGCGCGTGTACGCCAGCATGACGCAGAGCACCGACAACCGCGACGCCGCCAACCAGCAGCGCAGCAACCTCGCCGGCCAGCTGGACGGCGAGTACCACAGCGCCATCGCGTGGGTGGAGCCCGAGATCCAGGCGCTGGGCGAGGCCCGCGTGGCCGCCTTCCTGAAGGCCGAGCCGGGCCTGAAGAAGCATGCCGAGCACCTGCGCAACAGCCTGCGCCAGGCGCGCCACACGCTGAGCGCCGAGACCGAAGGTGCGCTGGCCGCGCTGGGCCCGGTGCGCAGCGCCACGGGCGACGTGCGCACGCTGCTGTTCAACGCCGACACCCGCTGGCCCGAGCTGACGGTGGACGGCAAGGCCGAGCGGCTGGACGGAACCAAGTACGGCCTGCTGCGCCAGCACGCCGACCGCGCGGTGCGCAAGCAGGTCTTCGACGCGTTCTTCGGCGCCATCGGCCAGTACGAGAACACCTACGGCGTCACGCTGGGCAACGTGGTGCAGGACGACACGACGATGGCCAAGCTGCGCCGCTACCCCAGCGCGGTGGCGATGAGCCTGGGCGCCGAGGAGATCCCCGAGGCCGTCTACCGCACGCTGGTGGCCGAGGTGCGCCGCGGCCTGCCCACGCTGCACCGCTACTTCAAGCTGCGCCAGAAGATGCTGGGCCTGCCGGACCTGCACTACTACGACATCTACCCGGCACTGGTCACGCAAACCAAGAGCTACAGCCTGGAGGACGCCGCCGCGCTGACGCTGGCCGCGACGCAGCCGCTGGGTGCCGACTACCAGGCGCTGCTGAAGCAGACGCTGCAGGCCAACACCATGCATGCGCTGCCTGCGCCGGGCAAGAGCGGCGGGGCCTACCAGGATGGCGTCTATGGCGCGCCGCCGTTCGTGTTCCTGAACCACCAGGGGGACTTCGAGTCGGTCAGCACCTTCGCGCACGAGTGGGGCCACGGCATGCACACGGCCATGGCCAACCGTGCACAGCCGTATGAGACGGCGGGCTACTCGCTGTTCGTCGCCGAGATCGCCTCCACCGCCAATGAGGTGTTGCTGAGCCAGTACATGCTGGGCCAGGCCACCAGCAAGCAGGACAAGCTGTTCCAGCTCGGCTACGCGCTGGAGCGGTTGCGCGGCACGTTCTTCCGCCAGGCCATGTTCGGCGAATTCGAGCTGAACACGCACGACGCCGCCGCCAAGGGCGAGGCGCTGAACGGCAAGCGCCTGACCGAGATCTACTGCCAGCTGCTGAAGGACTACCACGGCGACGCGGCCGGCGTGATGAAGATCGACCCGCTGTACTGCCAGGAGTGGGCGTTCATCCCGCACTTCTACCGGCCGTTCTACGTGTACCAGTACGCCACGTCGGTGACGGCGGCACTGCACTTCGCCGACGACATCCTGGCCGCCAAGCCCTGGGCGCGCGACAACTACCTCAAGCTGCTGGCGGGCGGGGGCTCGGTGGCGCCGTACCAGGCGCTGAAGAACGCGGGCCTGGACATGGCCAGCCCCGCGCCGTACCGCGCGCTGGTGCAGCGCATGGACCGCCTCATGGACGACATGGAGGCGCTGCTGGCGGCGCCCTGATGGCGCCGATGCGGCGCTCGCCGAGGGGCGCGCGCCGCCATGCGCACAATGCCGGCATGCCCGCCCGCCACCTCCGCTACCTCGCGCTGACGCGCCGGCACCCGTCGGCCATCCTGCTGCTGGTGCAACTCGCCGGCCTGCTGCTGTACCCGCTGCTGGAAGACACGCACGACGGCCGCCTGCTGCTGAGCGCGTTCGGCGTGGCGGTGCTGGTCGTGACGACCCGCATGGTGCGGCGCACGCCGGGGCTGGTGTGGGTCAGCGCCTGCCTGGCGCTGCCGGCCATCGTGCTGCTGGCGCTGCAGGCCGCGTTCGACCTGCCGCAGCTGCTGCCGTGGTCGGCCGGGCTGGAGGCGCTGTTCTACTTCTACGCCGCCGCCAGCCTCGTCGCCTACATGATGGCCGACGCCCGCGCCACCACCGACGAGCTGTTTGCCGCCGGCGCCACGTTCACGCTGCTGGCCTGGGCGTTCACCTATGTGTTCGTCGTGCTGCAGGTGCTGGCGCCGGGCAGCTTCGCCGCGGCCGTGAACCCCGAGCAGCCGCGCAGCTGGACGGAGCTGATGTTCCTGAGCTTCGCGCTGCTGTCCAGCACCGGCATCGGCGACGTGATCCCCGTGCGGCCGCTGGCGCGCGGCGTGGCCAGCCTGGAGATGTTCGTCGGCGTGATGTACCTGGCGGTGGTGGTGTCGCGGCTGATCGGCCTGACGTTGATCAAGCGTTGAGCAGGCACCGGGCCTGCTCAGGCCTCGGTGAGGGCCACACGGCCGGACTCCAGTGCCGCCGCAAAGGGCAGCAGCGCGGCGGCTGCCCAACGCGCCGCGACGCCGCGCGCGCTGATTGCCAGGCACAGCGCAGGCAGCCCGCGCGCCAAGGCCACCTGCTGCCCGTCTCGCAGCTCAAGCCTGGCGAGGCGCTTGTCGACGGCGAGCGGCCGACTGACGAGGCGCGACAGGCACCGGGCGGACAGGCAGGCCGCCGGCCCGGCCAGTTCTATAGGCCGGCCGCGCGATTCCTGCAGCAGCCGGCGCAGGCTTGGCAGGTCACGCCAGCTGCCGACGGCTGTCGGCGAGGTCGACGGGGCCGCGTCCAGCGCGCGCAGTTCCGGGCGATGGGGCAGGGCCTGCGGCAGCCGGAACCCCCAGGCGAGGCCGGCGCGGCGCAGCAGCATCAGCATCCACCAGCCGGGGTCCCACTCGCCCGCATGCAGGCCGAGCCGCGCGGAGCCAGGGAAGGCGTGATGGTTGTTGTGCCAGCCCTCGCCCATCGTCAGCAGTGAAGTGAAGCGGATGTTGCGCCCCTGAACGGCGGCGCCGTTGACGACGTGGTGCATGCCGCCCTGGTTGTGCGCGAAGTGCCCGATCAGCCAGTGACCGACGACGCCTGCACAGACCCGGGCGCACACCCCCCAGCACACCCAGGCCCAGCCGCCCGCGGCGTACAGCAGCAGCGCCGGCGGCAGCTGCTGCAGCATCCAGGTGCGTTCCAGCGCCGCGTAGAAGCGGTCCTGTGCCAGCCGGGGCTCCAACGAAATCTGCGGCGGCCGATCCAGCACCAGCTCGCAGTGCAGCTGCCACCAGGCGTCGCGCCAGAAGGAGGCACCGTGCCGCAGGTATGGGTGGCAGTCGGGCAGGCGTTGCGCGTAGTCGCGCAGTTCGTGTTGGCGCAACAGACCGAGCGGCCCGGCCAGGCCGACTTGCACGCCGAGGTAGACGAAGAGGCGTTCCAGCCAGCGCGGGCATTGGTAGCTGTCGTGGATGAGCTTGCGGTGGCTGCCCAACGAGTGACCCAGCAGCAGCGCGATGCCGGTACACAGCAGGAAGACCAGCACGGGCACCGGATCGAGGTAGAGCCAGGCGCCGATCGCGGCGCCCGTCGCGTGCGCCGTCAGCCAGAGCGACTTGACCGGTGAGTAGCGGATGCTGCCCTCCAGCAGGTCGGTAACGCTGGACGCCTGCACGCGATGGTGCTCCAGGTCGGCAGGGGTGGGGTGATGCATGGCGATGTCCTCAGGGCTTGGCCGTCTTGGCGGCACGTGGCACCCTGGCCGGCGTGCGGCCGGTGGCGCGAGCCCTGGCTTCCTGCTTGAGGGGGCGGCCGACCGGGCACACCTCCATCGCATAGCCCGTCAAGCTGTTGACGAGGTTGTCGGCGTTGAGTGCGTACAGCACGAACTGCCCCTGGCGCCGGCTCGTCACGAGGCTGGCACCCTCCAGGATCGACAGATGGCGCGACACGGCGGGCGTGCTCATCTCGAAACGCTCGGCCAGTGCCGACGTGCTCAGTTCGCCTCCCGACAGGTAGGCCAGGATCTGGCGGCGCGGTGAAGACGCCAGGGCTTCGAAGACGCGGTCGAGCTGCATTCTGATTCCGCTATTAACTTATTTGTTAATAGCTTACAGGTTGGGAGGCGCAGCCGCAAGCCGGTTCAGTCGGGCACGGCCGGCGGCGCCAGGCGGCCCAGCAGCGCGTGCGGGCCCGTCGTGCGTCGAAGCGCCACGCCTTCGCCCGAGGCCGGGAACACGCCGCTCAGGCCAGTCAAGTTGACCTGATGCGTCACCACGACCAGCACCCCGGGGCCGCGCCAGCCATCCAGCAGCCGGCGCGCTTCGTCCAGTTGGCCGGCTTCGCGCTCCGGCTGCTCGAAGAAGGAGGCGAACGCGGCCTGAGGCTGGGTGGTGTGGCCGGGGAACGCGAGCCGCGCCGTCTCCAGCGTGCGGCACCAGGGCGACGCCCAGACGGCACCCACCGTGACCGCCCCGAGTCGTTGCCGCAGTGCTTCGCCGATGCGCCGGGCCTGTTCACGACCGGCCTCGCTGAGGTTGCGCTGGGTGCGGCAGTCATCGAGCCGGAAGCCGGGCGGGTCGCCGCCGCCCGGTGCAAGGGCGTGGCGATACAGCACGACGTCGCCGTCCCGCAGTTCCAGGGGCCAGCAGGTGGCGTGAACGCCGAACAGCAGCAGGCAGGCGAGGGCACGTGTCATGTCGGCGATTCTGCGAAGTCCGGCGGGCGCTCGCAGTCGGCAGGGCGAAGTCCCTGCAGCGTCGTCCGGCTTCGGGCTTCGCCCCGGGCCAAGCCAGCACGCGCGACATCCGCAGGGCGGCCGCAGGCGGCGGGCGGACACTGCCGGGCATGAACGCCCCCGCTGCTTCCGCCGCCACCCCCGCCGCGCTGGCCGGCCTCAAGGTCGTCGAGCTGGGCCAGTTGATCGCCGGCCCGTTCGCGGCCAAGACGCTGGCCGACTTCGGCGCCGATGTCGTCAAGATCGAGCCGCCCGGCGCCGGCGACCCGCTGCGCAAATGGCGTCTGCTGCTGGACGGCACGTCGGTGTGGTGGCAGGTGCAGTCGCGCAACAAGCGCTCGCTGGCGCTGGACCTGCGCACGCCCGAGGGCCAGGACGTGGTGCGGCGCCTGGCGGCCGAGGCGGACGTGCTGATCGAGAATTTCCGCCCCGGCGCGATGGAGGCCTGGGGCCTGGCGCCCGACGCGCTGCTGGCCACCAACCCGCGGCTCATCGTGCTGCGCGTCAGCGGCTACGGGCAGACCGGGCCCTACCGCGACCGGCCGGGCTTCGCCGCCGTGGCCGAGGCGATGGCCGGGCTGCGCCACCTGACCGCCGAGCCCGGCCGCGTGCCGGTGCGCACGGGCGTCAGCATCGGCGACACGCTGGCCGCGCTGCACGGCGTCATCGGCATCCTGCTGGCGCTGCAGCACCGACACGCCACGGGGCAGGGCCAGGTCATCGACGTGGCGCTGTACGAGGCCGTCTTCAACTGCATGGAGAGCCTGCTGCCCGAGTACAGCGCTTTCGGCGTGGTGCGCGAGCCGGCGGGCAGCGCCATGCCGGGCATCGCGCCCAGCAATGCCTACCGCTGCGCGGACGGCGGCTATGCATTGGTGGCCGGCAATGGCGACAGCATCTTCCGGCGGCTGATGACGGTGATCGGCCGTGACGACCTGGGGCAGGACCCCGCGCTGGCCGACAACGCCGGCCGCGTGGCGCGCATCGCGGAGATCGACGCGGCGATCGGCGACTGGGCGGCCACGCGGTCGGTGGACGAGGTGCTGCAGGCGCTGGCCGGCGCCGACGTGCCGGCCGGGCGCATCTACACGGTGGCCGACATCGCCGCCGACCCCCACTACCGCGCGCGCGGCATGCTGCAGCAGGTGCAGCTGCCGGGCCTTCCGGGTGGCCGCGCCCTCGACGTGCCGGGCGTCGTGCCCAAGCTGTCGGCCACGCCCGGCAGCCACCGCCGCAACGCGCCGGCGCTGGGGCAGGACTCGGACGCGGTGCTCACCGAGCTGGGGCTGACCGGCGAGCAGATCGCGCAGTTGCGCGAGCGCGGCATCGTGCGGTAGCCGGCGCCATGCCGGGCGCCTCCCCAGGCCGTGCGTCACCTTCCCGATCAGCGCCGCCGCGGCAGGCAGTGCAAGATGTCGCCCGGCAGTACCCGTCCCCATCTCACGAGGAAGACCATGCGCTTCGTTCCCGCCGCCCTGTCGATGGCTACCGCCCTCTGCCTGCTGGCCACCGGCCACGCCGGCGCCCAGTCCCCCGATCCGGCCAACCTGGCGCGCGTGACGGTGGCGGGCCGCAAGAGCGAGGTGTCGCAGTGGTTCCGGGCGGAGAGCCCGCATTTCGTCGTGTACTCGGACGCCGGCGAGGGCGACGTGAGCCAGCTGCTGACGAACCTGGAAAAGCTGGACCACTTGCTGCGCGCCTACACGCTGCCTGGCGACCCGGCCCCGCGCCCGGACGAGCCGCGCGAGCCCAAGCTGACGCTGTACTTCCACAACAGCGTGACGGACCTGCGCGCGATCGACGCCCGCACGCCGGCCGATGCCGTGGGCCTCTACAGCAGCTGTGCCGCGGGCGTGCAGGGCTTCGCGGCTCATCTGGAAAGCATGCGCAGCCTCGGCGACGAGCAGCTCGACAAGGCCCCGCTGAACGACACGCTGTCCTACGTCTTCGAGGCCTACGCGCGGCATTTCCTGTACCGGCACACGGACATCCGCCTGCCGGCGTCGTTCATCGACGGGTTCGCGCAGTACTTCTCCAGCGTGCGCTTCTCGGAGCGGCAGATGGTGGTGGGCCGCGTGCCCCGGGGGCTGGGCACCTACCTGAAGTTCTTAAACGATGGCCAGCCTTACAGCCTGGACTACGACGACGTGCTGCAGAGCCGCCTTGCCAACGCCCACGGCCCGGCGGGCGCGGCAGGTGTGCGGCTGGAGTTCGAGGCCAAGGCCTGGCTGCTGACGCACTACATGCTGTCGTCGCCGGAGAACCGCAAGCGGCTGAACCACTACCTGGCCGCCGTCGGTCGCGGGGCGGACCCGACGGCGGCGTTCGAGCGGATCTTCGGCCTGAAGCAGGCCGACATCGGCGATGCGATGTGGCGCTACGGGCTCAAGGGCATCGCGACGCTGCGCGTGGAGCAGCCGCCGCAGCCCGCGGTGCGCGTGAGCTTTCGCAGCCTGCCGCGGGCGACGGGCGAGTTCGTGCTGGCGAAAGCCGCGCTGAAGGCCTGCCCCACGCGGGAGGAGGGCGAGTCGCTGCTCCGGAAGCTGGCGTCGCTGGCGCCGCGTTACGCCGACGACGACCTCGCGCGCCTCACGCTGAGCCGGGCGCAGATCGGCTGGGGCAACCCCCAGGAGGCACTGGCGCCGCTGACCGCGTTCTTGCAGGAGGACGACGAGAACGCCGAAGCCCGCTACCTGCTGGGCCTGGCGCACCTGCGCCTGGCCGAGCGCAGCAGCGGCGAGGCGCGGCGCCTGCATGCCGAGGCCGCGCGGCGGGAACTGCAGCGGGCGCGCGAGGCGAACCCGCGGTCGCCGGAGGTGGCGCTGGCCGCCTTCCAGGCCGAGGTGGCCGCCGCAGGCACACCGAGCCCGGCGGTGCTGGACGGCGTCATCGCGGCCTGGCAGGGTGCCCGCGAGATCGACGCGCTGGGCCGGTCGGCGGCGCTGGCCTCGGCGTTCGCGGGCCAGGCGGACATGGCCCACAGGATGCTGGACGCGCTGGCGCAGAGCGGTCACGACGCAGCGGCCGCAGCGTGGGCGCGGCAGTGGCGCGGGCGGCTGGAGGCGGGCGTGAGCCGTGGCGACATCCTGGCCGAGATGCGCCGGGACCCGGTGCCCGACGTGCCGTTCAAGGAGTGGACCGTGGACAAGGCCCGCGCGATGCAGGCCGTCGAACGCGGTGCGGGGTTGCAGAACGCCGACGCCTTCATCAAGGAAGTCGCGCGACAGAACGACGCCGCCACCGGCAGCACCGCGCCCGGCAGCGTCGGCAGCCGGTAGCCCTGGGGCCGCGGCTTTGCACGACCTTTGCATTCGCGGCGTCGGCGGCCGTTACGCTCGTGCAAAGAACGCACACCCCGCCATGCCCCGATACCTGCCGCTGCTGTTGAGCCTCGCCTGCCTGCTACCCACCTGCCGCCTCGCCGTGGGGGCCGAGACGGCCTCGGCGCCGGCCCTGGCCCCGGCCTATCTGGGCACGGTGGAGCGCGACCAGGTCATCACGTCCAGGCACACCGGCATTACCTACCCGTACCACGTCTACCTGCCGCCGGGCTATGCGACGTCAGGCCGGCGCTACCCCGTGATGTACGCGACGGATGGCCAGTGGAACTTCTCGGGCTATGCCGGCATGCTGGACCGGCGGCGCAAGCCCATGATCCTGATCGGCATCGAGCAGGGCGGCGACAACCGGCGGGAGACCGATTTCTTCCCGGCGGGTGCGCCGGCCTATGAGCGCTTCCTGAAGGAGGAGCTGGCGCCGCTGGTGGAGGCACGCTACCGCACGACGGGCGTGCGCACGTACACCGGCGCGTCGCTGGGCGGCCTGCTGGGCGCGCTGATGCTGAGCACCGAGGACGCGGCAGCGCCGTTCTTCAGCAACTACCTGCTGTTCGATGGCTCTTACTTCCTGCTGGATGAGCAGCACATCCGGGCCGAGGAAGCGCGTCTCGCGGTCAACCCGCGGTTGCCGGTGCGGCTGATCCTCAGCGGCGCCACGCAACAGGGCAACGACGAGGTGGTGGCCGCGCTGGCCGCCCGCTATGAGGGGCGGCCGTATGTCGGCCTGCAGGTGTACCGGAAGAACTTCGACGTGCACCACAACCGCATCGCCAAGCCGTCGTTCGACTGGGCGATCGACCTGATCGACTGAGCCGCCGTGCGGGCTTCAGCGCGACGCCATCATGCGCACGCCCAGCCCGATGAACACGGTGCCGGCCAGCCGGTCCAGCCACAGGCCGACGCTGGGCCGGCGGTTCAGCCATGCGCCCACGCTGCCCGAGAACCAGCCGAGCAGCCCGAACAGCACCACCGCCTGCGCTGTGAACAGCAGGCCCAGCAGCCCCAGCTGCCATTCCACCTGGCCCTGCGACGCCACGACGAACTGCGGCAGGAACGACAGGAAGAACAGCACGACCTTGGGGTTGATCGCATTGGCGATCAGGCCCTTGGCGAACAGCTGACGCAGCGGCGTGGTGTCGCCCGCGTCGCCGTTCACGCGCACGGCGCCTGCGTGCCGCCAGGCCTGCACGCCCATCCACACCAGGTAGGCGCCGCCCGCCACCTTCAGCAGCGTGAACGCCACCGGCGACGCCGCCACCAGCGCGCTGACGCCGATGACGGCCAGCAGCGTGTGGCTGAGGCAACCCAGCGCGCAACCCAGCCCGAAGGCGATGCCCGCCCGCCGGCCGCGCGACATGCCCATGCTCAGCACCATCAGGTTGTCGGGCCCGGGCGTGGCGGTGAGCACCACGGCGGTGGCGAGGAAGGCGAGCGTTTGTGCGAGCGTCAGCATGCCCCGGGGGTCAGTCGCGGAAGGCTGGCGCGGCGCCCTTGCCGGCCATCATGGCCTTCTGCAGGTCTTCGCTCATCAGCATCGCGGCGTTCCAGGTGGCGATGTAGTTCAGGCCGTCGGCCACCGAGTGGTCGCGCGCGTAGTTCAGCTGCTCTTTGCTGCCGCGGATGGACAGCGGCGACTTGGCGGCAATTGTGGCGGCGATCTCGCGCACGCCGGCCTGCAGCGCCTCGCGGCTGTCGAACACACGGTTCACGAGACCGATCTCGCGCGCCTCGGCGGCCTCCACGCGCCGGCCCGTGTAGGCCAGCTCGCGCACCAGGCCCTGCGAGCCGATGAGCTTGGGCAGACGCTGCAGCGTGCCCACGTCGGCCACCATGCCGATGTCGATCTCCTTGATGGAGAAGTAGGCGTCGGCGCTGCAGTAGCGCATGTCGGCCGCGCAGATGAGGTCGATGCCGCCGCCGACGCAGGCGCCGTGGATGGCCGCGAGCACGGGCTTGCGGCAGCGCTCCAGGCTGGTGAGGGTGTCCTGCATGTCGAGGATGAGGCGGCGCAGCGCCTCGCGCATGCGGCCGTCGCAGTCGTCCTGGATCTGCGGCGCGATGCCCATCATCATGGCCAGATCGATGCCGGCGGTGAAGTGCCTGCCTTCGCCCTCCAGCACGGCCACGCGGGCCTCGGGCTGCGCGTCGATCCAGTCGAACGCGCGGCGGAAGTCCTGCCACATCGTCGCGTTCATCGCGTTGGCCTTGTCGGGCCGGTTCAGGCGGACGGTGGCGATGTGGTCCTGGATGGAGAGGGTGAGGGTGTCGAGTTGCAGGGCGGTCATGTGGGGTCCGGGTTCTTAGGCAATCGGTTCGGTCTGCTGGCGCAGCCAGTCGGCAAGTTCGGCTTCCTTGATCTCGCCGGCAGCGACGCCCAGCATCGTGATGACGCAGTCGGCATCCGTCGCCAGCAGTTCCAGCCCGTTGAGCCAGAGAAACAACTCCATGGCGACATAGGCCGTGCGCTTGTTGCCGTCGACGAAGGGGTGATTCTTGGCCAGACCGATCGCATAGGCGGCCGCCAGCTCGAAGACGTCGGGCTGTTCGTAGGCCGCCAGGTTCTGAGGCCGCATCACGGCCGACTCGAACAGGCCCTCGTCTCGCACACCCGTGCCGCCGCCATGCTCGGCCAGTTGCTCGTGGTGAATGGCCCGCAGCACGTCGGCGTTCAGCCAGCGCCAGGCGGGTGCGCTCACTTGGCCAGTTCCCGCAGCACGGCGCGGCGCTTCTTCATGATGCTGCGTGCAGCGTCCATCTGCTGCTCGAACTCCGGGCTGTAGGGCGAGATCAGCACGCCGTTGACGGCCTCGGACAGATAGAGCACGTCGCCCTTTTCCACCTTCAGGCGCGCCAGCACTTCCTTGGGCAAGATCACGCCAAGGGAGTTGCCGATCTGGGTTACCTTGAGCGCACTCATGATGAAACTCGTCCGTTATAACGCTTGTAATAATATCCAGGGCATTCCACCCCTGACAAGCCCATGATTCACGCCACCAAACGCATTGCCGGCGGCGCCGGCCTCGCCGCCGTGCTCGTCAAGCGTGCCGCCACGCTGGAGCTGGACTGGGACACGCGCAGCAAGAGCCGTTTCTCGGCCACCGATTCCACCGGCCGCGAGATCGGCGTCGTGCTGCCGCGTGGCACCACGCTGCGTGGCGGCGACGTGCTGATCGCCGAGGACGGTTCGATGCTGCGCGTCATCGCCGCCGCGCAGCCCGTGCTGCAGGTGCGCTTCTGCGCCGAGCACGGCCAGCCGTTCGACCTGCTGCGCGCCGCCTACCACCTGGGCAACCGCCATGTGTCGCTGGAGCTGCAGCCCGACCTGCTGCAGTTCGAGCCCGACCCCGTGCTGGCCGACATGCTGCGCCGCCAGCACCTGGTCGTCACCGAGGCGCAGGCCGCGTTCGAGCCTGAAGGCGGCGCCTACGGCGAGGGTACGGGCCACGGCCACCACCACGGCGCGCACGATCACCATGATCATGGGCATGCGCACGGGCATGCAGCGCCGGCGCGCAAGCCGCTGGCCATTCCGGTCAAGGCGCACGACGTGGGTCATGTGCATGGGCCGGACTGCCGGCATGACCACGGCCATGATCACGCCCACGCCCACGGCCCCAGCGAGACCGACCATGTGCACGGTCCCGGTTGCGGCCACGATCACTCGCATTGACCGGCTGCTTCCCGGTGGGCGCCAGCCCGGTGGATGGCGTCTCGTCGTGCCGTTAGCATGTTGCACCTGCCCGGGGCTGCCTTCGCCTAGCCAGCCCCGGGCATGACATGCCAATCATCCGGGGAGCCCCTCTTTGACCAACGCCCGTTTCGCGCTTGCCGCGGCCGCACTCGCGCTGCCGGCCGCCACCTTCGCGCAGGCCAACCTGGCCGCTGCCACCTACATCGGCGTCGAGTTCGGCACCGGCAAGGTGAGCCTGAACTGCCCCAGCGGCACGCGCTGCAGCCCGGTCGACAGCAACCGCACCCTGCGTGCCGGCTACCGCTTCAACCCGGCGTGGGCCTTCGAGGTGACCTATGCGCACACCGACGCGGATTGGGGCGTGCTGTTCAGCAACTACTCTGCCGATTACGTCGGCTTCGGTGTCGGCGCGGCGTACACGCTGCCGCTGTCCCAGGATGTCGGCGCCGTGCTGCGCTTCGGTGGCGCGTCCAACGAGTTGAAGTTGCAGCCCGCGGTGGGCCTGGGGCAGAGCAACCCCGGCACCGTGACCACCCGGTCCGTCCAGCCCTACGCCGGCCTGGGCTTGGCGTGGCAGTTCGCGACGCACTGGAGCGCGAGCCTGAACGCCGACTGGACGCGTGCCGACGTGCGCGACACGCCCACGTCGCCCAAGCAGGCCGTCACCGTGCGCACGCTGGGCGCCGGCATCGCTTTCCACTTCTGAGCGCCGGTGCCGTGCGGCGAGAATCGCCGCATGCCGCCCGACGCCTCCTCCGCCCTGTTGCACCTGCTGTGGCTGGCCTCGCCGGCGCTGCCGGTGGGCGGCTTCAGCTACTCCGAGGGGCTGGAAGCGGCCGTCGATGCCGGCACCGTTCATGACGAGGCCAGCGCCGGCGACTGGCTGCTGAACCAGCTGGAGCTCGTGCAGGCGCGCGCCGAACTGCCCGTGGCCGCCGCCGCCCATGCGGCCACGCTGGCGCTGGACGGCGCAAAGCTGGGCGAGCTCAACGCCTGGGTGCTGCAGACCCGCGAGACCAGCGAGAGCCTGCAGCAGGCCCAGCAGATGGGCCGCAGCCTGCTGGTGTGGATGCAGGGGCTGGTGCCGGACGCTGCCGCGCTGCCGCTGCTGCAGGCGCTGAAGCCCGCGCCCACCTGGCCCGTCGTCATGGGCGCGGCGGCCGCGTCGCGCGGTGCGGCGCTGGAGCCGGCGCTGCAGGCCATCGCATTCGGCTGGGCCGAGAACCTGATGCAGGCCGCCGTGCGCTGCGTGCCGCTGGGGCAGACGTCCGGCCAGCGGCTGCTGGCACGCCTCGTGCAAGCCATCCCGCAGGCCGTGGCGACGGCCATGGCCACGCCCGAGCCGGTCGCTTTCGCGCCGCTGCTGGGCGTGCTCGGCGCCCGCCACGAACACCAGTACTCACGCCTTTTCAGATCATGACCGCACCGCTGCACGCCATCCCCAACCGCACCAAGAAACTCCCGCCGCTGCGCGTCGGCGTCGGCGGCCCGGTGGGCTCGGGCAAGACCACCCTCGTCGAAATGCTCTGCAAGACGATGCGCGAAACCTGGGACCTGGTCGTCGTCACCAACGACATCTACACCAAGGAAGACCAGCGCCTGCTGACGGTGGCCGGCGCGCTGGCGCCCGAGCGCATCATGGGCGTGGAGACCGGCGGCTGCCCGCACACCGCCATCCGCGAGGACTGCTCCATCAACCTCGAGGCCGTGGACCGCATGCTGGAGAAGTTCCCTGACGCGGACATCGTGTTCGTCGAGAGCGGCGGCGACAACCTCGCGGCCACCTTCAGCCCCGAGCTCAGCGACCTGACCATCTACGTCATCGACGTGGCGGCCGGCGAGAAGATCCCGCGCAAGGGCGGGCCCGGCATCACGAAGAGTGACCTGTTCGTCATCAACAAGACCGACCTTGCGCCGTACGTGGGCGCTGACCTGGACATCATGCGCAGCGACACCGCCCGCATGCGGCCCGTGAAGCCCTGGGTCATGACCAACCTCAAGACCCGCGAGGGCCTGGCCGAGGTCGTCGCGTTCATCGAGAAGAAGGGCCTGCTCGTTGCCTGACGCCGTTCGCTGGCCGGCGCGGCTCACGCTGAGCGCGGCACGCGACGGCGCCGGCGCCACGCGCGTGCATGCCCGCCACGACGGCCCGTTGCGCCTGCTGAAGACGCTGTATCCCGAGTCCACCCGCATCGCCCACGCCGTGCTGGTGCACCCGCCGGGCGGCCTGGTTGGCGGCGACCGGCTCGACATTCATCTGGACGTGCAGGCGGGCGCCCACCTGCTGGTCACGACACCGGCGGCCACGCGCTTCTATCGCTCGAATGCCGGTGAGGCGGCGCAGGTCGTGCACGCGACGGTGGGCGAGGGCGCGCGGCTGGAATGGCTGCCGCAGGAGACGCTGGCCTATCCCGACTGCATGGCCCGCAACGAGGTGAGGCTCTCGCTGGCGCCCGGCGCCAGCCTGTTCGCGACCGAGGTGCTGGGCCTGGGCCTGCCGGCGGCGGGCCAGCCCTTCGACCGCGGCCGGCTGCTGCAGCACCTGGAGATCACCGGCCAGTGGCTGGACCGCGGCTGGCTGGACGCGGCCGACACGGCGCTGCTGGACGGCCCCTGCGGCCTGGCCGGCCACCGCGTGCTGGGCACGCTGGCCTATGCGCAGACCGATGCGGTGGCGGACGTGTCGACGCTGCTGGACGACAGCCGCGCGCTGATCGCCGACGGGCCGCGCAGCGGCATCACCCACCTGGCCGGGCCGCGCGGCGCGGTGCTGCTGATGCGCGTCATCGGCGACGAGGTCGAGTCGGTCACGCTGGCGCTGCGGCGCGTGCGGGGGCTGTGGCGCGAGCGGCTGTGGGGCCTGCCCGGCGGCGACCCGCGCATCTGGGCGACCTGACCGACGGCGCCGCTGCGCGGCGTCCTACAGGCGGCGCGGGCGCCGCGCGGTGTACTCCAGCCGGGCGACCGGGGTGACCGGATCGCCCGCGACCCAACAATTCCCGGAGGTTTCCATGAACGGCTTGCGTGTGTTCGCACTGGTGCTCATCGTCGGCGGCGCGTTGGCGCTGGCCTATGGCGGCTTCTCGTACACCAAGGACGAGACGGCCGCCAAGATCGGCTCGCTGGAGCTCAGCGTCAAGGAGAAGAAGTCCGTCAACATCCCGGCCTGGCTGGGCATCGCCGGCATCGTGGGCGGCGTGCTGGTGCTGGTGGGTGCCGGCCGGCGCTGAAGCCGCCTCAGAGCTTGGGAGTTTTTCGGCCGCGCCCGAAAGGCGCGTCAAAACGCCCTCGAACTAGGCGCAAAGCGCAGCCATAGCTCGGGCTATGGCGAGCATTTGCAACGACGGGCGAGGGCGTTTTGGCGTGCAAGGCGGGCATGGGTGAAAGGCTCTCAAGCTCTCAGCGGTCCATCGCGCGCCAGGTCGGCAGGCAGTGCCGCGCCAGCGCCGTGACCCAGTCCGGCTCGTCGGGCACGAAGGCCAGGCCGTAGCGCGGGCTGACGAGAAAGCCCGCCCGCTCGAACGCGCCGGCGTCCTGCGCCCGCACGAAGCCGCCCAGCGAGGCGAACGGCACGGCGATCGTGCCTAGCAGCAACACGGGCGTGCGCTTGGTGATCTCCTCCAGCCGCCCGCTGTCCTGGAAGCGGAACACACTGTGCCCGTAGTCGAACTCGGTCAGCTCGGCCGCGTTGCGCTGGCGGTGCTCGGGCAGGCCGAGGTCGGCGATGAGTTCATCGGCGCCCAGGCTGAAGGGAATGCCGTCGAAAGCCTGGAACGGCGTCAGCGGCCGCGCGATCACGGCGCGCCGGTGCGGCGCCGCAGATCGGCGTGCGCCGTGATGATGAGGGCCTGCAGCGCCGCCTCGTCGACGGCCTCGCCGGGCCGCAGCTTGACGTGGCGCATCGCCTTGCCCGTGCCCTGCAGCAGGCCGGCCGGGTCGGGCAGCTCGGCGCCCTTGAAGAAGCCCACGTTGACATGGGCCGTGAACACATTGACGTAGCCGAAGGCCGCCTCGCCCACGCAGGCGGTGGGGTGGCCGTCATGCAGCAGCTCGCGCACATCGGCGCCGCAGGCGCGCATGGCGGCGAACCAGCGCCTTGCCAGCCGGCCCAGCGCGCCGGGCCGCGCCGCCAGCCAGGCGTCCACCGCGGCGTCACGCACCACGGCGCCCGGGAACCGCATCAGCTTCTCCATCGCCGCGGGGCCGACGCGCTCAGTCGTCGCCGCCCGGGATCTGCTGACGCAGCTTGACCTTGGTGTCGGCGTTCTTGCGCATCTTGATGTTGATCATCTCGACGCCCAGCGAGAACGCCATCGCGAAGTAGATGTAGCCCTTGGGCACGTGGTGGCCGAAGCCCTCGGCCACGAGCACGACGCCCACGACGACGAGGAAGGACAGTGCCAGCATCTTGATCGTCGGGTGGCTGGACACGAAGCGGCCGATGGGGCTGGCAAACAGCATCATCAGGCCCACCGAGGCGACGACGGCGGCGATCATGATGCGCACGTCGTCCACCATGCCGACGGCGGTGATGATGGAGTCCAGCGAGAACACCAGGTCGATCAGCATGATCTGCACGATGGCCGCACCGAACGCGGCCTTCGCGGCCTTGCTGCCGCTGGGGGCAGTCTCGTCCTCGCCTTCGAGCGAGCCGTGGATCTCGACCGTGCTCTTCCAGATCAGGAACAGGCCGCCGCCGATGAGGATGAGGTCCCGGCCCGAGAAGCCGTAGCCGAACAAATGGAACAGCGGCTCCACCATGCCGACGATCCAGGCCAGCGTCAGCAGCAGGCCGATGCGCATGAACATCGCCATGAACAGGCCCAGGCGGCGGGCCGTCTCCTGCTGCGCCTTGGGCAGCTTGTCGACCAGGATGCTGATGAAGATGATGTTGTCGATGCCCAGCACCAGCTCCAGCGCGGTCAGCGTGGCGAGGGCGATCCAGGTCTGCGGGTTCGAGAGCAGTTCGATCATGGCGTGCCGAATTTTTGGGTAAGCCGACGATTGTCGCGAGCAGCCCCTGCCGGCGCGGACAGGCCCAGGCTGACGGACGCTTCGGTTTTACGGGGGGTGTCGTTGGCTGGCGACTTTAGGCCCGGCAGGCGCGCGATGCCAGCCTGCGACCGACGGCGTCAGCGCAGGCCGACGGCCTCCAGCAGTTCCGCCGGCGTGTAGGCCCGGCGCCGCTGGGGCCAGGCCTCGACGAGGGCCTGCATGCGCGCATTCAGCGGCGCGCCGCGCTGCAGCCCCTGCGCCAGCCGCACCACTTCGCCGCACAGCGCGTCGATCTCCGTCGTGCGGCCCTGGGCGAGGTCGTCCGCCATGCTGGAACGGGCCTTGGCGTCGATGCGCAGCATGCGCGACGCGACCAGCCGGAACAACGGCGTGGGCAACCGCAGCAGCTTCAGCACGCGGCGCGGCGGCAGCGGCGAGAGCTGGGCGACGGGGCGCTGGGCGGCGTCCAGCAGGTCCAGCGCCTCTTCCTGCAGCGCCGCCAGCACGCGCCGGTAGCCGCGCTCCAGCAGCTCGTCACGCAGCGGCCGGCCCGACAGCGCGTTGACCGGGTTGTTCAGGTTCATCAGCAGCTTGCCCCACTGCACGGGCGCGAGGTCGGCATGCAGCTTGAGCTTCATGCCGACGCCGGCCAGTGCCGTCTGCCACGCGGCCAGCGCGACGTCGGCCGGGCCGCCTTCTGCGGCGAGCGCACCGCCGGTGCCGCGGTGGTAGTGGCCGGGCGCCAGCTCGGCGATGTTGAAGGGCACCATGCCCGCGTGCCAGCGCAGCTGCGGCGCCATCGCGCGGGCCTGCGGCGTGTTGGCGATGCCGTTCTGCAGGCTGACCACCGGCGTGCCCGCGGGCAGCGTCAGGCCCAGCTCGGTGGCGGCCGCGGCGGTGGCGCCGGACTTCACGCACAGCAGCACCAGGTCGGGCTTCAGGCCGACGGGCGGCTCCTCATGCAGTCGCAGCTGCAGCGGCGGAACGTGGCGGTCCAGGCCGTCCTGGTCGGTCACGCGCAGGCCGTGCTTGCGCAGCGCGCCGAGCACGCGCGGGCGGCCGACGAAATGCACCGGCACGCCGGCCAGCTGCGTCAGGCCGCCGACAAAGCAGCCGACGGCTCCGGCGCCCATGACGAGAACGCCGGTCATTGGGTCAAGCGGTCCGTGTGGTGTATTGGATGGATTTTGCGGGCCGAGCGCTGGGCCGCTCCCGAGCCGGCCCGCCTTTGGCGATGTGCTTGCCGGTCAATCCGGCAAGCATCGTCGTCCCCTCGGGGGACCGACTGGGCTGACCCGCGTGCAGCGTGGTCAGACTGGTCGAGGGGCCTCAAGGATGCGCGAGATCGCGCAGGTGCGTGGGGCCGACGCGGCGCTCGATCTCGGCCAGCAGCGGGCGGCCCCAGCCCAGCATGAACAAGGCCTCGCCGACGACAAACATCGGGCCGACCAGCAGGCCCACGAGGTCGTCCACGAACGCGGGCTTCTTGCCCTCGTAGTAGTGGCCGACGAACTGGAACACCCAGCCGACGACGAAGCTGCCGACGCCCACCGCCAGCCAGCTCGCCAGCGACCCCTGCGCGAACGGCATGGCCAGCGCGGTCAGCACGCCGTTGACGATGGCGGTGGCCGCGCCGAGCGCGAGGTTGCCGCGCGTGAGGTACCACAGCGCCGACAGCGCCCACAGCAGGATGGCCGCGTTCATCGGCGTGCCGCCGACGGTGAATTCGGCGCGGGCCAGCAGCGCGCTGATCGCGAACACGATGAGCGGGATGCCGACGAAGTGCGTCGTGATGTTGCGGCGGTCGCGGTGGTAGGCGGCGTATTGCGCCATCAGGTCGAGCGCGGGGCGGAACAGACTGGCCATGATTGCTGGCTCCGGCGAGGAGATGGTGGCTATGCTAGATCAGCCCGGCGCCCGAGCGTGGCGAGCGGGCCTTCAAAACCCCCGCAGATTCCCCAGTTGAGCCCTTTCAAGACAACTCGCCGACAGCTGCTGATCGCCGTGGCTGCGCTGGCCGGCTGCGGCAATGTCCCGTTGGCGACAGCGCCGGCGGTGGACGGCGCCAACCTGCTGCGCGTGCTGGTCTACCGCGGCGGCACGGCCGCGCGTCTGGGGCACAACCATGTGCTGCACGCGGCCGACCTGCGCGTGGACTGGCCCGCCGCCGGGCCGGTGCTGCGCTTTCGGCTCGATGCGCTGGCCGTCGACCCGCCCGCGCTGCGGGCTCGCCTGGGCGATGCCTTCGCCAGCGCGGTGGACGACGACGCCCGCGCCGGCACGCGCGCCAACCTGCTGAAGGCGCTGGACGCGGCGGCGCATCCCGAGGTCGTCGTGCGCACGCTGCAGCAGGTGGGCGAGGGCGGCCGGCGTGCCGTGGAGGCCGAGATCACGCTGCACGGCGCCTCGCGGCGGCAGTGGTTCGTCGCCGAGGTGGACGGCCCGCGGGCGCGCGGCGAGGTGGTGGTGCGGCAGAGCGACTTCGGCATCCAGCCCTTCACCGTGCTGGGCGGGCTGCTGGCGGTGCAGGATGCGCTGCTGGTGCAGTTCGAGCTGACTCAGCCCTGAAGCCGCAGCAGCATCAGGTCCTTGTCCAGCCGGCGGCCGTCGGGCAGGCGGATGGCGTCGGGCAGGCGGCCGTAGCGGACGAAGCCCGCGCTCTCGTACAGGCCGATGGCGGCGCGGTTGCCGGCCGTCACGCTGAGCGTCACCTGCGCCAGCCCGGGCGTGGCGCGCAGCCGGGTGATGGCTGCGGCCAGCAGCATGCGGCCGATGCCGCGGCCGCGGTGGGTGTCGGCCACCATCATGCCGACGAGGTGGGCCAGGTGCTGAACCTTGCGGCGCGGCTCGCGCTCGCAGGTCAGCGCGCCGACGATGCGGGTGCCGTGCAGCGCCAGCAGCGTGAACAGCGTGCTGCCACCCGCGCCGCCGGCAAGGCGGCTGCGGTAGCTGGCGATGTCGCGCTGGCGCTCGGTCTCGGCGTCGGACGTGAAGGCCTCGGGGTGGCCCGCGAGCATCGCGTCGCGCAGCGCCTTGTAGCCCAGCAGGTCAGGCTCCAGCATCGGGCGCAGCGTGATGTCAGCCATGCAGGTCGGCCAGGTGGTTGAGGTTGGCGAAGGCAGTCTCGTCGTCGAAGCGGGCCACGCCGTGCGGCTGCGCCTGCATCCAGCGCAGCACGGCGCGGCCGCCGCCGTGCAGATAGGCGGCCAGCGGTTCGCGCAGACGGGCGTGCAGCAGCGCGTGCGTGGGGTGCTCGCGCGCCGCCTGCGCGAAGGCCAGGCCGTGGGGCTGGGCGGCGCGCAGCAGGCGCTCGGCGAGGTTGGTCGGCAGGGAGGGGCAGTCGCAAGGCGCGGTCAGCAGCCAGGCGTCGGCGGGAAGGGCGGCCAGCCCGGCCAGCATGCCGGCCAGCGGGCCGGCGAATTCGAGGCCGGGCGGGTCTGTGAGCACGGCGTGGCCCAGCGCGGCATAGGTGTCGAGATGGCGGTTGGCGCTGATGCGCAGCGTGCCGGCCTGCGGCGCCAGGCGCTCGATGACATGGGCCACCAGCGGCCGGCCGTTCAGCGGCTGCAGGCCCTTGTCCACGCCGCCCATGCGGCTGCCGCGGCCGCCGGCGAGCACCAGCGCGTGGATCTCAGCCACCGATGTAGTGCATCTCGACGCGCGGTTCGGCGACAGCGGCCGCCGTGCCGCGCAGCTGCGAGTAGCGGTCGTCGCGGCCGGCCCACACGTCGGCGATGGTGCCGGCCAGCTGCTCGTCGCCGACCGGCGCCGGGCCGCGCAGCAGCGCGCGCAGGTCGTGGCCGCGGTGCGCGAACAGGCAGGTGTAGAGCCGCCCCTCGGTGGACAGCCGCGCGCGGTTGCAGTCGCCGCAGAAGGCCTGCGTGACGCTGGAGATGAAGCCCACCTCGCCGCCGCCGTCGGCGTAGGCCCAGCGCTCGGCGGTCTCGCCCGGCGCGCTGGCCGACAGCGGCGCCAGAGGGAACTCGGCCGCGATGCGGCGCTGCACCTCGGCCGAGGGCAGCACCTGGTCCATGCGCCAGCCGTTGGTGCTGCCCACGTCCATGAACTCGATGAAGCGCAGCACGACGCCGCTGTGCCGGAAGTGGCGCGCCATCGGCAGGATCTGGTCGTCGTTGACGCCGCGCTGCACAACCATGTTGACCTTGATGGGCCCCAGGCCCACGGCCTGCGCGGCGTGGATGCCGGCCAGCACATCGGCCACCGGAAAGCCAACGTCGTTCATGCGCTGGAATACGGCGTCGTCCAGGCCGTCCAGGCTGACGGTCAGCCGGTTCAGGCCCGCGGCCTTCAGCGCGGCGGCCTGGCGGGCGAGCGCCGAGCCGTTGGTCGTCAGCGTCAGGTCCAGCGGCTGGCCGTCGGGCGTGCGCAGCGCGGCGAGCATCGCGATCAGCCGGTCCAGCCCGCGGCGCAGCAGCGGCTCGCCGCCGGTGATGCGCAGCTTCTCGACGCCCAGCCCGGTGAACACGCCGGCCAGCCGCGTGATCTCCTCGAAGCTGAGCAGCTCGGCGTGGGGCAGGAAGCGGTGATGCTTGTCGAACACCTGCTTGGGCATGCAGTAGCCGCAGCGGAAGTTGCAGCGGTCCGTCACCGAGATGCGCAGGTCGCGCAGCGGCCGGCCCAGCAGGTCGGCCAGGGGCTGACCGGGCCGCCGGGGCGGCGTGGCCGCCACGCGCGGCGGGCGGGCGTCGTGCAGGGGAATCACGCGGACGTGCATAAGGCCTGCATTGTGTCAGCCACCGCAAACCCTCAGGGGGCTTGCGGGCCAGCTGACGGCGCGTTTGAATGCCAGGGAATGACGCCGTTCCTGCACCCCGACCTGCCGCACGTCATCGCCTTCGGCGAGGCGCTGACGGATTTGATCCGCACCGGGCCCGACCGCTGGCGCAGCGCCTGCGGCGGTTCGCCGTGGAATGTCGCGATGGCCTTGTCGACGCTGGGCCAGCTCAGCGCGTTCGCCGGCGCGATCAGCCGTGACCCGTTCGGCGAAGAGATCTGGCGCGCCAGCCAGGAGGCCCACCTGGACCTGCGCTTCATCCAGCAGCTGCCGCGGCCGCCGCTGCTGGCCGTGGTGCACGAGACCGACCCGCCGCGCTATTTCTTCATCGGCCAGGACAGCGCCGACCTGCACTTTCGCCCCGAGGGCCTGCCCGCCGGCTGGACGCGCGCGCTGCGCTGGGCCCACTTCGGCAGCCTGGGGCTGGTGCGCGAGCCGCTGGCAGGCCGGCTGCGTGCGCTGGCGCAGGCACTCAAGGGCGAGGGCCGGCTCATCAGCTACGACCCGAACTTCCGCTCGCCGCCCATGGACTCCAGCTACGACGACACGCTGGAGCAGATGTGCCGGCTGGCCGACGTGATCAAGGTGTCCGACGACGACCTGCGCGGGCTGTTCCGCGTGACGGACCCCCGCACCGGCCTGGCCCAGATCGCCGCGTGGAACCCCGGCGCCTGGCTGTTGCTGACGCGCGGCGAGGGGAGCGCGACGCTGTACCACGGCGTCGAGGAATGCGCCGCGCGGCCGCCGCGCGTGGACGTGGTGGACACCGTCGGCGCCGGCGACGCGGCCATGGCCGGCCTGCTGGACAGCCTGATGCGCGATGCCGGCGCGCCCATCGAGCAGCACCTGCGCTGGGCGCTGGCCGCCGGCGCCGCCGCCTGCACGGCGCCGGGCTTTGCACCACCGCGGCCGGGGCTGGTGGCGGCGCTGGCGGATGGCGTGGAAATCATCGCGCCCTAGGGAGGGTCTGCAAAACCCCTGTGGGCCACGTTTGCGACAGTACCGGCCCGCGAGTAGGCGCGTCGCGAAGCTGGGGCTGGCCGCCC
>JAYSCT010000025.1:0-40882 GCA_041914785.1 Roseateles sp.
AGTTCCAGTTCATCACGCTGGCCGGCTTCCACAGCCTGAACTACTCGATGTTCGAGCTGGCCCACGGCTACGCCCGCAACCAGATGAGCGCGTTCGTGGAACTGCAGGAGAAGGAGTTCGCGGCCGCCGAGAAGGGCTTCACCGCCGTCAAGCACCAGCGCGAGGTCGGCACCGGCTACTTCGACGCTGTCACCACCACCATCGAAGCCCAGGCCTCCACCGCGGCTCTGAAGGGCTCGACCGAAGACGAACAGTTCTTCGACGCCAAGCACGGTTGAGCACACCGAGACCGTTGATCAGATCAGGGAAAGTCAACTCCCCGACGTTGGCCCGCTTCGGCGGGCCTTTTTTCGTCCGTTGCCGGTGGTGTTCCCCACCCCGCGCCCATGCCCGGTGGAGCCGCGGTCCGAGCGCCGGGCGGTCATCGGCCAGAGGCGCCTGCCGAAGGGCCGCCGCTCCGTCGGCTGCGTGGTCTGCAAGACCGGCGTGGCGGCCCGCGTTCAGCTAGGCACGACCGGGCGAGGGGTTCCCATGTCAGCGGCGCGCGACCTGGAAGGTCCCGACCGCGCCGTTCAGCGTCTGGGCCTGCTCGCGCAGGCTCTCGGCCGCGGCGGTGGACTCTTCCACCAGTGCCGCGTTCTGCTGCGTGACCTGGTCCAGTTGCGCGATGGCGATGTTGACCTGCGCGATGCCGTCGGACTGCTCGGCCGTGGCGGTCGTGATCTCGCCCATGATGTCCTTCACGCGCTGAACGGCGCCCACCAGCTCGTCCATGGTCTTGCCGGCCTCGGCCACCAGCCGTGAGCCCGCTTCCACGCGCTCCACGCTGCTGCCGATCAGGCTCTTGATCTCCTTGGCAGCGTCGGCCGAGCGGCCGGCCAGCGAGCGCACCTCGCCGGCGACGACCGCGAAGCCGCGGCCCTGCTCGCCGGCGCGCGCGGCTTCCACCGCCGCATTCAGCGCCAGGATGTTGGTCTGGAACGCGATGCCGTCGATGACGCCGATGATGTCGGCGATCTTGCGCGAGCTGCCATTGATCTCGTCCATCGTGTGCACCACCTGGGCCACCACCTCGCCGCCGCGCTGCGCCACGCTGGCGGCGGACTGGGCCAGCTGATTGGCCTGGCCCGCTGACGCGGCGGACTGCTGCACGGTGCCCGTCAGCTCCTCCATCGCGCTGGCGGTTTCCTCAAGGCTGGACGCGGCCTTCTCGGTGCGTGCGCTCAGGTCCTGGTTGCCGCTGGCGATCTCGGACGACGCATTGTCGATGGACTCGGCCGTGTCGCGGATGCTGCCGATGGTCTGCGACAGCGTCTCGCGCATGCGCCGCAGCGTCATCTGCAACTGGCCGATTTCGTCGGAGCCGGCCTTCATGCCCTTGCCCGAGCGCGTCAGGTCGCCTTTGGCGACACGTTCGGCCAGCTCGTTCGCCGCGGCCAGCGGCACGGTGATGCTGCGCGTGATGGTCCACGCCGCGGCGACGCCCAGCGCCAGCATGGCTAGGCCGAGCCCGACCAGCAGCAGGCGGCTGTTGCCGTTGGTGTCGTTGATCGCGGCGGCGGTCTGGTCGATGTCCTTGCGCTGGTGGTCCAGGAACTCCTGCATGCGCTCCAGGTAGACGCGGGAGCCCGGCACGAACACCTCGGTCAGCAGCCTGTCGGCGCCTTCGGCGTCGCCGTCCTTCTTCAGCTGCGTGATCTTGTCGCGCGATTCGAGGTAGACCTTGCGCGCCTCGCCGACGGCATCGAACAGCTTCTGCTCGTCGGCGGAGCGGATCAGGCCCTTGAGCTTCTCCTGCATCTCGCCGGAGGCCTTGGTGGACTGCGCGGCTTCGTCCTTGAACAGCGCCACCAGCGACGGGTCCGCGCTCTTGGCGATGGCCATCGTGCGGCGCACGCCGGCGTTGATGTTGCGGCTCCAGTCCGAAATGAGCCGCTCCTTGGCGAGCGGCTCGGCCATCATCTGCTGCGTGGCCGCTGCCGTGGACGCAAGCCGCCACGACGCCACCGCGATCACGCACGCCGCCAGCGCGAGCACCAGCGCAAAGCCCGCCGCCAACCGGTTGCCGATGGATAGCTTGTTCATGAAGTCTGCCCCTTGTCTTCTTGTCATCACGCCCCGCCGTCCTGGATGCGGGCCAACCCGTGATGCTAGGGCTGCTGAAGGCGTGGTGTCAGCTTCAATCCGGGACTTCGGTCACGCAGAGCCGGCTGCAAACGATGCCGACGGCCGCGTGTTCACCACGCGATCAGCGTGACGCCGCCAGCAGCGCGCGGTAGTCGCCGGGGCTGGCCAAGCGCGGGTTGGTCTTGTGGCAGTGGTCCAGCTGCGCGCGCTCGACGATGGCGTCGTCCAGCTCGGGCGTCACGCCCATCGCGGCCAGGCCGGCGGGCAGCCCCAGGCGCGCGTTCATCGCGGTGATCGCGTCGGCCACCGCGTCGGCCACCTTGTCGGCACCATGGCCGGGCAGGGCCATGGCCTGCGCCAGCCGCGCGATGCGGTCGTCGCGCCGCACGCTGTCGGCCGCGGCGTTGAAGCGGATCACGGCGGGCAGGAACACCGCGTTCAACGTGCCGTGGTGCAGCCGCGGGTTCAGCCCGCCGAGCGCATGGCTCAGCGAATGCACCGCGCCGAGACCCTTCTGGAAGGCCAGCGCGCCGTGCACGCTGGCGCACATCATGTCCAGCCGCGCGTCGCGGTCCTGGCCGTCGCGGGTGGCGCGCTCGATGCTTTGCCAGCCGCGGCGCAGGCCTTCCAGCGCGATGCCGTCGGCCGGCGGGTTGAAGGCCGGCGCCAGGAAGGTCTCGATGCAGTGGGCGATGGCGTCCATGCCGGTCGCCGCCGTCAGATGGGCGGGGAGCGCCAGCGTCAGCTCGGGGTCGCAGATCGCGGCCTTGGGGAGCAGTTCCCAGTTGTGGAAACCCAGCTTGCGACCGTCGTCGACGATGAGGATGGCGCCGCGCGCCACCTCGCTGCCGGTGCCGGCCGTCGTGGGCACGGCGATGACGGGTAGCACCTTGGACGTGATGTTGACGGCGCCGCCTTCGATGGTGGCCCAGCGCTTGAGCGGCCCCTCGTGCGTGGCGGCGATGGCCACGCCCTTGGCCAGGTCGATGCTGGAGCCGCCGCCGATGGCGATGAGCCCGTCACAGCCCGCCTCGCGCAACTGCTCCACGGCCAGGCGCACCGCGGCCTCGGTGGGGTTGGGCGGCGTGCGGTCGAACACCGTGGGCGGCTCGTTGAAGGCGGCCAGCGCCTTGTCCAGCACGCCGGCCGCACGCACGCCGGCATCGGTGACGACCAGCGGCCGGCGCATGCCGACGCGTTCGCATTCGGCCGGCAGCAGCCGGCTGGCGCCGAACTCGAGTTCGATGCGGGTCACGTACAGCATCTGGGCCATGGCGCACTCTCCGGGGTGTCTTCGTTCATCCTAGCCGCGGCTGTCTAGACTCGACGTCATGCGCGCGACTCCGCTCCCCGCCCTGCTGCTGACCCTGGCCCTGGCCGCCTGCGGCGGCGGCGGAGGGGGATCTTCTTCCGCCACGCCACCCGTCGACGACCGCCCCGGCCTGACGGACACGACGGTCTATTCCTCGGCGCGCGATGCGTCGCTGCCCGGCGCTGTCGAGGCCGCCGCGGTCAGCACGCAGACGCTGACCGTCGGCGGCCAGACGCTGAGCTACACCGCCACCGCCGGCCACCTCATCGCGCGCGACGCGGCCGGTGCCGCGCAGGCGTCGGTGTTCTACGTCGCCTATACGCGGCCCGATGCCGACGCGGCCACGCGGCCGGTGACCTTCTTCTACAACGGCGGCCCGGGCTCGGCGTCGGTGTGGTTGCAGCTGGGCAGCTTCGGGCCGAAGCGCCTGGTGACCGGCGTGCCCGACACGGCGCTGGCCCGGCCGTTCACGATGGTGGACAACGCCGAGCACCTGCTGGGCGAGAGCGACCTCGTCTTCATCAACGCCGTCGGCACCGGCTACTCGCAGGCCATCGCGCCGTTCACGAACCGCAGCTTCTGGGGTGTGGACGCCGACGCGGCGCTGTTCCGCGACTTCATCCTGCGCTACCTCGCCGCGAACAACCGCGCCGCGTCGCCCAAGGTCCTGTTCGGCGAGAGCTATGGCGGCCCGCGCACGGCCGTGCTGGCGCGGCGGCTGCAGGAGGCGGGCGTCATGCTGGACGGGCTGGTGCTGCAGTCCCCGGCCATGGACTACAACAGCAACTGCGGCATCACGACGGGCCAGGGTTGCGGCGGCTACCTGCCGACCTTCGCCGCCGTCGGCGCTTTCCACCGCCTGACGCAGCCCGTGCCCACCGACCTGGGCGCCTGGGCCACGCAGGCCCGCAGCTATGCCGACACGGTCTATGGCCCCGCGCTGCAGGCCTGGCTGGCCGACCGCCTGCCCACGCCCGCGCTGTGGCAGCCGCTGGCCGACCTGAGCGGCCTGCCGGCCGGCCGCTGGCAGACGGCGCTCAACGTGTCGGCCGACAGCTACCGCCAGTGGCTGATCGCCGGCCAGTTGCTGGGCCGCTACGACGGCCGCATGAAGGCCGCGGTGGGCAGCGCGCTGGCGGCCGAGGGCGACCCGTCCAGCACCTGGATCGGCGACAGCTTCGCGCAGGGCATCGCCGCCCACCTGCGCGACCAGCTCGGCTACCGCAACGCGTCCACCTACGTCGTGCTCAGTAACGCCATCAACGACTGGGACTTCAGCCACGCCGGCCGCCCGCTGCCCGACACGGTGCCCGACCTCGCCGCCGCGCTGGCCCAGAATCCGCGCCTGCGCGTGCTGGCCGTCAGCGGCTATCACGACCTGGCCACGCCCTTCCACCTGACCGAGACCGACCTGGCCCGCGTGGACGCCCGCCGCGTGACGATCCGCAACTACGCCGGCGGCCACATGAGCTACCTGGACGACGCGACGCGCATCGCGCAACTGGCCGACATGAAGGCCTTCTACGCCAACACGCTGGCGCTGCGCGCGACGGCCGACCTCGGGCCCGAGCGGCGTGCGCTGGCGGCCCGGCCCGTGGTGGCCGTGGACCGTGCCGGCACGCCGCAGGCGCCGGGCAGCGTCGTGCCGGTGGAAGAGGGCGTGTTCCAGGCGCCACTGCGCGACCCGTGGGTGCCGCCGAGAATGCGCGCTCCATGAAACCACCCACCCAGCTCCTGACGCCGCGCATGGCCGGCGTGCTTGAACGCATCCACCGCGCCAACCGCCCGCCGTTCCACAGCCTCACGCCGCGCGATGCGCGCCTGGCGTACCGCATGGGCGCCGAGATCCTGGACCTGCCGCGCGCGCCGCTGCCCCGCGTTGAGAACCTCGAAGCCGCCGGCCGTCCCGCGCGGCTGTACGCGCCCAGCCACGAGCGGCTGCCCGTGCTGCTCTACCTGCACGGCGGCGGCTTCACGATCGGCGACCTGGAGACGCACGGCAGCCTGTGCCGGCAGCTGGCCCTGCGCAGCGGCGCGGCAGTGCTGGCGCTGGACTACCGCCTCGCGCCCGAACACCGCTTCCCCGCCGCCGTGGACGACGCCTGGGCCGCGCTGGCCTGGCTGCACGAACATGCGGCATCACTCGGGCTGGACGGCTCGCGCCTGGCCGTCGGCGGCGACAGCGCCGGCGGCACGCTGGCCGCCACCACGGCCTTCTTCGCGCGTGACCGCGGCCTGCCGCTGAAGGGGCAGCTGCTGATCACGCCGGGTACGGCCAGCCAGCCGGGCACGCCGTCGCACAAGCTGTTCGCCAACGGTTTCCTGCTCGACGCCGCCAGCATCGAGTGGTTCTTCGGCCACTACCTCGATCGCGCCCAGCGCCACGACTGGCGCTTCGCGCCGCTGGAGGCCGAGGACCACAGCGGCCTGGCGCCCGCCTGCCTCGTGTTGGCCGAATGCGACCCGCTGGTGGACGAAGGCATCGCCTACGCCGACACGTTGCGCGCGGCCGGCGTGCCGGTGCAGCTGGAGCTGTACCGCGGCGTCACGCACGACTTCATCAAAATGGGGCGTCAGATCCCCGAGGCCCTCACCGCCTTGGATGCCTGCGCCACCGCCATCAGGGAGTACCTCCAACCATGAAGCGCACCGACTTCCGCCACCTCGAGCCCCTGCGCGTGCGCTGGGCCGAGATCGACGCCCAGGGCATCGTCTTCAACGGGCATTACCTCACCTACCTGGACACCGCCGTCAGCGGCTACTGGCGCGCGCTGGCCATGCCCTACGCCGAGACGATGAAAGGGCTGGGCGGGGACCTCTACGTGCGCCGCGCGACGCTGGACTACCGCGGCTCGGCCCGCTACGACGACCGGCTGGACATCGGCATCCGCGTCCGCGAGTTCGGCAACAGCTCGATGAAGGTGGACGGCGCCGTCTTCCACGGCGAGCACATGCTGGTGCAGGCGGAGATGGTCTACGTCTTCGCCGACCCGGCCACGCAGTCGCCGCTGCCGGTGCCGGACGCGCTGCGCGGGCTCATCCACGACTTCGAGGCCGGCCAGCCGGTCGTCGACATCGCGCTGGGCCCGTGGGCCGAGCACGGTGCCGCCGCCACCGCCATCCGCCGCGAGGTGTTCGTGGAGGAGCAGCACATTCCCGCCGACATGGAGTGGGACAGCGCCGACGCCAGCTGCCTGCACGCGCTGGCCCGCAACCGCTTCGGCCTGCCGCTGGCCACGGGCCGGCTGCTGGAGCATGTGCCGGGTGTGGCCAAGATCGGCCGCATGGCCGTGCGGCGCTCCATGCGCGGCGGCCAGATCGGCCGGCTGGTGCTGGACGCGCTGATGGCGCACGCCCGGCAGCAGGGCTACCGCGAGGTGCTGCTGCATGCGCAGCTGTCGGCGGAGAACTTCTACCTGCGCGCCGGCTTCCAGCGCCGCGGTGAGCCGTTCGAGGAGGCCGGCATCGGCCACGTGGAGATGGTGCGGGCGCTCTGAGCCTGGCGCACGCAGGCGCCAGTCCTTCGGCAGGCGTCGGACAGCACGCAGGTGCTGTCCTCGGTCCAGCCTCAGCCCAGCATCTCGAAGCGCTCGACGCGGCGCTCGCTCGCCAGCCACGGCGCCATCGCCGCCGCCACCTGCGGCTCGCGATGGCCCCAGCCTTCGGGGTAGATCTCCATCCATGTCCAGCGGCCCTGGTCGTCCGGCTCCGGGCGGTGCAACAGCTCGATGGGCGCCTCGACGCGGGCCTTGCGGAAGGCGACGAGGGCCGTGTCGATGTTGTCGGCGGCGACCTTGTAGTAGACGTAGAGCTGCATCAGTCTTGCGGTGGAATCTCGTAGGGCAGGGGGCGCGGCGTCAGCGCGGCGCCGGAAGCGCTGCCCAGGTGCAGGCTGCCGCCCTCCAGCGCCGCGAGCTTGATCTCGGCCGCGACGACCGTGCGGCCGTCGCGCATGCCGGCGCCTGCCACGATGCCGGCCGGCTGCTCGGGGTCGGCGCTGTGGAAGATCTCCTGGCCCACGGTGGCCGGTGCGTCGGTCTCGAACACCTGCAGCCGGCGCTTCAGCGTGCCGCGGTACTGGCTGCGCGCGACGATCTCCTGGCCCGGGTAGCAGCCCTTCTTGAAGTTCACGCCGCCCAGCACCTCGAAGTTGATCATCTGCGGCACGAAGGCCTCGACGGTGGCACCGCGCACCCAGGCCAGGCCGGCGGCGGCCTCGGCGCCGGCCCAGTCGTCGGGCGTGAGCTCGGTGCCCGCAGGCGCGGCGGCGGCCGCCGGCTGCACGCGCAGCGCGCGGGCAGCGCCGGGCAGCGCGATCTGCACGGCATCGCCCTCGCGCACCAGCGTCCACGCGTTGGCGGCGGGCGTGCCCAGCAGGCCGTAGACGGCGAACTCGGCGCTGGCGTCCGTCAGCTTGCACTTGGCGCGCAGCACGAACATCGACAGCCGCTTCAGCGTCGCGGCCAGCGTCTCGGCCGGCAGCGCCAGCAGGATCTCGTCCTCGGCGTCGCCGCGCCAGCCCACCATCGTCGCCAGCAAGCGGCCCTTGGCGGTGCAGAAGCCGGCCAGCCGCGCGTGGTCGCGGTCCAGCAGCGCGAAGTCCTGGGTCAGCTGGCCGTGGAGAAAGCTGGCGGCGTCGGCACCGAGGGCGCGGATGACGCCCCAGTCGCGGAGGTGGAGTCGGGAGGTCTGGGACATGGCCGCAATTATCATCAGCGCCCTTTGAACGGAGCCTGAGCAAGGGCATGAAGTGGCTGTTGCGGGCGGTGCTCGCGTTGTTGTTGATCGTGGCGCTGGCCGCCGGCGCTGCCTGGCAGTGGCTGCGCAGCCCGCTGGGGCTGGCCGGGCCGTCGGTGGAGCTGTCGGTGGAGCCCGGCATCAACCCCGCCGACGTCGCGCGCGCCTGGGTGGCCGCCGGCGTGCAGACCGATGCCCGCTGGCTCTACCAGTGGTTCAAGTGGTCCGGCCAGGCCAAGCAGATCCGCGCCGGCAGCTACGAGGTGCACGCCGGCGTCACGCCGCGCGAGCTGCTGGACAAGATGGTGCGCGGCGACCAGATCCTGGAACAGCTGCGCCTCATCGAAGGCTGGAACTGGCGCCAGGTGCGGGCCGCGTTGGCCGCCGCGCCGTCGCTCAAGCCCAAAACGGCCGGCATGAGCGATGCCGAGCTGATGGCCGCCTTGGGCGAGCCGGGCGTGGCGCCCGAGGGCCGCTTCTTCCCCGACACCTATGCCTACAGCCGCGGCGTCAGCGACCTGACCGTGCTCAAGCGGGCCCGCGACGCGATGAAGAAACGCCTCGCCGCCGCCTGGGACAAACGCGCCGCCAACCTGCCGCTGAAGTCGGCCGACGAGGCGCTGATCCTCGCCTCCATCGTCGAGAAGGAAACCGGCACGCCGGCCGACCGCAGCCGCGTCGCCGCCGTGTTCGTGAACCGGCTGCGCCTGGGCATGCCGCTGCAGACCGACCCCACCGTCATCTACGGCCTGGGGGAGGCCTTCGACGGCAACCTGCGCAAGCGCGACCTGCTGGCCGACACGCCGTTCAACACCTACACGCGTGGCGGCCTGCCGCCCACGCCCATCGCGATGCCCGGCGCGGCGTCGCTGGCGGCGGCGCTGAACCCGGCGCCTGTGAAGTCGCTGTACTTCGTCGCGCGCGGCGACGGCAGCAGCGAATTCAGCGACGACCTCGCCGCGCACAATCGCGCGGTCAACAAATACCAACGCGGCGGCAAGTGAGTTCAGGACGTTTCATCAGCTTCGAAGGCATCGACGGTGCCGGCAAGTCCACCCACATCCAGGCGGTGGCCGACTGGTTCCGCGCCCGCGGCGCCGATGTGCAGCTCAGCCGCGAGCCCGGCGGCACGCCGCTGGCCGAGGCGCTGCGCGACATCGTGCTGACGCAGCCGATGGGCTCGCTGACCGAGGTGCTGCTGATGTTCGCCGGCCGGCGCGACCATGTGGAGACCGTCATCAAGCCCGCGCTGGCGGCCGGCAAGACGCTGCTGTGCGACCGCTTCACGGACGCGAGCTTCGCCTACCAGGGCGGCGGCCGCGGCCTGCCGCTGGCGGTGCTGAACCCGCTGGCCGACTGGGTGCAGGAAGGCACCGAGCCCGAGCTGACGCTGTGGTTCGACCTGCCCGCGAGCCAAGCCGCCGCCCGCCGCGCCAGCGCCCGCGAGGCCGACCGCATCGAGCAGCTGGACCTGGACTTCTTCGAGCGCGTGCGTGCCGGCTACGCGGCCCGCGCGGCCGGGGCGCCGCAGCGCATCGTGCGCATCGATGCCAGCGGCACCGTCGAGCAGGTGGGCGCCGCCGTGATCGCGGCGCTGGCCGCGCGGTACTCCTGATGCTGAACGCCGATCTCCCCTGGCTGCAAGGGCCGCTGCTGGACGCACTGGCGCGCGCCCGCTCGCACGCGCTGCTGGTGCAGGGCCCGGCCGGCGTCGGGCAGCTGGAGCTGGCCGTCAAGCTGGCGCAGAGTTGGCTGTGCGAGGCCGCCGCGCCCGGCCAGCCGGCCTGCAATGCGTGCCCCAGCTGCAAGCTGTTCGCCAGCGGCACGCACCCGGACTTCCAGCTGCTTGTGCCCGAGGCACTCGACGCGTCCGCGCGCGAGTCGCTGGGCCTGCCGTTCGAGGAAATCGACGTCAAGGCCGGCAAGGCCAAGCCCAGCAAGGAGATCAAGGTCGAGGCGGTTCGTGGCCTGCTGTCGTTCGCGCAGGCGACGTCGGCGCGCGGCAAGGCCAAGGTCGTCGTCATCTTCCCGGCCGAGGCGCTGAACGGCGTGGCCGCCAACGCGCTGCTGAAGACGCTGGAGGAGCCGTCCGGCCTGCTGCGCTTCGCGCTCGCCAGCCATGACAGCGCCAGCCTGCTGCCCACCATCCGCAGCCGTTGCCAGCCGCTGCCGCTGGCACTGCCCGACCGCGGCGCGGCGCTGGCCTGGCTGGCGTCCAAGGGTGTGCAGGGCGCCGAGGGCCTGCTGGACGCGACCGGCGGCCGGCCGCAGCAGGCGCTGGCCTGGTTTCAGGCCGGGCTGACCGACGCCGCCTGGCAGGCCATCCCGAAGCGCGTCGCGCGCGGCGAGGTGCAGGCGCTATCCGAGCTGCCGCCGCCGCGCGCCATCGACGTGCTGCAGCGGCTGTGCCACGACCTGCTGCGCCGCAGCCACGGCCAGCCGGGCCAGTTCTTCGCGCCGGCATCGCTGCCGTCGCCCAGGAAGGCCGCGCCACTGCTGGCCTGGGATGCCGAGCTGCGGCGCGCCGCGCGCCATGCCGATCACCCGCTGAACGCCAGCCTGTGGATCGAGGCGCTGGTGGCGCAAGCCCAGGCGGCCATGATGGCGTCGCTCCGGTGAATACACTGCGCGCATGAGCGACGCCCAATCCAAGCAAGGCCCGGCCTCCCTGCAATTCCAGCCCAGCCAGCTGGGCGGTTCCCTGCCGCTGCCCACGGTGGGCGGCCAGGGGGCCAGCTCCAGCGCGCGGCCCAGCGTCATCCAGCTGGTGTTCCGCGAGAAGTCGGCGCTGTACGCGGCCTACATCCCGGCCTTCACCGAGGGCGGCCTGTTCGTGCCGACGACGCGCGACTACAAGCTCGGCGAGGACATCTACTTGCTGCTGGCCCTGCCCGAGGACAACCAGCGCTACCCGGTGGCCGGCAAGGTCGCCTGGCTGACGCCCGCCAACGCGTCCGGCGGCCGCACGAAGGGCGTGGGCGTGCGCTTCCCCGGCGACGAGAAGACGCGGCTGATCCGCGTGCGCATCGAGGAAATCCTGGGCACGGCGGTGTCGTCGAGCAAGCCGACCCAGACCCTCTGACTGCCTGATCGATGTTTGTTGATTCCCACTGCCACCTCAGCTTTCCCGAACTGAAGCAGAGGCTGCCGGACATCCTGGCCGACATGCGCAACGCGCAGGTCGATCAGGCCATCTGCATCTGCACGCAGATGGAGGAGTTCGAGGACATCCATGCGCTGGCGATGGCGCACGACGTGCTTTGGTCCACCGTCGGCGTGCACCCCGACACCGAGGACATGCGCGAGCCCGACGTGGCCGAGCTGGTGGCGCTGGCGGCGCGGCCGCGCGTCGTCGCCATCGGCGAGACGGGGCTGGACTACTACCGCCTGAACGGCCGCAGCATCGCCAACATGGAGTGGCAGCGCGAGCGCTTCCGCACCCACATCCGCGCTGCGAAGCAGGCGGGCAAGCCGCTGGTCATCCACACCCGGTCCAGCGCCGCCGACACGCTGCGCGTGCTGGACGAGGAGGGCGGCGAGCAGGCGGGCGGCGTGTTCCATTGCTTCACCGAAACGGCCGAGGTGGCGCTGGCGGCGGTGGAGCGCGGCTACTACATCTCGTTCTCGGGCATCGTCAGCTTCAAGAACGCGCAGGACCTGCGCGACCTGCTGAAGCTGCTGCCGCTGGACCGCGTGCTGATCGAGACCGACAGTCCCTATCTGGCGCCCGTGCCGTTCCGTGGCAAGACCAACACGCCGGCGTACGTGCCTCACGTGGCCAAGGCCGTGGCGGACGCCGTGGGCCTGCCCGTGCCGGAACTGGCCGCCATCACGACGGCCAACACGCGCCGCCTGTTCAAGCTGCCGGAGGCTGCATGAAGCACCTGATCGCCACGCTGGCGCTGGCCGCGGCCACGCTGGCCCACGCGACGCCCGTTGACGACCTCGTCATCGCCGCCGAGATGAACGACCCGCGCGTCGTGCAGGCGCTGCTGGCCAAGGGCGTGGACCCCAACCTGACCGACAACCGTGGCCGCACGGCGCTGTTCACGGCCGTGCGCGAGGGCTCGCAGCGCGCGCTGGAAGCGTTGCTGGCCGTGCCGCAGACGAACGTGAACGCCGTCAACGCCGACGGCGAGACGCCGCTGATGCTGGCCGCCATCCGCGGCTCGCTGCCGGCCGTGAAGGCACTGGTCAAGCGCGGCGCCGACATCAACCGCAAGGGCTGGACGCCGCTGCACTACGCCTGCAGCGGCCCGGACAACGGCGTGGCCGAGTTCCTCATCCAGCAGGGCGCCGAGTTGAATGCACGCTCCGACAACGGCACCACGCCGCTGATGATGGCCGCCCGCTACGGCAACGGCGACCTGGTGCCGCTGCTGCTGAAGGCCGGCGCCGAGCCGCGCGCAGCCAACGAGCAGGAGCTGACGGCTGCTGACTTCGCCAAGCGCGGCGGGCGGGACCGCATGGCCGCCGACCTGCGCGCCGCGATGGCCGATCGGCAACGGATGGCCGACGGCGCCAAGTAGTGCACGCCGCGGCGGGCGTGTAAGGGAAAGTCTTACAGCGCCTCGCGCGCTGAGCCGACTGTTGCGTTTTGGGGCGGCTGCCTACAGTGAGGCCATCGACTTCCTGAAGAGGCCCACCATGCTGTCCACCACCCCGAACCTGGCCGACCCGTTCGCGATGCTGATCTCGCCTGCCGAGGTGATGACGGCCATCGAGCGCTCCGACCGCCTGGCGCGCCTGCAGCGCCGTGTCTACCGGCCGCTGGACCGGCCGTGGATTCCTGTCAAGGCCAGCGCCGCCTTCGACAGCGAGATCGATGCCGAGATCGACGTGCCCGACCTGTCGGACGACGCGCTGTAAAAACAAAAACGCCCGCTGATGCGGGCGTCTTCCTGCAGGCGAAAACCGGGCGTCGTTCAGACGCGCTTGCGGTACTCGTGCGTGCGGGTGTCGATTTCGATCTTGTCGCCGTTCTCGACGAACAGCGGCACGTTGATCTCGAAGCCGGTGCCCTTCAGGCGGGCGGGCTTCATGACCTTGCCCGACGTGTCGCCCTTGACGGCCGGCTCGGTCTCGATCTCGCGCACGACGCTGGTGGGCAGCTCGATGGAGATGGCCTTGCCGTCGTAGAAGGTGACTTCCGCGGCCATGCCGTCTTCCAGGTAGGAGATGCCGTCGCCCATGTTCTCGGCTTCCACTTCGTACTGGTTGTACTCGGTGTCCATGAAGACATACATCGGGTCGGCGAAGTAGGAGTAGGTGCACTCCTTCTTGTCGAGGATGATCTGCTCCATCTTGTCGTCGGCCTTGAAGACCAGCTCGGCGCCAGAGCCGTTCAGCAGGTTCTTCATCTTGATGCGCACGGTGGCGGCGCCGCGGCCGCCGCGGCTGTATTCGGTCTTCAGCACGACCATCGGGTCCTTGCCCTGCATGATCACGTTGCCGGCGCGGATTTCTTGAGCGAGTTTCATGGTGGTCTCTCGGGATTAGTCAGGAGCTGCGCACCAGAACTCCAGCGGATTTGATCCGGTATGGCGCGGCAAAGCCCGTGATTCTAGCTGGAAACCCCTAAGAAGCCCTGCAGCTGCGTCAGCAGGTCCGGCTGCGCTGCCAATTGCGCACGCCAGCGCGTGGCGTGCTCGGCGGCTTCCGGCAGGCCGGGTAGCGGGGCGGGCAGGGCGCCCAGCCCGTTCCAGCCGCGCCACACCGCCTGCCAGGCCGGCGGCAGCGCCGCGCGGGCCATGAAGGCCTCGAGCTTGGCGTGGTGGGCGTTGTCCTCCGGCTGCGGGTAGATGTGCCAGACGAAGGGCTTGCCCGCCCACTGCGCGCGCACGAAGGAGTCCTCCCCGCGCACGAAGTTCAGGCCGCAGGCCCACAACAGCCGGTCGTAGTCGTCCTGCGGCAGGTAGGGCAGCGCGATGCTGCGCAGGCCGGGGCGGGCGGCGACAAGAGACTGCAGCGGCCCCGGGCAGGCCAGCACCAGCGTGGGCTGTTCGGCCAGGCTCGCCAGCAGCGCCGGCAACTGCGGGTTGGCATAGGCGAACAGGCTGACGACGCGCTCGCCTGCCTCGGGCGCCCAGCCGCGCGCGGCCAGCCAGGCCAGCCCGTCGAAGGTCTCGATGCGCTCCAGCAGGCCGGTCTCGCGCAGCAGGCCGCCGGTGCGGGGCGTGAAGCCGGGGTAGAAGAAATGCTTGGTCAGGCCCGCGCCGGGGCCGTGGAACTGCGGCGAGGCCAGGCCGTGGCTGCGCTCGACGTAGTCCTCGGCGCTGAGGTATTCGAGGTTGATCCAGCGCGGCGCGGGCTGCCGGGCGGCCATCCGGGCGACGAAGAACACCGGCAGTTCGCAGCCGAACGCCTCGATGACCACGTCGCCCGGGGTGGCCTCCACCTCGGTCTCGGGCCAGGCACGGATCTCGACGCCGTGGCGCCGGTCCGGCCGCTCGGGCGCCATCCACGCCAGCGCCGAGGCGTCGTCAACCCACAGCCTGGCGCGATGTCCGCGAGCGACGATGTCCCGCGCCAGCCGCCAGCACACGCCCAGGTCGCCGTGGTTGTCGATGACGCGGCAGAAGATGTCCCAAAGCAGCGGCTCTCTCATCGGCGCATTGTCCCAGGCCAAAATCCGGCCGATGTCCAGCACGCCCCCTCCCAGCACCGACCCCGTCGAGCAGTACCAGGCCGAACGTGCCGCCATCGAAGCCGCCGAGCAGCAGCGCGCCGTCGACATGGAAGCCGCCGCCCGCCAGACGCGCGAGAAGCTGCTGGCCGAGGTCAATGCGCTGCCCGCGCTGCCGGGCGTCTATCGCTACTTCGATGCGAAGGATGACGTGCTCTACGTCGGCAAGGCCAAGGACCTGAAGAAGCGCGTTAGCAGCTACTTCCAGAAGAACCATGGCGGCACACGCATCGGCATGATGGTGGCGCGCATCGCCCGCATGGAAACCACGGTGGTGCGCACCGAGGCCGAGGCGCTGCTGCTTGAGAACAACCTGATCAAGACGTTGAACCCGCGCTTCAACATCCTGTTCCGAGACGACAAGAGCTACCCGTACCTGAAGATCACGTCGCACGCCTGGCCGCGCATGGCCTACTACCGCGGCGCGGTCGACAAGCGGCACCAGTACTTCGGCCCGTTCCCGAGCGCCTGGGCGGTGAAGGAGTCCATCCAGCTGATGCAGAAGGTCTTCAAGCTGCGCACGTGTGAGGACAGCGTCTTCAACAACCGCAGCCGGCCCTGCCTGCTGCACCAGATCAAGCGCTGCTCCGGCCCCTGCGTGCCGGCCGGCCAGACGAGCGAGTACGCGCGCGACGTGCAGAGCGCCGAGGCCTTCCTGCGCGGCGAGACGGACGAGGTCATGGCCTCTCTGCAGGCGCAGATGACCGCCTATGCCGAGCGCTTCCAGTACGAACTGGCGGCCGAGGTGCGCAACCAGATCCAGGCGCTGTCCAAGGTGCTGCAGCAGCAGGTCGTCGAGGAAAGCAGCGCCACCGGCCGTGACCGCGACGTGGACATCCTGGCCGTCAAGGTGCAGGGCGGCAAGGCCTGCGTGAACCTGGCCATGGTGCGCGGCGGCCGGCACCTGGGGGACCGTGCGTTCTTCCCCAGGCATGTCGACGATGCCACCGCCATCCATCTGGACGACGAGGAGACGCTGTCGCCCGAGCGGCAGGTGCTGGAGGCCTTCATGGCGCAGCACTACCTGGCGTCGCCGGTGCCCGGCCTCATCCTCGTCAGCGAGCCGGTCGATGCCGGCCTGGCGGATGCGCTCGGCGCGCAGGCCGGCAGCCGTGTCACCGTGCAGGCCCAGCCGCGCGGCCAGCGCCGCATCTGGCTGGAGATGTGCGTCAAGGGCGGCGAGCTGGCGCTGGCGCGGCTGCTGGCCGAGGAGGGTTCGCAGCAGGCGCGCACGCGCGCGCTGGTGGATGCGCTGGACCTGTCCGTCACCGACATCGACAGCTTCCGCGTCGAGTGCTTCGACATCAGCCACACGGCCGGCGAGGCGACGATGGCCAGCTGCGTCGTCTTCGAGGGCCACCAGATGCAGAGCAGCCAGTACCGGCGCTACAACATCGAGGGCATCACCGGCGGCGACGACTATGCCGCCATGCGCCAGGTGCTGACGCGCCGCTACGCCAAGATGGCCGAGGCCGCGCAGCTCGGCACCGGCCCGAATGTGCCGAGATTGCCGGACCTCGTGCTGGTGGACGGCGGCCGCGGCCAGGTCAGCATGGCGCGCGAGGTGTTCGAGGAGCTGGGGCTGGACCTGAGCCTGATTGCCGGCGTCGAGAAGGGTGAGGGCCGCAAGGTCGGCCTGGAGGAGCTGGTGTTCGCCGACGGCCGCGAGAAGGTCTACCTCGGCCGCGACTCGGCCGCGCTGATGCTGATCGCGCAGATCCGCGACGAGGCGCACCGCTTCGCCATCACCGGCATGCGCGCCAAGCGCGCCGCCACGCGCACCGGCGGCTCGCGGCTGGAGGACGTGCCGGGCGTCGGCCCCAAGAAACGCTCGCAGCTGCTGCAGCGCTTCGGCGGCGTGCGCGGCGTGGCCGGTGCCAGCGTCGACGAGCTGTGCAGCGTGAAGGGCATCTCGCGCGACCTGGCCGAAGAAATCTACCGCGCGCTGCACTGAGCGCGCCCTCGACAAGAATCGCCCCGGAGGAGACACCATGTCCATCGTCGAACGCTCGCGGCACGCCGCCCATTGGCTGATCGCGCCGCTGCTCGCCGCCTGCGGCGCCGCGCCGCGTGCGCCGGCGCCCGCGCCGGCACCGCCCGCCGCCCCCGCCGTGACGCCGGCCCCGGTGGCCGCACCGGCGGCGCCCCAGCCGTCCGCCACGCTGAACAAGCCTCAAGGCATGCCGGCCCCCAAGGCCGTGCGCACGCCGGAGGAGCTGCGCCGCCAGGCTGCCGAACGCATCGTCATGGCCAACCCCGAGCGCACCTTCATGACGCCCGCGCCGTCGCACCTGCTCACTGTGGTCGTGCTGGACGTGGAGCTGAAGGCCGACGGCAGCGTGCGCAAGATCAACGTGCTGCGTCCGCCGCGCTTCGGGCCCGAAACGCTGCAGATGGCCATCGACGCCGTGCACCGCGCCGCGCCGTTCGGCGACGTGCGCCGCATGCCCGAGCCGTGGCGGTTCACCGAGAGCTTCCTGTTCGACGAGGACCGCCGCTTCAAGCCGCGCAGCCTGGACTGACGGGTCGCCACCACAAGCCGGGGCGTCAACGCCCCAGCCTTGGGCACAATGACCGGATGACACGGCCCCCACGCGCACTCCGTTCGCTGCCCTCCGCGGCAGCGCTGCAGCCCTCCGGACGGACTGGCGGGCACTGACATGTTCTGGACGCTCCCCACCCTGTTGACCTGGGCCCGCATCGTGGCCATCCCGCTCATCGTCGGGGTGTTCCACCTGGACCTGGCGCCCGCGCACCAGAACCTGTTCGCGACCGGCCTGTTCATCGTCGTCGCGCTGACCGACTGGCTGGACGGCTACCTGGCCCGCAAGCTCAACCAGACCTCGTCCTTCGGCGCCTTCCTGGACCCGGTGGCCGACAAGTTCCTCGTCTGCTCGGCGCTGCTCATCCTGCTGGAACTCGGCCGCGTCAACGCCTTCGTCGCGCTGGTCATCGTCGGCCGCGAGATCGCCATCTCGGCGCTGCGCGAATGGATGGCGCAGATCGGCGCATCGCGCAGCGTGGCCGTGCACATGGTCGGCAAGCTCAAGACCACCGTGCAGATGGTGGCCATCCCGTTCCTGCTGTTCGACGGCCGGCTGTTCGGTGTCATCCCGACGCGCGTGTGGGGCACCTGGCTGATCTACGCGGCCGTCGTGCTGACGATCTGGTCGATGGTGTACTACCTGCAGAAGGCGCTGCCCGAGATCCGCGCCAAGGCGCGCTGAAGACGTCATCGGCCGGCGCGCGGGACACCGAGTTGTATCGGGACTTTTCCCGCCCCGCCGGGCCGGCGGGGCGCGTCTAGAATCCGCTTCCCCGCGCGAGCCCGGGCCGTTGATTCCGCGGCTCTGATGGGCTCCCAGCTGTACGCGGGCACGCAGCTTTGCACCGCCGAACCGTCCAACTGGGGGCACGAGTGAACAAGTCCGAACTGATCGAGCACATCGCCAAGCAGGCTGACATCTCCAAGGCCGCTGCGGGCCGTGCGCTCGAGGCCGTGATCGGCGGCGTCAAGACGACGCTGAAGAAGAACGGCACCGTGTCGCTGGTCGGGTTTGGCACCTTCAGTGTCACCAAACGGGCTGCCCGCGCGGGCCGCAATCCGAAGACGGGTGACGCGATCAAGATCAAGTCCGCCAAGGTGCCCAAGTTCAAGCCCGGCAAGGCGTTGAAGGACGCGGTCAACTGACGCGCCGCCGGTCGTCTTTAGAATCCCCGGTTTTCCCGGGCGCTTAGCTCAGTTGGTAGAGCACCTCCCTTACACGGAGATTGTCGGCGGTTCGAGCCCGTCAGCGCCCACCACCCACCCCGCGGCGGCCCACGCCGTCCCGCCACTAGAATGCGGCTCCCCTCGAAGGCGAACCTCGGTTCGCCTTTGTTGCGTTTGATCCCTCAAGGCTCTCCGAGATGTTTGATTTCGTTCGCCAGCACAACCGCCTGTTCCAGTTCATCCTGCTGATCCTGATCCTGCCGTCCTTCGCCTTCGTCGGCATGCAGGGCTACACCAGCATGATGGGCGGCGCCAACGCCGGCGTGGCCAGCGTCGACGGCCGCAAGATCACGCAGGCCGAATGGGACGTCGCGCTGCGCGAGCAGGCCGACCGCATCCGCCGCCAGAACCCCAACGTCGACGCCAAACTGCTGGACACCCCCGAGGTCAAGCAGCAGGCGCTGGAAGGCCTGGTGACCGAGCGCACGCTGCAGGCCGCGGCCACGCACCAGCACTTCACGCCCAGCGCCGAGGCCGTCAAGGCCCGCTTCTGGAACGACCCGCAGCTGGCCTTCCTGCGCAACCCCGACGGCACCGTCAACAAGGCCATCCTGGCCGCGCAGGGCATGACGCCGTCCGGCTTCCTCGAGCGCCTTCGCCAGGACTACGCGCTGCGCCAGGTCATGTCGCCGGTGGAAACCTCCGCGGTGGCCGGCAACGCCAACGCCAAGCTTGCCTTTGACTCGCTGCTGCAGCAGCGCGAGGTGCAGCTGCAGCGCTTCGACGTGGCCACCTTTGCCGCCAAGATCAACCCCAGCGACGCCGACCTGGAAGCCTTCTACAAGGAGCCGGCCAACGCCGCCAAGTTCCAGCTGCCCGAGTCGGCCCAGATCCAGTACCTGCTGCTGGACGTCGAGGCGCTGAAGAAGGACGTCAGCTTCACCGAGGAAGACCTGCGCAAGTACTACGACGAGAACGCGTCGCGCTACGGCGTGCCTGAAGAGCGCCGCGCCAGCCACATCCTCATCAAGGCCGAGCGCAGCGCGCCGGCCGACGAGCGGGCCAAGGCCAAGGCCAAGGCGGAGGAGCTGCTGGCCCAGGTGCGCAAGAACCCGGCCTCGTTCGCCGAGGTCGCCAAGAAGAACTCGCAGGACGAGGGCTCGGCCGTCAATGGCGGCGACCTGGACTTCTTCGGCCGTGGCGCCATGGTCAAGGAGTTCGATGCGGCCGTCTACGCGATGAAGCCGGGCGAGATCAGCAACCTCGTCGAGACCGACTTCGGCTTCCACATCATCCAGCTGACCGGCATGCGCGGCGGCGAGAAGAAGCCGTTCGAGGCCGTGCGCGGCGAGGTCGAGACCGAAGTGCGCAAGCAGCTGGCCCAGCGCCGCTACGCCGAGGCCGCCGAGCAGTTCGGCAACCTCGTCTACGAACAGTCCGACAGCCTGCAGCCCGCGGCCGACAAGCTCAAGCTGCAGATCCAGACCGCCACCGTCGCGCGCCAGCCGCAGGCCGGCGCCGTGGGCCCACTGGCCTCGGCCAAGCTGCTGGACGCCGTGTTCGGCGCCGATGCGCTGCGCAACAAGCGCAACACCGAAGCCGTCGAGACGGGCCCCAGCCAGCTCGTGTCCGCCCGCGTCGTGCAGCACAACCCGGCCCGCGTGCCGCCGCTGGCCGACGTGAAGGACAAGGTGCGTGCCCAGCTCGTGAACAAGCTCGCCAGCGCCGAGGCGCGCAAGGCCGGTGAAGCGCGCCTGGCGGCGCTGAAGGCCAACCCGGCCGACGTTGCCGGCCTGGACGCGGCCGTGACCGTGTCGCGCGCCAAGCCCGAGAAGCTGACCCGTGCGCAGCTCGAAGCCGTGCTGGGCGCCGACGCCGCCAAGCTGCCGGCGGTGGTGGGCGTGGCTGCCGAGGATGGCGGCTACGTCGTTGCTCGCATCAACCAGTTGCAGCCGCGCGACGCCACCGTCATCGACGACAAGCGCGCCAGCCAGCAATACGCCGCCGCCTGGGCCCGCGCCGAAGGCCAGGCCTACCTGGCTGCGCTCAAGTCGCAGTACAAGGCCGTCATCAAAGTTGCATCTCCTGCCTCTGCCGCTAGCGCGCCCTGATTTTTAGGTTATACTTTCCGGCTCAGCGGTGGTTGTAGCTCAGTTGGTAGAGTCCAGGATTGTGATTCCTGTTGTCGTGGGTTCGAGTCCCATCAGCCACCCCAAAATTTCCGCCTGAATCAACGGCCCAGCGAATCAACCCGCTGGGCCGTTGTGCTTTCGGGGTGCCGTGAGCGCAAGTCCACTCGCCGGGGCCCCGGCGCCGGTCGCTACATGGGCCGGAAGAGGTGGCTGAACGCGCGGCTGACCTTCAGCGGCCGCTCCAGGCCGCGCAGGTTCAGGCTGTACTGGCCGTTCTCCTCGCGGGTCGCGCTGAGGATGGCGTGGGTGTTCACGAGCACGCTGCGGTGCACCTGCATGAAGTCGGTCGAGTCGATACTGGCCATCAGCTCCCGCAGGCTCATGCGCACCAGCGCCTCGCCGCCGGCCGTGACCACGTTGACGTATTTCTCGGTGGCCTCGAAGCAGATCACGTCGGTGACGGGAATCATGCGCACCGTGTTGCCCACGCCCGCGCGGATGACCTTGATGCGCTCCCGCGGCAGCTGCGGGGCCTCGCCCATGGACTGCATGCGCTGCATCACTTGGGCCATGTCGCCCGCGCCGGGCTGCTGCGCGCGCTGGCCCAGCCGGGCCTTCAGCCGGTCGACCGTCTGCGCCAGCCGCTCCGGTGTTGCGGGCTTGAGGATGTAGTCCACGGCGGCGCGCTCGAAGGCCGATACCGCGTAGACGTCGTAGGCCGTGACGAACACGAACAGCGGCTCCGCCGCCTGTTCCGGCCATTCGTCCGCAACGGCCTCGGCCACCTCCAGGCCGTTGCGGCCGGGCATCTTGATGTCCAGGAACATGATGTCCGGCGCATGGGTCAACGCCAGCTCCGTGGCCTGCAGGCCGTCCTCCGCCATGGCGACGATCTGCAGCTCGGGCCAGGCCTGCTCCAGCAGGCGGCGCAGCGTGCGTGCGAGGACGGGTTCGTCTTCGGCGATGACGGCGGTCGGGCCGGTGCGCTCGGGCATGTCGGTCTCCAGAGAAGTTCTGTTCAGCGGGGCAGGTGGATGACGGCGCTGACGCCAGCGGGCGTGCGCCGCTCCAGGCGCAGGCTGGCGGCGTCGCCGTAGGCGGCGCGCAGCCGGTCGCGGACATGCTGCAGCCCGTAGCGGGTGCTGGCCGGCGTGCCCTGGGCGTCCAGTTCGCCGCCCGCCGGCAGGCCCAGGCCGCTGTCGGACACGCGCAGTTCGATGAAGGCGTCATGCAGCGTCGCCTCCACGTCGATGCGGCCGGCACCGACCTTGGGCTCCAGCCCGTGCTTGATGGCGTTCTCCACCAGGGGCTGCAGCAGCATCGGCGGCACCAGCGTGTCTTCGAGCGCGGGCGGCAGGCTGAGCCGGTAGCTCAGCCGCGGGCCCATGCGCAGGGCCATGATGTCCAGGTAGGCGCGCAGTTGCGCGAACTCCCGGCTCAACGCCACGGCCTCCGTCTGCGACGCGACCAGCGCGCTGCGCAGGTAGACGATGAGCTGGTCGATCATGGTCTCGGCGCGGTCGACGTCCTCGCGCACCAGCGAGCGCACGTTGGCCAGCGTGTTGAACAGCATGTGCGGCTCCAGCTGCGTGCGCAGCAGGCGCAGCTGCGATTCGACGGCGAGCCGCTGCGCCTCGGCGCGCTGGGCGGCCTCGGCGGCCAGTTGCTCGCGCGTGGCGTAGTAGTGCAGGCCGAAGCCGCCGACGAGCAGCGTGAAGACGATGGGGATGAAGCTGATGGCCCGGTGGCCCACCATCTGCATGGACTCGCCCAGCAGGATGAACGCGATCTGGTGGCCGATGAAGTAGCCACCGGGCAGGGCCACCAGCGCGATGAGCAGCCAGCGGCCCGTGGGAGAGAAGCGCGCGAACTGCTGGGTGCGGCGCAGGAACACGACGATGGCGACCATCGTCAGCCCGACGCACTCCGAGAACAGCAGCACGCGGGGAAAGGTCTCGATGCCGGGCACGACGAAGAAGAGCAGCACCGCCGCCACGGCCCACAGGCAGGCGGAGATCAGCAGGGTTTGCAGGAAGCCGCGCAGCGGGTCGGTTCGGGGCAGGGGTGTCATGAGGCGGGCCGGGGCGTGGCTGGGTGTCTGGCGGGTGGCGGACGACTCTAGGGCCCGCCGCACGATCCGCCAACCGGGCAGGCGCCGGCGGCAGCCTGCCGCCGGCGGTTCGGGGTCAGGGCTTGTTGCAGGTGCAGGCCGGGCCGCAGGCGCAGTGCGGGCCGCAGGCGCAGGCCGGTTGCGGCGGCGGGGTCTGGCAGCCGCAGGGGCAGGCGGCGCCGGGGCAGGGGTTGCAGCGGCAGGCGGTGGTGGTCGGGGTGTCGTTCATGAGGTTTCTCCTGGGGTGGATCGCCGACGGGATGTCGTCGATGGACGGACTGTCGCCAGGCCGCCGGCCCGCGGGCAGCGGTTTGCGACGAGTGGGGCCGGGCGGTGCGGGAACGCGCGGCGGCGTCGACCCGGCGGTTGCTGGCAGTGGCTGCGGTGCCGTGCGGGCGGTGGGCTGCTCGCCATCCATTCGGTCGCCGCGGCAGACCGCTGCCGGACGGATTCGTGCCACCGGTCGCGCGCCGCTGTCCCGCTGGCCGGCGGCTGCCCAGAGTCCGGCCTCGGCATCCCCGCCACCTGGCCGCCCTCCGGGGCCTTCTCCACCTCTTCATCCCCCGCACACCATGTCTGTCCGCACCTTCCTCGCCCCCGCTCTCGCCGCCGCGGCGCTGTGTCTGTCCGCCTGCGGCACGCCGCCCGCCGACCTCGACTACACGCTCCGGCATCCCGCCGTGCAAGGCCGGTTCGTGGTCGAGCTGCAGCCGCCCGCGCAGGGCCCCGCCATCGGCCAGCTGCACAGCTGGACGGTCAAGGTGGCCGGCATCGACGGCTCGCCGGTCAGCCGCGCGCGCATCACCGTCGATGGCGGCATGCCGCAGCACGGCCACGGCCTGCCGACGCAGCCGCGCGTCACCCGTGAGCTGGCGCCGGGCACCTACGTCGTCGAGGGCATGAAGTTCAGCATGACCGGCTGGTGGGACCTGCGCCTGGACATCGAGGCCGCGGGCGTGCGCGACCAGGCCGTGTTCAACTTGGTGATGGCCCACGACGGCCTGAAGCGCTGAATGAAGGCGCTGATCCCTGGGCGCCGCCGGACGATGCTGGCCGTGGCCGCGCTGGTGCCGGCGCTGGCCGGCTTCGGCTGGAGCCGCGAGCGCGACGACGCCTGGTCGGCCGCGGAGCGGGCCGTGCTGGCCTCGATGCACCTGGACCGGCTGGGCGCGCTGCCGCCCGACCCCGGCAACGCCGTGGCCGAGCGCCCGGACGCCGCCGCGCTGGGGCGGGCACTGTTCTTCGACACGCGGCTGTCGCGCAACGGCCAGGTGGCGTGCGCCAGCTGCCACGACCCCGCGCGGCAGTTCCAGGACGGCCGGCCGGTGGGCCGCGGCCTGGCCGATGGTGCGCGGCGCACCATGCCCCTCGCCGACGCCGCGCGCAGCCCCTGGCTGTTCTGGGACGGCCGCAAGGACAGCCTCTGGTCCCAGGCACTGGGCCCGCTGGAGGACGACGCTGAGCATGGCAGCAACCGCACCCGCATCGCCCAGCAGTTGCACGCGCATCACCGCCAGCGCTACGAGCAGGTGTTCGGCGCCTTCCCGCCGCTGGCCGGCTTGCCGGCCGATGCAGGCCCGCTGGGCTCGCCGGCGCAGCGCGAGGCCTGGGCGCGCATGAGCGACGCCCAGTGCGACGCGGTGAACCGCGTGTTCGCAAACCTGGGCAAGGCCATCGCCGCCTACGAGCGCACGCTGCGCACCACGCCGTCACGCGTCGACCGCTATGTGCGCGCGGTCGAGACCGGCGATGCCGCCGCCCGGCAACTGCTGACGCCCGACGAGGTCCGCGGCCTGCGGTTGTTCATCGGCAAGGGCCGGTGCGTGACCTGCCACGCCGGGCCGCTGCTGACCGACCAGCACTTCCACAACACCGGGGTGCCGCCGCGCACGCCCGGCCGGCCAGACCCCGGGCGCGCCGCCGCCGTGGCCCGGGTGCAGGCGGACGAGTTCAACTGCCTCGGTCGCTACAGCGACGCCGACGCGGCTGCCTGCGGCGAGCTGAGCTTCATCGCCCAGTCACCGGGCCTGCAGGGCGCCTTCAAGACGCCGGGGCTGCGCAATGTCGCCCTGCGGCCGCCCTACATGCACGCCGGGCAGCTGGCGACGCTGGAGGACGTGCTGGCGCACTACCGGCAATCGCCCGCGGCCGCGCTCGGCAGCAGCGAGCTGGCACCCGCCGGCCGTGCGCAGGCCGGGCGCCAGGCCATCCGGCTGGATGACGAGGAGGCGCGGCAGATCGTGGCCTTTCTGCGCGCGCTGTCCAGCCCGGTCGATGACCGCCTGGCGACGGAGGTGGCGCCATGAGCCCCGTGCCCGTGCGGCGCGTCGCAGCGCCGGTCAGCTGCCGGGCGGCCCGGCGTGAGGACGTGCCGGAGCTGCTGCGCATGATCCACGAGCTGGCCCGTCACGAGGGCGACTCGGCGCAAGTGGCAACGGATGCCGCCGCGCTGTTGGACGCCGGCTTCGGCCCGGCGCCCCGCTTCGGCGCGGTGCTGGCCGAGGTCGACGGCCGGCCGGCCGGATTCATCAGCTTCACCTGGACCTACTCGATCTGGCGCCACGCGACGGTGATGAGCATCGACGACGTCTACGTGCGGCCGGCCTGGCGCCGCTGCGGCGTGGGCGTGGCGCTGATGTATCGCGTGCGAAGCCTCGCCCGTGCGGCCGGCGCCACCCGCCTGCGCTGGGAGGCCAAGCCGTGGAACGACGCCGCCATCCGTTTCTACGAGCGCATGGGGGCGCCCATGACGCTCAAGGGCGTGTTCTTCTGGCCGAGCGGCGTGGCCTAGCGTGGCGTCGCGCGCAGCTGCCGTGCGGCATTCGTGTCAGGCGTGACGGCACCGGGCCTGCTGCAGAAGGCCGCGGCCAGCCGGTCGGCGAAACCCGGGCCGGCGTGGATGGCCATCAGCACCTGGCCTCGCGCGTCGCGCGCGCTGATCTGGCCGAGGGCGTCGTCCCGGGCCCAGCGGCTCACGGGCAGCGGGTCGAGGCGGGCGTTGAAGTCGTGCATGGAATCTCCCGTGGCGGTTGGTCATGGGTTGTGGGGGCGAGGCTGCGTGGCCCCGTGCCGGCGCGCGTCAGGCCTCATGGCCGCTGAAGCTCGCCACGGTGTCCTGCCAGGCGGTGCGATCGGCGTCGGGCCTTCTCGGCGTCGGTGCCGGCTCAAAGGCCTGCTCGAACCGCTGCGCCTGCAGCTCGCGCCGCTGGCGGGCGCGCTTTTCCACGGCCTTGGCCTGCTTCCTGAACGAGCGCGGCATGCGCTCCAGCAGCGCGGCAAAGCCGACCGGGCTGGGCTTCTTCACAGCACGGTCCGGCGCACATCGATCTCGGTGCCCTCCCAGGCCTGCTCATCCGGCAGCGGCTGGGTGACGCGGTGGCGGGCGGCCTCAGCCTCCCAGATGCGCAGCTGCTGCAGCGTGATGCGCAGCAGTTCGTCGGTGGTCCAGCGCAGCGCGGCGTCGGGCGGGTGGGGGATGGCTTGCGTGGGCATGGCGGCTCCTATGTCGATGGAGCCAGTCTCGGCATTGGCCGCGCCCGGGGGTATCGCCCTCAAGGGGGAATGCGGGGGGATGCCGCCGGGCGCATCCCCCACCGTCTCCCCCAAAAGGGGGATGGACGCGCTGCCGTCAGCCGACGTAGCCCAGCGGCAGCGCGGTCGTCAGCTTGAGCTCTTCCATCGCGAAGCTGGAGCTCACGTCGTGCAGCTGCGTGCCGGCGATGAGGCGCTTGTAGACCTTGTCGTAGGCGGCGATGTCCGGCACGACGACGCGCAGCAGGTAGTCCACGTCGCCGCTCATGCGGTAGAACTCGACGACTTCGGGGATGGCCTGCACGGTGGCCTTGAAGGTCTCGAACCAGGCCTCGGTGTGCACGCTGGTGCGCACCGACACGAACACCGTCACGCCGACGTTGACCTTGCGCGCGTCCACCAGCGCCACCTGGCGCGTGATGACGCCGGCCTCCTTGAGCCGCTGGATGCGCCGCCAGCAGGGCGTCGTCGACAGGCCCACGGCTTCTGCGATCTGCGCGACCTGTTGCTCGGCATCCTGCTGAAGAATGTCCAGGATTCGCACGTCGATGGCATCCAGTTTCATGCGCTGGATGTTAGTAGGAATGGGATTCTGATTTGCCGCGATGGCAGGCGGCCAAAGGCAAGCCGTTGCTCCGGCTGTCTGCACACAATCTGCGCATGGAAATCTATCTCGACGCCAACGCCACCACCCCCGTGCTGCCGCAGGCCCGCGAGGCCGCGCTGGCAGCCATGGCGGAGGACTTCGGCAACCCCAGCAGCATCCACAGCACCGGCCTGAAGGCGAGGGCGCTGATGGACGGCGTGCGCGCCCGCGCGCGGCGCGTGCTGGGGGCGGGCAGCGGCCGGCTGCTGTTCGTCAGCGGCGCGACCGAGGGCATCCAGACGGCCGTGCTGTCGAGCTTGAGCGCGCTGCGCGACCGCCCGGGCCGGCCCGAGCTGCTGCTGTACGGCGCCACCGAACACAAAGCCGTGCCCGAGGCGATCCGGCACTGGAACGCGCTGCTGGGGCTGAACCTGCCGGTGCTGGCCATCCCCGTTGGCCGCAACGGCCGGCACGACCTGGCCTGGCTGCGCGAGCACGCACCGCGCGCCGGGCTGGTCTGCACGATGGCGGCGAACAACGAGACCGGCGTCGTCAGCGACCTCGACGGCATCGAGGCGGCACTCGCCGGCAGCCCGGCGCTGTGGCTGGTGGACGGCGTGCAGGCGTTCGGCAAGCTGCCGCTCAGGCTGGCCGAGCGCCGTATCGACTATGCGCCGTTCTCGGGCCACAAGCTCTATGCGCCCAAGGGCATCGGCCTGCTGTACGTGCGCGATGACGCGCCCATCACGCCGCTGCTGGCCGGCGGCGGGCAGGAGGGCGCACTGCGGGCGGGCACGGAGAACATGTCCGGCATCGCCGCGCTGGGCGCCGTGCTGGCGGCGCTGGAGGACGGCGGCACGTTCCGCGATGCCGCCACGCTCGCGGCCTTCCGCGACCGCCTGGCCGGCGCGCTGCAGCAGGCCTTCCCAGGCCTCGTCTTCAACGCGCCGCCGGACCTGTGCCTGCCGACGACGCTGAACTTCGCGGTGCCGGGCGTCAGCGCCAAGCTGCTGCTCGACTTGTTCGACGCCGCCGAGCTGCGCGTCAGCGGCGGCTCGGCCTGCAGCGCGGCCAAGGCGGCGCCGAGCTACGTGCTCGAAGCCATGGGCCTGCCGGCCTGGCAGAGCGCGTCGGCCGTGCGGCTGTCGTTCGGGCCGGTCGCCGACGCTGCGTTCATCGACGAGGCCTGCGCGCGCCTCCGCGTCTGTGGCGAATCGCTGCGCGACAGCTGCCTGAGCCCCGGCGCGGCCGGTCAGGCGATGCCGGCCGAGGGGCTGACGCGCTTCGTCGTCGACGGGGCCTGCTGCTACCTGCTGGCCGACGCCGCCAGCCGGCGCGCCGTCGTCGTCGACCCGCTGCCCGAGCTGACCGGGCGCGTTGCCCAGTGGCTGCGCTGCCAGGGCTACGCGCTGGCCGCCGTGCTAGACACGCACAGCCATGGCGACCACGCGTCGTCGGCAATCGAACTGTGGGCCGCCGCGGGCCGGCAGGCGGGCGATGTCGACAGCCTCGGCTGGCCACATGACGCCGAGGCGTTGACGCTGGGTACGCTGACGCTGACAAGGCTGGCCGTACCCGGCCACACGCAGGACTCGACGGCCTACCTGCTGCACGACGCCGGCGGCCTGCGCCAGGTGTTCGTCGGCGACACCGTCATGCCCGGGGCCTTGGGCCGCAGCGACTTCGCGCAGAGCGCGCCGCAGGAGTACGCCGCGTCGCTGGTGCGGCTGGCGCAGGCCACCGGACCGCACACGCTGCTGCTGCCCGGCCACGACTATGACGACCGCTTCGCGACGACGCTGGCCGTCGAGTGCGAGGCGCAGCCGCTGCTGGCCGACGTGCTGGCGGGCCGCCTCGACGCCGCCGGCTTCGCCGCCGCCAAGGCGAGGCTGGAGCAGGGCCTGGCGCTGACCGAGTACCAGACTGTCGCCTGCGGAGCGCGTGTGGACAGCGGCTGCCGTCTGGCATCCAGCGAACTTGGCTTCGACAAACTGCGCGGGCTGCTGGACCGGCATCCGGCGCTGCGGCTGGTGGACGTGCGCGAGCCCTACGAGCAGCGGCTGGGCCAGTCGCCCGAGCTGGGCCCGGCCGTGCGCCGCGAGGCCGTTGCGCTGAGCGGCCTGCCCGACGCGCTGGCGCGCTGGCTGGCGCTTCCGGCCGACACGCCCATCGTCTTCTTCTGCCGCAGCGGCAACCGCAGCGCGCAGGCCGCGCAGGCGCTGCGTCGGCTGGGCCATGCGCAGGCCTGGAGCCTGGCCGGCGGGCTGGCGCTGTGGCCGCGCGCGCTCTTTTCGGCGGCCGACGCGGCGCTGGCGATCTGATCGCGCGAACTGCGCCGCCGTTGCCGACCAGTTCGGCGCATCGAAGCCCGCTTTGTGTCCGCTGCGACACACAGCGACTACGGGCGGCTTACCTGCGCTCCCAACAATGACTTCACCCGCCGCCGAGCCCGGTGGCGGGGTGAATCAACATCTTGAAGGAGCAGCCATGACCTCAATCCGCGGCCTGGGCGGCGCGAGCCAGTCCTGGGGCAGCGGCCAGAGCCGCAAGGCGGACCATGAAGCGCGCCTGTTCGCCAAGGTGGACAGCGACGGCAGCGGCGGCGTCGACGCCACCGAGCTGGCGTCCATGCTGGCGAAGGGGGCGCTGAGCGGCCAGTCCGGCGACAGCGCCGCACTGTTGAAGCAGATGGACGGCAACGGCGACGGCAGCCTGTCGCAGGACGAACTCGGCCAGGGCCTGCGCGAGCTGATGCCGCCGCCACCGTCGACGCTGGACTTCGCGCAGTCGCGCGGCGCGGCCAACGACGAGGTGGACGTGTTCACCGAGCTGGATGCCGACGGCGACGGCGCGTTGACGCGCGCCGAGTTTGAGGCCGGCCGGCCCGCGCCTCCTCCAGGAAGGCCCGCCAGCATGCCGCCGCCGCAGGCCGCGAGCAGCGGCAGCACCAGCGCCATGTCGACGACCTACGACCCGCTGGACGTCAACCAGGACGGCACGGTGTCCGAGATCGAGCGCCTGGCCGGCCAGTTGAAGGAACTGGCCAAGGCCGGGGCGGACGACACGGCCCAGGGCTCGGCCACGTCCGAGATCGCCCAACTGGCGCAGAAGCTCTACGACCAGATCGCGAAGAACTGGCTGCAGCCGTCGGCGACGACGGCCACGCAGGTCAGCACGACGGCCTGAACAGGCCCCTCGTCCAAGGCGTACCTTGGCCGGTCCCCCGAGGGGACGGCGATGCTTGCCGGATCGACCGGCAAGCACATCGCCATGACGGGCCGGCTTGGGAGCGGCCCGGCGCTCGGCCCGAATGCTCAGAGCCGCGTCGCGACTTCCTCGGCCAGCGCGAGGCAGGCCGTCAGCCCCGGCGACTCGATGCCCAGCAGCTGCACCAGGCCGGGCGTGCCCGTGTCGATGCGGAAGTCCGCCGCCGGCTCGCCCGGGCCGCTCAGCTTGGGCCGGATGCCGCTGTACGCCGGCTGCAGCGCGCCTGCCGGCAGGCCCGGCCAGTAGCCGCGCACCTCGGCCTCGAACGCGGGGGCCAGCGCCGGGTCCACGGCGTAGTCGAGTGCCGCCGGGTCGGTGTCGGGCAGCCATTGCACGTCCGGGCCGAAGCGCGCCTGGCCGCCCAGGTCCAGCGTCAGGTGCACGCCCAGTCCGCCGTCCACCGGCAGCGGATAGATCAGCCGCGAGAACGGCGCCCGCCCGGCCAGCGAGAAATAGTGGCCGCGCGCAAAACGCAGCGGTGGTGCGGGTACGCCCAGCGCCTCGCTCACCTGGCCGGCGAACAAACCGGCTGCGTTGACGACGAGTTGCGCGCCCAGCTCGAAATCGCCGCCCACGCGCAGCCGCCAGCCGTCGCCATCGCGCTCGCCGCCGGTCACCGGGCTGGCCAGCGCCAGCGTCGCCCTGGCGGCCTCGGCGTCGGCCAGCAGCGCCGTCATCAGCCCGTGGCTGTCGACGATGCCGCTGGATGGCGACAGCAGCGCGCCGGCCGCCTGCAGCGCCGGCTCCAGCGCCAGCGCCTCGGCGCGGCCTAGCAGGCGCAGGTCGTCCACGCCGTTGGCCGCGCCGCTGGCGGCGAGGGCTTGCAGCCGTGCGACGTCCTGCGGCCGCGTTGCGACAACCAGCTTGCCGCTGCGCCGGTGCGCGATGCCGCGCGCCGCGCAGTACTCGTACAGCAGCGCCTTGCCGCGCACGCACAGCCGCGCCTTCAGGCTGCCGGCCGGGTAGTACAGCCCGGCGTGGATGACCTCGCTGTTGCGCGACGAAATGCCCGTGCCGATGGCGCCGCCGGCCTCGATGACGACGACCTCCCGGCCGCGCTGCGCCAGTTCGCGCGCGACAGCCAGCCCCACGATGCCGGCGCCGATGACGGCGATGTCCACTCGATCCATGGCCGCCAGCCTAGGCCATGCCGCGCGCCGGCAAGGGCAATTGCCGGTGATTCGTGTCAAGGGTTTTTACGCGTAGCGATGCAGTGGCTCCCACGGCGTGAGGCGCTGCGCCCCCCGGCTGGGGGGTGCTGTCGCCCGGACGGGTGACGGCCGCCCCGCGTGAATTTCTCACGCCGCGCAGAAGATCTGAGCAATGGCAGCCGCCCGGTTGCGGCGTGCGCGTGTGCGCGCGCCCCGGCGGGTTGACCGACGTGAGCGGAGACGGCACATGGGCAAGCGCAAGAATTTCTGGCAGAAGCTTCAGCACGGCCTGCACAAGCGCGCAGACACCGCCGTCCCGGCAGCGCCATCCAAGCCCGACACGCCCACGCCGGTGCGAGAGAAGCTGGTGTTCGAGCACCTCGAGCCGAGGCTGCTGCTGTCGGACACGCCCATCCCGCTGGCCACCTTCGCGCCCGCCGGCACGCTGACCATCAACGTCCACTCGGGCGACCTGAAGGTCGAGACCGTCTACAGCGGCGGCACGCCGCAGATCCGCGTCTGGGACAACACGGTCGGCATGTCGCTGGGGCAGATCGCACTGACACAGAACGTCAAGGTCAGCATCAACGGCCTGCCGGGCATCAGCGACAAGGTGCTGGTGGACCTGGGCTACGACGACGGCGCCGCCGGCACCAATGCCACCAGCCCGTTCGCCATCCTGGTGGAGCTGGACGGCGGTACCGACATCCCGCTGGTCAGCGACGACACGCTGACCTTCCAGAGCAGCGGCCCCGACTTCTACAACCCGACCGCGCTGTTCCTGAAGAGCACCGACGACATCGTCTTCGCCAGCAGCTACACGAGCACCGGCACTTTGAGCGTCGACTCGCAGGAAGCCATCACCGCCAACGGCGTGACGCTGCAGGCCAGTGACATCTACCTGGGCGTGACCAAGGCCGTCACCGACGGCGTGACGCTGCTGGATGGCTTCAACCTGCTGGGCAACGCCAGCGGCGCCATCAACCTGACCAACGCCAACGTGACGGCCGGCGACATCGGCCTCATCGTCACGACCAGCGTCAATGTCAGCACCACCGATTCCAGCTACGCGAGCAACCTCATCAAGGTGGCGTTCGTGCAGACCAGCTCGAACGCGCAGATCACGCTGGGCGGCGCGACCAACCTGAGCGCCACCGCCGGCAAGCTGACGCTGGCCTCCAGCTCCACCGTCACCGCCAAGGCGACGACGCAGCCCGACGCCAACAGCACGGCCGCCGACAAGGATGCCTCCATCGCCTCCGTCATCGCCAGCAGCGCGGCGGGCGTCACCGTCGGCGGCGGCGCGTCGCTGACGGCCCGCGGTGCGCTGGTGCTGACGGCCACCAACACCGCCAATGTCGAGGCCATCGCCGACGGCACGGCCGGTGCCAATGCGAACGGCGCCAAGGGCGGCACGGTGGCCGTCACGCAGCTGGGCGGCGACACGTCCGTCAATGTGACCGACAACGCTGTACTGTCGGGCAGCGCCATCACCGCATCGGCCACCGCCAACCGCACCGTCCACACATCGGCCAAGTCGACGGCCGGTGGCGCCACGCAGCCCGCCAGCGGCGGCACGCCCACGCAGGGCCAGCAGCAGCTCGCCAACAACAACGCGCAGACCGGCGACGGCCAGCTGAACTTCGCCGCCGCCGTGGCCGTCACGCACGTGGGTGGCGACACGACGGCGCGCCTGGCCGGTTCGGGCGTGACGAGCGCCAGCGCTGTCAACGTGTCGGCCACGTCGTCCACTGCCACGGTGGCCGGCGCCGCCGCCAGCACCGAGGCCGATGGCAGCGCCGCCACCGGCAGCCCCGGCGTCGGCGTGGCCGCCGCGTTGAGCTTCATCGACGGCACGACGCGCGCGTCGCTGGGCGATGGTGCGGCCCTCACGGCGCCCAGCGCCACGTTCTCGGCCAGCACGACGACGGATGCCAACTTCGGCGCCATCGCCACGTCCGGTGCCGGCAGCACCAGCGGCGTTGCCGTGGCCGGCTCGCTGGCGCTGCACGTGGGTGTGCTGACCACCGAGGCCGTGCAGGAAGCCGGCAGCACCGCGACCGCCACCGGCAGCGTCACGTTCAACGCCACCAGCAACACGCACCACCAGGCGCGCGCGCTGCCCAAGGTGAACGGTGCGACCGGCGAGAGCACGGGCGTCGGTGCGTCCGTGGCCATCAACGTCGTCGACGAGACGACGCGCGCGCAGGTCGACGCCAACGCGAAGTTCACCGGCAGCGGCCTGGCGCAGAACGTGAACGCGACCAGCGACGTCGAAACCGAGGCCAAGGGCGGCGCCAGTGGCGGCACGGCCGTGGCGCCGGTCGTCGCGGTGACCGTCGTCAACACCGACGCCAAGGTCGGCGCCCTGGGCGGCAGCGACATCACGCTGATCAACGGCCTCACCAGCGACGCCAAGAGCGCCGTCGACGTGCTGGCCAAGGGCCATGGTGACGCGGCCGGCAAGACCAACGCCGCCGTTGGCGCCTCCGTCGTCGTCACGCATGTGGCGCCGCTCGTCGAGCTCGCGCTGGACGGCAAGCTGCAGGCCGGCGCCGCCGTGCTGCTGACCGGCCGCAACACCGGCATGACGCGCAGCGAGGCCAAGGCCGCCGCGCGCGGCGCGCAGGACAACGGCAACAACGCCAGCCAGCAGGGCAGCGCCGCGCAGGGCGCCGGCAACACGGCCGCCGGCAACAACGGTGCGCGCGGCGCGTCGGGCAGCGCGCCGCAGGCCAGCAGCGGCGAGGGCCCGGTCACCGTGGCCGCCGCCATTGCCATCCATCACCTGGGCGGCCAGAGCACGGCCCGCGTCGGCAGCGCGGCCGACATCATGACTGGCGGCCTGCTGTCGCTGAAGAACGAGACCGACCTGGATGCGCAGGCCGACGCCAGCGGCGTGGCCAGCAAGGGCAGCACCAACGTCGGCGCGGCAGTCGCCATCAACGTGGCGGAGGTGGGCAGCAGTGCGCGCGTCAGCAGCGGCAGCGTCAGCAGCAACGGCCTGGCGCTCGGCGCGACGACCGTGGCCGGCCAGCGCAGCGACGCGACGACGACCGCCACCTCCGGTGCCGCCACCGGCAACACCGGCGTGGCCGGCTCGCTGGCCATCGGCGTGGGCATCAGCAAGTTCGAGGCGACGCTGGCGCCGACGGCCGTCGTCAACGCGCACGGCGGCGCCGTGACGCTGGAGGCCGACTCGACGACCGGCGACACCGTCAAGGCCCTGCCCGACGGCGGCGGGGCCGTGGCCGAGAACACCGGCGTCGGTGCGTCCGTCGCCATCAACGTGGCCGACCACCTGGGCCGCGCCGAGATCGAGAACGGTGCCACGCTGACGCCGGCTGGCTCGGTGACGCTGAGCGCCAAGAGCGACTCGGCCATCGCGACGACGGCCGAGGGCGGCGCCAAGGGCGGCACGGCCGTTGCGCCGGTCGTGGCCGTCACGGTGGCCAACCAGGACGCCGTGGCCCGCATCGGCACCGGCGGCCTCGTCGACGCCAGCGGCGCCATCGGCGTCAACAGCACGCTGGCCAGCACCAACACGACCAAGGCCGAAGGCAAGGCCGAGGGCGCCAAGGACGCCGCCGTCGGCGCGGCCATTGCCGTCAACGTCGAGAACGACAAGAGCCTGGCCAGCGCGGCGCGCAGCCTCAGGAGCACCGGCGCCATCGGCATCTCTGCCACCAGCAGCGCGGCCAGCACGGCCAGCAGCAAGGCCAGCGCCGTCGGCGGCAAGGAGGACGACAGCAGCTCCGCCAGCGATGACGCGGCCGTCGACCAGCAGAACACCGCCGCCCGCAACAGCGGCAACTCGGCCGCCAACGCGGCCGGCGCGCGCAACTCGTCCACGTCGCAGGCCACGCCCAGCGCGCAGGGCACCGGTGGCGGCACGGTCAGCGTGGCGGCGGCCGTCGCCGTCAACGTGGCCCAGGCCACCAGCCGCGCCACGGCCGGCGGCGGCACGCTGACCGCCGGTGGCGCGGTCAGCCTCGACAGCAAGACCGACACCGATGCCAAGGCCGTGGCCGACGGCAGCACGCGCGCCAAGGACGCCGGCAACCCCAACGACACCGGCGTGGGCGTCGGCGTGGCCATCAACGTCGGCCTCAACACCAACGAGGCGAAGCTGCTGGGCGACGCCGTCGTCGCCAGCCAGGGCGCCAACGTGCGCGCCGGCACGACCCACAACGGCACGCACACCAACGCGGCCGAGGCCAAGAGCGGCGCGGGCGGCGCCAAGACCGGCATCGCCGGCGCGCTGGCCGTCAACGTAGCGGTGGACCGCACGACGGCCGAGGTCGCGGCCGGCGCCAACGTCAATGCCGGCGCGGGCGCCAGCACCGTCAGCGCCGCCACCCAGCACGCCGACTCGGCCAGCGCCACGCCGACCGACTCGGGCGTGCAGGCCGACGCCAAGAACACCGGCGTCGGCGCGTCCGTGGCCGTCAACGTGCCGGACGTCATCGCCCGCGGCGAGATCGCCGATGGCGCGACCGTGAGCAGCAGCGGTGCGCTGACCGTCAGCGGCACGCTGGAGAACGTCATCACGACGACCGCCGAGGGCGGTGCCAAGGGCGGCACAGCCGTCGCGCCCGTCGTCGCCGTCACCGTCGCCAACCAGGACGCCATCGCCCGCATCGGCACCGGTGCGGCCACGACGACGTCCGGCAGCCTGGCCGTCGGCAGCAGCCTGAAGTCCACCAACACGACCAAGGCCGAGGGCAAGGCCGAGGGCGCCAAGGACGCCGCCGTCGGTGCAGCCGTGGCCGTCAACGTGGAGCTGGACCACAGCACCGCCAGCCTGAACCGTAGCGTCAGCACCACCGGCACGGTGGGCGTCTCGGCCGCCAGCCAGACGGCCAGCACCGCGAGCGCCAAGGCCAGCGCCGTGGGCGGCAAGGAGGACGACGGCAACTCGGCCAGCGACGACCACGCCGTCGACGACCAGAACAACGCGGCCCGCGGCACCGGCGATGCGGCAGCGGCCGCCGGCGGTGCGCGCAACTCGTCGTCCAGCACGGCCACGCCGTCGGCGCAGGGCACGGGCGGCGGCACCGTCAGCGTCGCCGCGGCGGCGGCCGTGAACATCGCGGCCAGCACCGCCGCGGCCACGCTGGGCGGCGGCACGGTCACGGCCACGGGCGCCGTCAGCGTCGGCAGCAGCAGCGACGCCGACGCCCAGGCCACGGCCGACGGCAGCACCCGCGCCAAGGACGCGAGCAACCCCAACGACACCGGCGTCGGTGTCGGCGTGGCCGTCAATGTGGGCCTCAACACCAACACGGCCACCGTGCTGGGTACGAGCGTCATCAACAGCCAGGGCCTGAACGTGACGGCCGGCATGGCCGCCGGCGGCGATGGCAAACACACGACCGCGGCCACGGCCAAGAGCGGCGCGGGCGGCGCCAAGACCGGCATCGCCGGCGCGCTGGCCGTCAACGTGGCGGTGGACCGCACGACGGCCGAGGTCGCCTCCGGCGCCAACGTCAACGCCGGCAGCGGTGCCAGCAGCGTCACGGCCAAGACCGTGCATGCCGACACCGCCAGCGCCACGCCCACCGACTCCGGCGTGCAGGCGGACGCGAAGAACACCGGCGTCGGCGCTTCCGTGGCCGTCAACGTGCCGGACCTCATCGTTCGCGGCGAGATCGCCGACGGCGCTGTCGTGAGCAGCAGCGGCGCGCTGGCGGTCAGCGGCACGCTGGAGAACACCATCACGACGACGGCCGAGGGCGGCGCCAAGGGCGAGACCGCCGTGGCGCCCGTCGTGGCCGTCACCGTGGCCAACCAGGACGCCATCGCCCGCATCGGCACCGGCGCCAGCGCGGTCAACGCGACCGGAACCGTCACCGTCGCCAGTAGCCTCAAATCCACCAACACCACCCAGGCCGAGGGCAAGGCCGAAGGCAGCAAGGACGCCGCCGTCGGCGCTGCCGTGGCTGTCAATGTGGAGCTCGACCACAGCCGCGCCAGCGTCAACCGCAACCTCACCGGCACCACCAGCGTCGCCATCACCGCGGCCAGCGACACCGACACGACGGCCAGCGCCAAGGCCAGCGCGGTGGGCGGCAAGGAGGACGACAGCAGCTCGTCCAGCGACGACCATGCGGTCAACGACCAGAACGCCGCCGTGCGCGGCCTGGGCGACTCGGCCGCCGGCAGCGGCGGCGCGCGCAACTCCTCGTCCAGCACGGCCACGCCGTCGGCCGAGGGCACGGGCGGCGGCACGGTCAGTGTGGCCGCCGCCGTGGCGGTCAACATCGCCGACGCGACGGCCAGCGCCACCGTGGCCGGCGCGTCCATCGCGTCCAGCGGCGCCGTCACCGTGGCCAGCACGGCCGACAACGACGCCAAGGCACAAGCCGACGGCAGCACCCGCGCCAAGGACGAGGACAACCCCAACGACACCGGCGTCGGCGTCGCCGTGGCCGTCAACGTGGGCCTCAGCACCAACGAGGCGCGCGTGCTGGGCGGCAGCAGCATCAACAGCCAGGGGCTGAACATCACGGCCGGCATGCCCGGTGCGTCGGGCGACGGCGCGACGCACACGACCGCGGCGGAGTCCAAGAGCGGCGCCGGCGGCGCCAAGACCGGCGTGGCGGGCTCGCTGTCCGTCAACGTGGCGGTGGACCGCACGACGGCCGAGCTGGCCGGCAACGCACAGGCGGGCGCGGGCGCCAGCAGCGTCACCGCCAGGACCACCCACGACGATTCGGCCAAGGCCACGCCCACCGACTCCGGCTTGCAGGTCGATGCGCAGAACACCGGCGTCGGTGCGTCCATCGCCGTCAACGTGGCCGACCACATCGCCCGCGCCGAGGTGCTCAACGGTGCCGGCCTGGCCAGCGCCGGCGCGCTGACGATCTCGTCCGCGTTGCAGAACACGATCACGACGCAGGCCGAGGGCGGCGCCAAGGGCGGCACGGCCGTCGCACCGGTCGTCGCCGTCACGGTGGCCAACCAGGACAGCATCGCGCGCCTGGGAACCGGCGGCACGCTGAACAGCACGGGCGACCTCGCCATCACGGCCGACCTGCGGGCCACGAACAACACCACCGCCAAGGGCAAGGCCGAGGGCAAGGAAGACGCCGCCGTCGGCGCCGCCGTGGCCGTCAACGTGGAGCTGGACCGCGCCAATGCCGAACTGGCCCGCTCGGTGACGAGCACCGGTGCCGTCAGCGTGGCCGGCACCAGCCAGGTCGCCACCACCGCCAAGGCGGAGGCCAGCGCCGTGGGCGGCGAGCAGGACGACAGCAGCAGCTCGGCCGACGACGACGGCGTCAACCAGAAGACCGCGGCCGGCCGCAACCTGGGCAACTCCGCCGCCAACTCCGGTGGTGCGCGTAATTCCAGCAGCAGCGCCGCCACGCCGTCGGCCGGCGTCGCCAGCACCGACACCACCAGCGGCGACAGCGGCAGCAGCGAGACCGTCAGCGTCGCCGCCGCCGTGGGCGTCAACATCACCGACACCACCAGCCGCGCGCAGATCAGCGCCGGCACGATCAGCACGCCGACGAAGAACGTGTCGGTGCAGTCCAGCGCCAACACCGACGTGCAGACGATTGCCGACGGCAGCGCGACGACCAGCGACGGCGGCACCGGCGTGGGCGCCGCCGTGGGGGTGAACTACGCGGCGGCCACCAACGAGGCGCTGGTGGGTAGCGGCGTGGCCATCACGGCCGACGGCCTGCAGCTGGGCGCGACGATGACCAACGTCGGCGGCGACACCACGCACACGACGCTGGCCAGCGCCAAGAGCGGCGCCGGCGGCGGCGACATCGGCGTGGCCGGCTCGGTGGCCATCAACATCGTCAACGAGGACACCAAGGCGCAGTTCAGCGGCAGTGCCACCTTGGCTGGCGCCGACTCCGGCGGCGCGCTGCAGGCCATCACGGTCTCCACCGCCAGCGACACGGCCAGGGCCGTGCCCGAGGACGAAGGCGGCCAGGCCGGCGGCAGCGACGTGGGCGTCGGTGCGTCCGTCGCCGTCAACGTCGTCGACCGCAACCTCGACGCGACGCTGGCCGACGGCGCGCAGATCGCCGGCAACGTCGCGTCCATGACCGTCTCGTCGACGGCGCAGGACACGATCACCACCGAGACCGAGAACGGCGCGAAGGGCGACACCGGCGTCGGCGTGGCCGCGGCCGTCACGGTCGACACCAGCGATACCCGGGCCTACGCCGGCACGGACAGCGGCACGCTGACGGTCGGCGGCGACGCCGCGGTGCGCGCCTTCCGGCTCGACCAGGTCACCGGCAGCGCCAAGGCCGAGGCCGCCGGCAAGGACACGGCCGTGGGCGCGTCCGTCGTCGTCACGGTCATCGACGGCGATGTCAGCGCGCGGCTGGCCCGCAGCGTGGCGGCCGGCGGCGCGGCCGAGGTGTCGTCCGGCAACACGGTGCTGGCCACCGGCACGGCCAAGGCCAGCGCATCCGGCAACAGCAGCGGCGGCCGCAGCTCCGACAAGGAAGCCGACAACCAGGTCAACAACAACCCCAACAACGGCGGCGACCGCACGCTGCCCAAGAGCAACGACCAGGTTGACGCCGCCAACACCCAGACCAGCGGCGAGACCGGCGGGCAGGGCTCGTCGGGCACCGGCGTGGCGGCGGCGCTGGTGGTGCAGGTGCTCGTCACCGACAACACGGCCAGCGTGGCCGACGGTGTGAAGCTGACGGCGGGCGGCGCGCTGAGCGTCGACGCGCAGGCCGACTACAACGTCATCACGCAGGCCATGGGTGACGCCATCGACCTGAGCAAGGACACCAACGTCGGCGCCGCCGTGGGCCTGGGCGTGACCGACGCCAGCAACGTGGCCAGCGTCGGCGCGAACGCAGACCTGCGCGGCGGCTCGGTGCTGGTGCGCGCGGACCGCCCGGGCGACAGCGGCGACCACGAGTTCCGCAGCATGGGCATCGCCGCCGCCGGCGGCAAGGACACCTCGGTGGCCGGCAGCGTCGCCATCAACATCGTCACGCTGGACACGGCCGCCACCGTGGGCGCCGGCGCGCAGATCCGCGCCAGCGCCGGCAAGCTGGATGTCGTGGCCGACCAGAGCACGCAGGTGCAGGCCATCGCCGGCGCCGCGGCACTCAGCACCGGCGGCACGGGCGTCGGCGCGTCCGTCGGCTTGAACATCGTCGTCGAGCACACCAGCGCGACCGTGGGCGCGGGCGCCCAGCTCGCCGCGCGCGACGCCACCACCGTCAGCGCCAGCGGCCAGGTCATCCCGGCCGTGCTGGACCTGCCCGACCCGCTGCCCGACCTGCCGCTCAGCAACCTCGCCATCTCCGGCGGCATCTCCACCGACGGCGCCGCCGGCGCCGGCTCGGCCGCCGTCAACATCTACACGCTGGGCACCGTCGCGCGGCTGGACAACGGCGTCAAGGTCAACGATGCGGCCATGGGTGTGGCCGCCGGTGCGGCGCAGGACGTGACCGTTGCTGCTAGGAGCCGTACCGACATCGAAGGCGGCGCCGGCGCGGGCGGCATCTCCATCGGCAATGCTGGCGTCGGCATAGGCCTG